>DATEKC010000122.1:0-7531 GCA_035277665.1 Terriglobia bacterium
TCGCACGTTTGCTCCACGCTTCTTTCAGACCCCGCCTCGCGGCGACGCCCTTGCGCTTCGCTATCACTTCACCTCCGTCAGGTTGTGAAGGAGACTTTCACTCCCAAGCTGTCGAACATGCTCGGCACACACAAAAAAGCCCTCCGCCTCTTGACCGTGAGGCGAAGGGCCCTCTTGCAGCGTGTTAACCTTGTGCGAACTATGATCCCTGGGATGAAGACTTCGCAGACGGAGCCTTCCGCACTTCCATTGCTTTCTCCTGCCAATTATTGGCTTCCTTCAAATCTGCCTCACGGTCCGACTTGCTTTTTTCGGTGTCCGCTTTCTGGCGGTACAGCAGGTTCAGGTAAGCCATGCTGTTAAAGTCATTGGGCTTCAACTCCAGTGACTTATTGAGAGCATCTATCCCCTCGTTGATCAGCTTGGCGTTCTTCTCCTCCACCTGGGCCCTGTACTTTTCAGGCAACGGCGGAAGGTTTCCCACCTTGTCCGGAACCATGAGGTTCAGGTTCTTGCGAATCTGTCCATCCACCTGGAAAGCCTGCGCCCAATCGATCACACCAATCCAGTAATAAGGCTCAGGATTGTTCGGTTCAATCTGGATCCGCTTTCTCTGGAACTCCTTCGCGTTATCGAAATTCTTCATGTTGTAGTAGATCTGCCCAATGCTGGCCAGCGCTGTAGTGTTCTTTGCATCGAGATTCAACACATCTTCAAAAGCTGCGATGGCCTGCTGCCCGACCTTGATATTTTCCGGCGAGTCCCCGCCGGGAACATACTGCTGGGCATAGGCGGTGGCCAGATACAAGCGTGCATTGACCAGCGAAGGGTCTAACTGGATTGCACTCTTGAAATGCTCAATCGCATCCTGAAACTTCGCGTTGCGATAGGAGTCTACTCCTTTGTGGAGCTGGTCACGTGCTTTCAGCGCGTGTAAAGCATTACATCCGCCCGCCACGGCCGCCAGCAGCAACACCGCACACAGCGGTGCCAGCTTGTTACGTTGCATTTTCCATCCTCCCTAGGTCAATATTTGCAGGTCCCGGGAAATCTATTGCTGCGCCTCGATCGCCTTGGTGATCAACCCGATCTTGTCGGCCCCGGCGCCCTTTGATATGTCAATCAACTGCGCCACATCCTGGAAAGGGAGCTTCGGATCGCCCTTGATGAACAGAATGTGCTGATCAATCGGCCGGTTCTTCATGATGTCCGCCAGGCGTTGCTCCAGATCCCCAATTGCTACCGGTGTCTGATTGATGCTGATGTTTCTTTGCATGTCGATCGAAACCACAATGGTCCTCTCGATTGCTTCCTTGTTGACCTTCTGGTTCTTGTCGGGCTTGGGGACCAGGGCGTCCAATCCCTTGGGCGTCAAGGGCGTGATAATCATAAAGATGATCAGCAACACCAATAGCACGTCGATCAAGGGCGTCACGTTCAGATTCATCATCGTGCCACTCTTGCTGCCGCCAACGGCCATTGCCATAAAAGTATCCTCCTTCAGCCGACCCCGGGCCGGCGGTTCTCGATCAGGACGTCATGGAAGTGCTGGTTGGAGCGGGATGTTCTCATGGGGCTGAACCTCTTCGGTGATCAGGCCCAATTGCTCGATCCCAGCCGCACGGACGTTGTCCACAACAGAAACGACGGTGCCGTATTCCGCCCGAGAATCACTCTTGATAAAAACCACCTTGTTCAACTTGTTTGACATGAGGTCTTCCACTTGCTTCGTGATGTCATCCACGGCAACAGGTTGAGCATTCAGGAAGATTTTACCATCCCGCGTAACTGCCAGTTCCACAGCGTCTGTCTTTTCGGCGTCGGGCATCTTGCGCGGGTTGTGAGTTTTCGCCAGATCAACGGAAACGCCTTTCTGAAGCAGAGGGGTGATCACCATGAAAATGATCAGCAGCACCAGCATGACGTCCACCATCGGCGTCACGTTGATGTCCGCCAGCGTACCCAGTTCTGCGCGTTTCCTGGCCATTATTTCTTACCTCCGGAACTCTTGATGAAATAATCCACCAGTTCGGAGGAGGAGTTGTCCATCTCCACGTCAAAACCTTCGATCTTGTTCGTGAAGTAGTTGTAGAGCCACACGGCCGGGATAGCGACGAACAGACCGATAGCGGTGGTAACCAGAGCTTCCGCGATACCGCCGGCGACTGCGCCAAGGCCGGTTGACTTGCTGGTGGAAATGCCCTGAAACGCGTGGATGATTCCCAACACGGTCCCGAACAGTCCGACGAAAGGCGCCGTCGATCCGATCGTGGCCAGGCTGGAGATACCGCGCTTCAGTTCCGCGTGGACGATGGCCGAGGCCCGCTCCAGAGCGCGCTTTGAAGCTTCAATCATTTCCCCAGGGATTTCGGCAGAAACCTGGTGTGCCTGAAATTCCTGGAGACCTGCCGTAACTACTTTTGCCAAGTGGCTTCGCTTGTTCTGCTCGGCAATCGAAATCGCCTCATCCACTCTTCCGTCCTTCAGCGCGCCGGCAACCGCAGGCGCGAAGATGCGGGACTGCTTCCGGGCCGCCTGGAAAGCGATCCAGCGGTCGATTGCAACACCGACGGACCACGCAGACATAAAGAACAGGACAATCACGACCGCTCGAGCTGACCACCCCATGGTTCTCCACATGTCCAGGGGGCTAAAAGAGAGGCCGCCTCCTTCTTGAAACAGCAATATCGTAAAGAAAAGTTTTGCTCCTAGCATGCTTGTCTATTTCCTCCTCAAGGATTTTTAAACGTCGCCGACTAACCCGCCAAGGTGAAGTTTACATCGATCTCCGTAACCACTTCCACAGGCTCACCGTTCAATAGCGTCGGCTGATAGCGCCATTGTTTCACTGCGTCCAGAGCGGATTTGACCAGCAAGGGGTGCCCGCTCAGGACCTTCAAGTCCTGAATTGTTCCATCTTTCGCAATAATCGCCTCAAGCCTCACCGTTCCTTGAATCCGGGCCATTTTGGCAAGGGGTGGATAGTCCGGTGTCGGTTTATAGATCAGTTTGGCAGCTTCCACCTGGCCGCCCACCCTGATCCGCTGAGGCGCCTTGGCCTTCGGCGGTGGTGGCGGTGGCGGGCCGGCAGTGACGCCGCCGATGATGCCACCCAGGACGCCACCCACCGAGCCACCCGGCATGCCACCCGAAACGCCGCCCACCACTCCGGCCGATTGCACCACCGGCTCCGCCTTGACCTTCGCGATGGTCTTCGGAATAACCGTGGGAGCCTTCATCAGGTCTTGCATGCTCACGTGGTGAACAACAATCGGAGGGGCCTTGGCAGGCGGGGGAGGCGGTGGCGGCGGAGGCGGTGGCGCTGCCAGGAAAGTCATCAACTGCGCCTTCGGCAGCGCGTCCGTCTGCATCAACGGGACAATGATCAGGACGCCGATGACGATCACTTCAAAAATATAAGCAATCGGCAGCGTAGCCCTCTTCCAGTCATCCGTCTTGGCCGCAGAATAACAGAGGTAAGCGACAAACCCCACCAGATTAAACAGGAACACGATGATCATCCATGGCCACGTCGCAAACTTGAAGTGTGTGGAATCCGAGTAGACGTAGCAGAGGATCAACGCGTAGAAGAAAAAGATCGCGCCGAGGATCAGCGATTGGGTGATCAGCACCTTCAATTCCGGTGTCTCGATCAAAGGAAAACCAAAATAGCCGATCAGAAATCCTGCGATTCCTATCGCCAGCGAAACCAGCCAGTGCACGCTTTTCAGCACAGGGTCGCGTCGCGCGGAGGAATCCAGTAGCGTGTCACCAAGCATGAGACCCACCCCCTCTCTTCGTCGAACTCCGGGCAGGACATGCCTGCCGGGTTTTCGACAGGAGAATTTGATTATCTTTTGGCAGCAGCAACTTCCCGCTCATAAACTTTGCGTTTTTCCTTTACCCGCCCTTTCCCTGTCCTGGTCTGCATGAACACCAGGAGAGGACTTGCTATCGCAAAGGACGAGTACGTACCGATCAAAACTCCCACAACCATGGCGAAGGCGAAGCCGTGAATGACGTCGCCCCCAAAAAGGTAGAGAGAAAGAACCGCGAGGAACGTCAGCCCGGAGGTCAGGATCGTACGGCTCAGGGTCTGGTTAATGCTGCGGTTCACTAGTTGGCTGAAGTCCTCACGTTTGCTCGAGGGCAAATTTTCCCGCACCCGATCGAAAGTAACAATCGTGTCATTCATCGAATAGCCCACAAGCGTTAACAGAGCCGCAATTACAGATAGTGTAATCTCTTTATTGAAAAGAGAAAACAACCCGATAGTAATAAGAACGTCGTGAAAGACCGCGATAACGGCCGACACGCCATAAATTAACTCAAAACGGAACCAAATGTAAACCAGCATTGCGGCAAGCCCCGCCAGGGTCACATATACGGCTTCTCGCCGCAGGTCGGAACCCACTTTCGGACCCACAATCTGCGTATTGCGAACGGTAAAGCCCGACAAATAAAAATCCTTCTGCAGCACGTTCACAATCGCCGGGGTCACACCCAAAACGCCATTCAATTGCTGGAAATCGGCAATTAACCCGCTCTGCGGAGCGCTGTCGCGGAACTTGACGATGGCCCCTGCAATATCATCATAAGTGCTGGTAGCAGCTTCCAGACCCTTTGACCCCAGGCCCAGCGGGTCAGCGACCAGCAGATGGTCCTCAAGCGTCTTCACGGGCGCATTGTTAAAGTCCACTTTGCCCTGTTGTGCTCCGCCATACAACTCTGTCAGAGCTTTCACGATGGCGGCTTTTCCGGTATCCAGCGCCTTGCCCTCAGTAGCGCCCTTTGGCAGCGGCAACTCTATCATCACCGAATGTTCTGTAGAAATCCCGATCGACTGGATCGAGGCATCCTTCCAGTTTTCATTGGCGAGCTGTTTTCGGATAGCGCCGATGTCAGGAGCCTTTGCAAATTTCACCATCACCTGCGTGCCGCTGCGGAACTCGATTCCATAAAGGAGCCCGCGATGGATGGCAATCGAAATAAATCCGGCCACCAGCAGGGCCAGCGAAACGCTGATGAACCACCACTTCCTGCCCATCCAGTCGATATTTGGTTCGTGAAAAAATTCCATTTTTATCCTGGTCCGCCGCCTGTAACTATAGACACCGGAAGCATTATTAATGTTCCCTAAAAATTAAACGCTGAGCGCTTCGCCCTTCTGGCGCCTCGTCAGCACGTAATCAAAAATGGTCCTAGAAACATACACCGAAGTGAAAAGGTTTGCAATCAAACCGATTGTGAGCGTAACCGCAAATCCCCGGATCGGCCCTGTCCCAAAAGCAAAAAGGATGGCCGCGGCAGCCACCGTGGTCACGTGGGTATCAATAATAGTCCGGAAGGCGTGCTCAAACCCCGCCGCTACCGCGGCCCCAGCGGCCTTGCCGTGCCGCAATTCCTCACGGATCCGCTCAAAAATCAGGACGTTGGAATCCACGCCCATGCCAACCGTCAGGATGACGCCCGCGATGCCAGGCAGCGTAAGGACTGCACCAAAGTAGGCCAGCGCCGCCATCAGAATGATCAGGTTCAGCACCAGCGCCACGTCGGCGTTGACCCCTGCCCCGCGGTAGTAAACCAGCATGAAAATGATCACTGCCAGGAAGCCCACGATGCAGGCTACAACACCGGCGCGAATGGAATCCGCACCCAGCGAGGGGCCGACGGTATTCTCATTCAGATATGTAATTGACGCCGGAAGCGCTCCGGAACGGAGCATCAAGGCGAGGTCTGACGTCTGCTGCGGCGTGAAGGAACCTGTGATCTCGCCCGAGTCGGTGATCTGGCTCTGGATGACCGGAGCGGAGACCACCCGGTTGTCCAGAACGATCGCAAGCTGCTTGCCGATGTTCTTGCTGGTGACTTCGCCAAAGCGCGTGGCCCCGTCGCGTGACAGGGTGAAATTGACGCTGGGCTGGCCGTTTGACCCCGTCGAGGGCTGGGCACCCGTCAGGTCGCGCCCGGTGACGGCTGCCACCTGGTTCAGAAGGTACCAAGACTGGCCGTTTGAGGAACTGCTGCTGCTGGAAGAATCCGGGCTGCCCGGAAGCAATTCCGTCCCCGGCGGAAGCACGCCTCCGTATTGCGAAAGGGCCGTTTCACGGCTTGTATACGGGCCTCCCCGCACGATCTTCAATTCCAGCATCGCCGTTGCCTGGATAATGTTCTTGACGCGGGTCGGGTCGTTCACGCCCGGCAACTGGACCACCAGCTCAAAGTCTCCCTGCCCGTAGTCAGCCACCTCAGGCCCCACAAGGCCCAGCGCGTCAATACGGCGCCGGATGGTTTCCCGGGCCTGGTCCAGCGCCTGGTTGCGGATGGTGTTCACCTCGCTGACCTTCATGTTCATCTGGCGCCAGGTCAACTGGCCGGGAACGCGCTGCAGCAGCCAGGTTGAAAACTGCTGCGAAACTAGCGCATCGAGGTCGCTAGACTTGGCATCAGGAATGCCCTTAATCATTATGGTTGAGATGCCCTGGCGGTCAACGGAACTGTAGGAAATGCTCCGGCTCGTCATTTCATCGCGCAACCGCTCCAGAGCCTGGTCGGTGGTCACTTTGACGGCGTCGTCCACGTGCACTTGCAGCACCATGTGAGTGCCGCCCTTCAAATCGAGTCCAAGATGAATGCGGTTCTTAAGATTGCTCGTTAGTTGTGTGACATTTTTGGGCAAGCCGGTGAGTCCCAGGACGCAGCCAACAACCACCACAAGAATAAAGATCGTACGGTTCCGAATCCGATTATGGTCCATTGCTTAAATCCTTCGTCCTCCAGGAACTCCGCGGAAAAACTACTTCTTCCCTTTACCGCCCTTTTCCTGCCCGGACTGATCATCCCCCTCAGACTGAATTCCCGTTATAGCGCTCCGGGCCATATCCACTTTTACCTGGTTGGCAATCTGCACCTGCACAACGTCGCCGCGAAATCCGGTAACCAGCCCATAGATTCCGCCCGTCGTCATCACCCGGTCACCGGTCTTCAGGTTCGACAACATGGCCTGGGTCTTTTTGCGGTTGCGCTGCTGGGGGAGAATTACCAGGAAATACCAGATCAGGAAAAGAGGAGCAAACAACAAGAGAAACTGCGCCAGAGCCCCGCCGGAGCCGGGGTCCGCAGCCAAAACTATCCGATTAATCAGCTCACACTCGAACAAAATCGAGCCATCAATATTGGGATTAAGGATGAATTATACCGCACTTAGTGCAGAAACCAGCAGGGTTTGCGACTGACACTTCCGAATTCGACTCTATGCTACAGCGAAAGGGGCCCTTATTCAAGGCAGCCGCGGACCCCCGCGAGGAATTTCCCAAACCCTCCAAAACTGATAGCTTGCCTAACTCTCTTCATCATGTCAAGGTAAAACCACAAGTTGTGGTAGGTGGCCAGCACGCAGGCCGTGATCTCGCCCACTGCAAACAGGTGGCGGATATACGCCCGGGAGTACCGCCGGCACACTTCGCAACAGCACTCCGGGTCAAGCGGCCCGGTGTCTCGCGCATACCGCGCGCTCTTGATCACCAGCTTG
>DATEKC010000123.1:0-22596 GCA_035277665.1 Terriglobia bacterium
TTCTCGGCATCGACATCGGCCGGCAGCACGACCGCACGGTCTTTTGGCTGGATGAAGTGATGGAAAGAACCGCAGACATCGCAAACTGCGCGACGTCTGCGCCACCCGCGGGAGGCAAGGGGCGCGAGGAGTCGGAAGGACATCTCGCCATTGCCCGCATCGTGCGCATGCTCGATCGCGCTCCGTTTGCCGAGCAACTCGAATGCGCGCGCGAACTGCTGCGAATGAAGAAGCAGGACGGCGAGCCGCTGGTGCGTCGCGCCGCGATTGACGCCACGGGCATCGGCGCCATGCTGGCGGAAACCCTGGCGGAAGAATTCGGTCCGCGCGTCGAGCCCGTAACCTTTACGGCGGCGATCAAAGAAAACCTGGCGTACAGGACCAGGCGGCGGATGGAAAAACAGCTTTCGCTGCTGCCCGACACGCGCGAAGTGCGGCGCGCCTTCAGCGCCGTGAAGCGCGTGGTGGCGGCGAGCGGCAATCTGCGGTTTGACGCCGCGCGCACCGCGGCGGGGCACGCCGACGAGTTCTGGGCCAAGGCGCTCGCCGACCTGGCGGCGGAATCGGAACCGGCGCCAGTGGCCGCCGACGCGTATCTCGCCGGCGGCGCAGCCATCATCAACCCGGCGGCGTTCCGTGAGTTGGACGGAGGGTGGGGAGAAGCGTTTTGAACATTTGTGATTTGCGATTTGGCAGTAGCGAATGGCGAGTAGCGAATGGGGAAAACACGAGCGAGTGGCGTGGAGAGCGGCGAGTAGGAAGTAGCGATTGGCGTACCGGGAGCAGGGAACCATGAACAGGAAATTCATCTTTTGCAATTCGCTACTTGCAATTCTCTCTATTGTCCCTACTCGCAACTCGCTATTCGCTACTCGCTACTCACTGGTCTTCACTGGGCCACCGATGATCGAGGAGACACGATGAAACTAGGACCAATCGATATCAAATGGCGAAACGCGGCACTGGCCGAGTCGCAGGTGAACGTGCCGCTGGAACGGACCGCGGCGACGGCGGAATCGCTGCCCGTGGGCCTGCCCGGCACGCCCATCTTCCACGGATTTCTGGAAGATTTTGGCGAATACAATCCGCAGCTTGAAGGGCTGGCGGCGATCCGCACCTACGAAAAGATGCGCCGCTCGGACGCGCAGGTGGCCGCCACGCTGCTGGCGTGCGAGCTGCCCATCCGCGCGGCCAACTGGGACGTGCTGCCGGCAAGCGCCGCCTCGCTCGACCGGGAGATTGCCGCGTTTGTGAAAGAGAACCTGTTTGGCGGCCTCGAATACGTATCGCCCTCGGGCGTAAAAACCACCCAGTGCTGGGACGACGTGCTGCGCAATGCGCTGCTGATGCTGCCGTTCGGCGCGGCGGCGCACGAAGAAATCTACGCCGTGGACGGCGCGCAGGTGCGCCTGGCGCGGCTGGCCCCTCGGCTGCCCATCACTTTCTACCGCTGGATTACCGACGTGGACGGTGAAACGCTGCTGGCGCTGAATCAGTACGGCTATCGCAATTCGAATTTCGAGAGCGTCGAGATTCCGGTGGACCGTCTGGGCGTTTTCACCTTCAACAAGGAGGGCGCCAACTTTTTCGGGCGCTCGATGCTGCGGCCCGCCTACATGCACTGGTACATCAAGCACAACCTCTACCGGATCGACGCCATCGCCGGCGAACGTAACGGCCTGGGCATTCCCACCATCGAGCAGGGCGCCAACGCTTCGAGAGAAGACCGCCAGGCGGCCGCGTCGTGGGTGACGCAGCTCGCCGCGCACGAAAAGACCGGCATCGCGCTGCCCGCAGGATGGAAACTGACGCTACAGGGCGTTCAGGGGCAGGTGCGCGACCTGTTCAACTCTATAGAACACCACAACATTGAAATATCCAGGACGGCACTTGCCTTCTTTATGAACCTCGGACAGAGCTCGAAATCAAGCGGCAACCGCGCGCTGGGACAGGAGATGACCGACTTCTTCTTCCTGGCCGTGCAGGCCACCGCCGACCAGATCGCGCGCACGCTCAACGCCACCGCCGTGAAACGCCTGGTGGATTACAACTGGGACGGCGTGGAACGCTATCCGACGCTGCAGGTTTCAAACCTGCGCGCGCGCAGCCTGGACCAGACGCTGACGGCGCTGAGCCAGCTTGCCACCGCGAATGTGGTGGCTCCGTATCCCGAGCTGGCGCAGCACATCGCGCGGGAGCTGGGCCTGCCGCAGCCGCCGGAAGCGCAGGGAGCAGGGGAAAGCGAATAGCGAGTAGCGAATAGGGGGAGACGAAATGCTGAGCACAGTGGAACCGACAACAACACCTCGATTCATGGCCACGCTGGGCGCCGGGGCGGGCGAAGCGGCCGGGAAAGTGCGCATCCCGCTGGCCGTCACCGGAACGTGGGTGCGCGGCGCGAGCAAATTTTCCATCACGCATGACGATCTGGAATCGATTGTGCGCAATTTTGGCAAGCGGCAGAACGGCGAAATCAACGTGGATTACGACCACGCCAGCGAGATGCCGGAAGTTGCCGCCGGCGGCCCCATCCCGAGTGCGGGACGCATTGTGGGGATCGATGCGCCGGAAAAGCTGGGAGCGAATAGCGAATTGCAAATGGCGAATAGGAGCGACGACCCGCGATTCGCTACTCACGACTCGCGTTTTATTTTGTGGGGCTGGTTCGAACCTACGGAGCGCGCCCGCACGCTGGTGAAGAACGGCGAGTACCGCTATATTTCGCCGGCCATCGACTGGGGCGCCAAAAACAAGCGGACCGGCAAGGCGCAGGGAGCCACGCTCACTTCGGTGGCGCTCACCAACCGGCCGTTCCTGGAAGAGATGCCGCAAATCCGGCTGTCCGATCCGGGCTACCGCCTGGTGGAAGATGAGGCCGGAAGCAACGACGAACGATCGAAAATTCCAGATTCAGGAAACAACACAGGAGGTTCCATGAAGAAGGTTCAACTTTCCGTCGCGGACGGAAAAATCAAAGTGAGTCATCCGGACCTTGCGGACGAGTACTACGCCGATCCGGAAGATGCCGCCAACGCGCTGGCGGCGCTGGCCGGCCACCAGGGCGGGACCAACGCCGAGGCGGACGCCGATGATGCGGAAATCCCCATGGCGCAGGCGGCCAATGTGCTTTCGGAAGCCGAAGCTCAAGGCAAATCGATTTCCGCCGTGGAAGTTTTTCGCGCGCGGGTGGAGCGTTCGCTGGACGACGCGGTGCGCAGCGGCAAGATCCTGCCGCGGCGCCGCGACGACTGGCGGCGCATCGCGCTGGCGGACTTCAGCGCCTTCACGCGGCTGATGTCTGAGCAGCAGGCGCGCATTCCGCTGCAGCCGGTCGGTTTTTCCGGCGGCGTTCCGGAAAACGTGCAGGCACAGGTGAAGTTCATGGCGGAACAGCGCATGAAAGAGCGCGGCGTCAGCTACGGCCAGGCGCTCACGGAAATCGGGCGCGAGCAACCCGACCTAATCCATCAGTACCGGCGATCGGTGAGCGGGCAATAATTTTTCCATTGGCTCATCGATTCATTGATCCATTGTACGGACGGCCTGGAATGGCCCGCTTCGGCAGATCAATGGACCGATGGGCGATGAACGAATGATCCCAACAATCAATGAATCAATTGGAGGATAAATGGCAGGAGCAACATACGTTCTCGATAAGACTTACAAAATCACCGGCGCCAGCGGCGTGACGCAGTATCGCGCCGTGGTGCCGGGCACGAACGACGGCGAGTGCAAGTTGCCCACGGCGGCCAACCAGCTGGCCTGGGGCATCACGCAGGAAGATCAGCCGAACCAGAATGAAAATGTGATTGTGCGCAAGTACGGCATTTCACGCGCTTACGCCGCCAGCTCCATCACCAAGGGCCAATACGTGGAAGTGGCCGATTCCACCGGCGCGCTGCAGGCGTCCAACCTGACGACCGTTCCGGGCTCCGCAACTCTGCACAACGTTCTGGGCATCGCGGAGAGCTCGGCCAACGCGGGAGAAGTGCTGTTCGTGTTTCTCTCGCCCGCCCCGGTCGTGGTGCCGGTCAGCTAGGGACAGCGAGTAGCGAATCGCGAATAGCGAATCGAAAAAACGTATTTGTTATTCGCTACTCGCAACCTGCTATTCGCTGTTTTTCGCGGGTCAGGCCCTGGCGGTCAGCCGCCGGGGTACTACGCTTCACTCTGGGAAGTGCGACCTGCTGACAGGTCTCCGCGTGGAGAAGTCAGAAGCGGCTTTCAGGCAGGGCAGACCTCCGCGGTTGAGGTCCGCGGCTTAAAACCCGCGGACCGCAAAAACGGTGGGCTGCGCTGCCTGGCTACCTGCTCCTGGCTCCTTCTTTCACCCGCGCGCGGAGCGCCGACTCAGAGTGGATTTGGAGAATTGTTATGCCAGACATTTCGATGGTCCATGTTGATCAGGCTCTGACCAACGTCTCCATCGCTTATCACAACGCGCAGTTCATTGCCGACCAGGTGTTCCAGCCGATTCCGGTGAGCAAGCAGTCCAACAAGTATTTCATTTACTCGAAGGACCGCTTCCGCATCATGGATGACGCACGCCGGCCCGGCGCCCGCGCGAATGAAATCAACTGGACGCTTTCCACCGACACCTACTTTGCCGAAGGGCACGCGCTGGCGCAGGCCATTCCCGACGAGCTGCGCGCCAACGCCGACCAGGCCATCGACGTGGACGTGGACACCACGGAAACTCTCACCGACCTCATTTACCTGCAGCGGGAGATCCAGGTGGCGTCCGTGGCGACCAACCCGGCGGTGGTGACGCAAACCTCGGCGCTTTCCGGCACCAGCCAGTGGTCGGATTTCGTCAACTCCGATCCCATTGCCGCTATCGAGACACAGAAGGCCACCATCCAGCAGCAGATCGGGCAGCCCCCGAACGCCCTGGTGGTGGGCTATCAGGTCTATCTGCAATTGCGGCAGCACCCCAAAGTCGTCGACCGCTTCAAGTACACGCAGGTGGGCATCCTGCAGCCTGACAACTTGAAGAGCGTGTTCAACGTGGACTATTTCCTCATCGGCGGCGCCATCGAGAACACGGCCAAGGAAGGCGATCCGGACAACTTCCAGTACATCTGGGGCAAAAACGCGCTGCTGTTCTACAAGCCGCCCACGCCGGGCCGCCGCACCGTTTCGCTGGGCTACCAGTTTTCCTGGTTGTTCGGCGCCAACACGGACGGCTTCCTGGTGAAACGCTATCGCGATGAAGCGCGCACCGCGGACGTGGTGGAAGTCCAGCTCTACTACGACGCCAAGGTCGTGGCGCCCAACGCCGCGTATCTCTGGACGTCGGCAGTGGCGTAAGACTATTGGTGATTGAGTGATTGGTGATCGAGTGATTGCGTGATTTGCTGATTGAAACATTTGCTCATGGATTCGTTTTGAAGTTCGGGAAGCGGGCCTGATCGGCGGGCGACCCGACAAAGAGTGAATGAGTCAATGAGCCAATCTATAAATGACTCAATCGCCCGATCACCCAATCGATCAATCACCAATGCAAGAACGATAGCAGGAGGGCAACGTGAGTTTCACAACCATCGACGCGGTGGCGGCGCATTATCCGGGCTTTCAGCGCGGCGTCACCAACCAGAACCCGGCGGACGCACAGATCCAGGCGTGGATTGATAATCAGGCGGCGCGCATCACGGCGCTGACCACGGCGCGCGGCTACGACCTCACCAGCCTGGACACCGCCAATCCCACGGCGCAGGCCGTGCTGGCGCTGATGAACGAGAACGGAGCGGCGGCCGACCTGGGCGACGCGCTGTTTTCGATGCTGGGTCCCGGCAGCTCCGCGCAGGGATGGGCCAATCCCAACACGCTGCGCAAAAGTTTTGAAAACATGATGACGGAACTCGGCCAGGGGACCTACGACAAGCTGTTTGTCGCCGCCGCGCGCACCGGAGACGTTTATCCAGCCTTCGGCGGCGTGGCCGGCCAGGAAACCGATCCCACCGATCCGGAGACGGACAGCAACCTGGCGTTCCGCAAAAACGATGTCTACTGAAGGATGAAGTGTGAAGGATGAAGTATGAAAGCGAATTACGAATTACGAGTTACGAATGGCGAATGGGAACGCAAGCGAATGGCGAATTGCGCCTCCGTCATTCCGGGCGCAGCGAGGAATCTGCTTTTGATCTTTGCCTTTTCCCTATTCGCGACTCGCTACTCGCTATTCGCAATCCCGAGTTACGAGTTACCGGCGGCGAAAGCGGGCAATTAGGCCTTCTCTGTGCCCTCCGTGGCCCAAAGGCGGTAACACAGAGAGCACGGAGATCCTCTGTGGCCTCTGTGTTGAATCTTTTCAAAGCGCAGAGAACACAGAGAAGACGGAACCGGCAAAGTGCGAAGTGTGAATGATGAAAGGAATTACGAATTATGGATTGCGAATTATCATATCGGGCAGTTGCTGACGGAATAATCGCTGTCGTCACAAAGAGCCCGATGAAACCATCCGACGTGAGGTTTTGAAATGGGAGCATTCTGCAGCACGATTGAATCGCAAGGCGTTTCAGGTCCCCTGGATCGCTTGCAGGCAGCGCTCAGCCAGTTGGATGGCATCGTCTGGTTCGTCAAGATAGAAGAGGAGTGGCCACCATACCATTTGAGCAAGAGGGGCCGGGATTTTGTTATTCGCCACGAAACACGTGGCCGAAAACCCGCCTTAAAAATGTACCTCGACAGCGCGGGAAATCCGACGATCGGTTATGGGCATCTGGTTGAGCCCGGCGAGAGCTTCCCGCGCGGTGTTACGATGGACCGGGCGCTGGAACTGCTCAACCGTGACATTCAGACTGCCGTTGCAGAGGTTAACAGGGCGTTGAACGTTCCGCTGGCACAAAATCAATTCGATGCGCTCGTGGATTTGGCTTACAACGCAGGGCCAGGCCCCGTCGCGCCTAACAACGACCTGCTGCTCGCGATGGACGCGGACAATGTGACCGAACAAAACTTCACTCAATACGACATCATTCACGTGAAAGGCCTACGGAAAGTAAGCCAGGGACTTCTTAATCGACGGATTCAAGAATGGCTTCTCTTCGAGAAGGGAGAGTACTGATATGAAGCGCACGATTGCTGCGGCGATCTGCTTGTGTGGCATGATGGCCGGCTGTTCATTGACCGCTCGGGCCCAGCCCAGCGGAACGGGAACAACGAAACTCATTCCCGCGTGGTTCTGGGGTTGCTGGGTTGTGAAGCGGGAGTTGCCTGTGCCCACGGCCGTTGTGGGCATTTCCGCCGGGAAAGCAAAGTCCATCATTGGCACGAGACTGGTGTTTGCGCCCTCATGGGCGCGCTCAGGGCGGATCGTAGCCAGGCCCGCGTCATACTCTTTAACGGTCCTTTCTTCGTGGCAGTTCCTCAAGAAGCATCACGGGTCGGCTTCCGTAATAACACTTCGTCAAATCGGTGTCCGGAGCGGGTATGTAACGGAGGTGCAGGTCGCGCCGCCCGAGGGGCTGTCTGACCTCGACTTCGTGGCATCTGACCTCTATCTGCGCAAGCGCCAGAAAGATATTGTCATCGATGTGGAAGGAGACACGTTCGTGGCCGAAAAGGCCAAACCGGGCGATCCTGCGTGCACCTGTGCGTCTCCAGGGGGGAACCAGAAGAAAGGGAAGCAGCGGTGAATGGAGAATTGAGGTCTACGGCAAGCCTTTGGCTGCAAGTTTCTGTAATTCGTAACTCGCAATTCGTAATTCGAAAACGTTTTTTGGGATGAAACGATGATTCAAAAATACCAGGCAACTTTTGCAAAGCCGTTAGTCGATCAACTGATCGCCATTTTTCAGCGCGACCAGCAGGCGGCGCTGGACATTGTGAATGCCACGCGCCCGGAGGGACGCCCGCTGGGCCCTTTCGCGTCCTTCCTGAAAGAGGCGACGCCCATCCAGAACTGGCCGGCGCTGGTGCTGGTGGCGCAGCAGGTGGATTTTGACCTGGTAAGCGACATCGACCTGCGAAGCGAGACGCTGAATTTCTATTGCGCCATGGCGCTGATGGGGACGGACCCGGAATGGCTGGCGGAGGACGCCATGGACACGCTGAGGGTGGCCGACCTGGTGCTGGCTTCCGCGCCGCTCGAAGATTTTTATTCGCCGCTGGCCATCAGCCACACGACCGTTCCAGGCGGCACCACAAGCGGGCTCGATCCGGCGGTGTCGAGGGTGCTCGACCTGCGGATCACTCGGCACAACCTGGGCGCGCTGGTGCAGCGGCGCGGCGGGGCATTGGCCCGCGGCCCCCAGATCGAATTTGCCATCGTGCTGGAAGAGCAGTGACCGCCAATCACCGCGGGCGGTACCATTTCGAGTGAAGGAAATTATGAATTATGAATTATGAATGCAATTACGAATTACGAGTTGCGAATTGCGAAACGAGAGTAGGAACGCGAGCGAATCGCGAATCGCGAATTGCGAATTGGGGGCGAAAAGGTCTTTCCCTATTCGCTACTCGCTACTCGCTACTCGCTATCTTGCTTATCGCCTACCCGCTGGCCGCTCCTTGCCCGCTTCTCGCCCAGGCGAAAACGACGGTTTCCGACACCGTCCACGCGCCGGACGGATTGCTGCCGAGCGGCAGGATCGTGATCAAGGCGGGTTCCACCTTTACCGCCGCTGACGGCACGGTAGTTTTCCAGGGGACGGTGGCCACGGCCACGGTGACGGACGGGGCTTTCAGCGTGGCGCTGGTGCCCACGGCCGGCTCCACGCCGGCGGGCGCGAGTTACCAGGCGCTCTATGAACTGTCCGGCGTGCCCTATCATTCCGAGACCTGGACGGTGCCCGCCTCCGGGCCTGTGACGCTGGCCGGCGTGCGCAGCGCTTCGCTCTCGACGCCGACGACGATGGTGGCTTCGAGCCAGATGCCGGCGCTGTCGGGCGCAGTGACCAGCTCACCGGGCAGCACGGTGACGACCTTTTCCGCCGGCGCCATCACTACCGGGATCACCGACAAGGGCGGCCAGCTTTTCAACGTGAAGGCATACGGCGCGAAGGGCGACGGCTCGACGGACGACACCGCCGCCGTAAACGCCGCCTTTGCGGCGGCCTACGCGGCCAGAGGCGGCGTGATTTATTTTCCGCCGGGAATTTATCTGATTGCCGGCGCGCTGACGGTCCCGAATGACGGCGCGTCGAGCCCCAGGCAGCCGCCTTACCGGATCGAGGGCGCGTCGATGGACGGCAACTCGGCAAGCTGGGGCCTGGCACCCTCCAACGGCTCCATCCTGATGATGACGGAAACCTCCGACGCGCAGGGCAAAGTCGACACGCGCGGCGGCGGATACATGGAGATTGACCACGTTTCCTTCCAGGACACCGCAAGCGATTCGGTCCCGTTTATTTTCACTACGAACACAATTTTGCACGTCCACGATTGCAGCTTTACGTCCAGCCAGACCGGGACGGCCAACGTGCAGGACGCCATCATCCTGGGCGGCCCCAACCCGGCCGACCGCGGAACGGGCAACGCCGACGCGCCCTTCCAGGGATACGGCACGGTGATTCGCGACGACTATTTTAACCGCGTGCGTCATGCCGTACTGGGAAATACCTACGCGAATGGCATTCAGATTGTAGATAACACCGTAGGGCAGGGCAGCGGCAGCGCCACGGCGGGCGACGCTCCGTTCAAGTTTGTCGGGTACGGAATAGGGGCGCAGAACGATAGCGGCGGCTACATCAGCGGCAATCTGATCGAGATGACGAACTATTACTACGGCGTGCGGCTCGACCAGAACGCAGAATCATTCGTCATGATGGGAAACAGCGGCTACGACGCGGGCGCGCACACGGTGGCCACCTATTATCTCGGCCCGGGGTCGGACACCGCGATCATGAGCTGCGGCCAGGTGGCCGGGACCTGCCTCGACACAAGTTCTCCCGGCGCGGCCGGCGACAATTACGTGGCCTTCACCACCAACGTGGACGCGGGCGGGAACGGCTCGTATCTCGGCAACACGCCCATGTTTCCCAAAGGTCTCACGGTGCGCTCCGGCCAGACCATCAACCTGCAGACGCTGGTGGGCCAACAGACGGAGATTTACGAGCAGTCGTACTCGACTTATATCCAGCCGAACGATGGCGCAACTTATGATTCCATCATTACCCATAACGGGCAGTGGGGAATCCTCAACACTTCGCCGCAAGCGGCCTTCGACGTGGCCGGGGATATCAGGACAGAGCCGGTCGCCTTTGCTTCCGCGCCGGCTTGCAACAGCGCCAGAGAGGGTTCGGCGCAGGCCATCAGGGATTCGACCACGGCAACATGGGGCGCGGCCATCACCGGCGGCGGAACAAATCACGTTCTCGGCTACTGCGACGGAACCGCATGGACGGTGGCAGGAAAGTAAGACATTGGTGATTGACTCCGTGCGCTTGGCGGCGGTTCCCAAAGGAACCAATCGGGCAATTAGAAAATGTGCCAATGAGAAAACGAATCAATCGCTGAATCGCAAATTTTAACGGGAGGAACAAATGGCAAACGTTGATGCAACAAAAATACACCAGGGGCCGGGCAAATTGTGGCTGGGCGTCGCCGTGCCGACCTCAGGCAACCGGCTGACGATCGATAGCAGCGGCAATCCCACTTCAGGGACGCCACTGTTCGCCGGGGCCACGGACGGAGCGGCCACCATGGTGCTGACTCCGAAACTGACGGAGATTACGGCCGACCAGGTGACCGGGCCCGTGGACGTGGTGATGACGGGCGAAGCGGCTTCCATCGAGGTGACGCTGAAGGAATCGGACCTGGCGAAATTGAAGAATTACGTGGTCCACGGAAGTTTTTCCTCGGGCACCGACAGCTCGCTGCCGGCCGGCTCGCAGAATTATGAGGAGATCTCTTTTGGCGGACTGCTGGCGATTCCCAAAACTTCCGTGGCGGTGGTTTCCGCGCGGCGGGACGCGTCGGGCAAGTTTGTGGTGACGCAGCTTTACCAGGCCTACCAGGCCGAGGCCGTGCAACTGCCCTTCCAGCGCGCCAAGGAGACCACTTACAAGATCAAGTTCGAAGGCCTCGCCGATCCCACGCGCGGCGTGGGCGACCAGGTGGGGAAGATCTATCGACAAATTTAAGGATTGAACGATTGATCCATTGAGTCATTGAAAAAATAAATCAATGAGCCAACGAGTCAATCAGGAAATGAACCAATCACTCAATGGACGGGAGGCCGCATGAGGAAAGGCAATGGAATTGCTACAACGGAAACCTGGCGGGACGCAGCAAAGGCGGACCGCGAAGCGCGCGCTGAACCTCTGACGCTACCGAGCGGCGCCACTATTCTGGCCGCGCGGCCCGATCCGCTGGAATGGGTGATGAGCGGGCGCATCCCGCAGGGCCTGCTGGCCGTGGCGCTGGAAGACCCGCTCGCGCCGTCAGGGGAACGCGACCGCGAACTGACGCGGGAGGAAATTGTCGACCTGGCCAACTTCGCCGCCCGGCTGGTCGAGGCCAGCGTGGTGGACCCGCCCATCGGCGACGGCCCGGACGAGATTCTACTGGAGGACATTCCCATTCGCGATCGCGCCTTCATCTTCGAGTGGGCGTGCCGCGCTCTGGACGGAGAGGGCGCGCCGGCGGCGAATGGACCGGCTGGCGCCGCAACCCGCGCGAAAAAGGGGGAACACTCCAGCGCTTCGCTGGAGGGGTTTCGTCAGAAGTGAAAACTTTATGCTGCTGGCGATGGCGGCGCAAAAATTCGGCTGCCGCCCCAGCCGCATGGTGGGGTTGCGCGATCCGGTGCTGGCGCTGGATTTTGATCTGGCCGCTGCGGCCCGGCTGCTGGGCGCCGAGCGCGCGGCCGCAAATGCTCTGACGGAATGCATGGATGATGCAGGCGCCGGCCAGCGGGCAAAAGACGTGCGCTGGTAGAATGACGGAAACATTATGGCCACCAACAACGCAGCAGAACTCTTGATCACCATTGCCGCCGATCCTTCGCAGGCGGACGCGAGCATCCAGGCCTTCCGCTCGAACTTCAGCGGCAACCTGAGCGGAATGACTTCCGACCTCACGCAGTGGTCGGGCACCGGGACTTCCAGTTTCGGCAACATGCAGAAATCGCTGCAGGGACTGACGGGAAATTTCAGCCTGGGCCTCAGCAGCCTGGACACGGCGCTGAATCGCAACCGAGAAACTCTCAGCCAATGGGGTTCGGGCGCCCGCAACACTTTTTCGAGCGCGCTGAGCGCCTCGAACGCGCTCGGAAGCAGCCTGCTGGGCAGCTTCCAGGCGTTTGATTCGGCGCTGGTGCGCAACACGGGGAACGCCAACGTCTGGCAGAAGAGCATCGGCCAAGCTTTCGAGAAGGCCGCGCTTTCGTCCCTCACCGCGATTGCCAAGGAGGCCGTGGTGCGCGCGATCTATTCCACCGCGCTGGGCTTTTACATGCTGGCGGTGGGAGACTTCGCGGGCGCCGCCCAGGCGTTTGAAGCCGCGGCGGTGTTTGGCGCCGTGGGCGGAGCGGCAGGGCTGGCCACCCAGGCGCTGAGCGGAGGCGCTTCCGGCGGAACCCCGAGCCATAAGACTGCTTCGACCAGTTCATCGTCGGGCAGCAAATCCTCTGCCGCGAAGACCACGAGTTCGCAAAGCGCTTCGCCGAATTCGCAGACGGTCCAGGTGATTTTTCAGGGACCGGTTTACGGCGGCCAGGCGGGCGTGGATGAACTGGTGCGGCACATCTCGACGGCCGTGATGGAACGCGACGTGAACCTGGTCGCCTACACGGTGGTGCGGCAACCGGCGACAAGGGCGTAGAAAGGAAGTGAATAGCGAGTTGCGAATAGCGAGTAGGGCTGGTCGTTCGTGGTCTTTGGCCCGATTCGCTATTCGCAATTCGCTACTCCCTCAAAAGCTATGGCAAATCCCAAAATTGTTTACACGCCGACGGGCGGAACGGAACAGACCTTGAATTTTACGTCCGTGCCGCGGCAGCAGCCGGGTTACTCGAAGAATGCCGTCCGGCACGACAACATTTCGACGGCGGGCGTCCGCGAATCGGTGCTGGAACGGATTGATACCTTTCTCGAGCTCGACGTTGAATACATCCGGGCGGGGAACGATCTTGCAGCCTGGTCGGCATTTTTTGATTTTGCGCTGACCGGCGCGCCCTTTGCTTATTATCCCGACGCGTCGCAGGGCGCTTTCATCAACTGCCTTCTGGAAGACACCGGCGAGACCGTGGCGTATATGGCGCCGGGCATCTATAGCGTGAAGGTGAAATTCCGCCAGCAGGTCATTTGATATTGAGTGATTGAGCGATTGAGTGATTGAGCGATTGTAAAGTGAAAGGCCGAATTGCGGGATCAGGAAATTGATCACTGAATCGCTCGCGAACCCATACAGCATGACGGAGCAACACGATGCCGGTGATGACAAATCCGAGTTTTGACTCAAACAACGCGGCGCTTGCCAAGCAGCCGCTCTACCTGGTGCAGATTGAGGGCGTCATGGACGTGCTGACGACCTTCCGGCCGGAGGACATGAACGTGCTGCACGCCGGCTATGGCGTGAATGGCTACGGGATGACGGGCTACGGATATTGAAATTGGTGATTAAGCGATTGCGTGATTTGGTGATTGAAAAGACGTAATTCATCGATCTGCTCGGTCGGCGAACGCAAGGAGCGCGGAGATGGCGGAAGTCAAAGATTATTATTCCGGAGATCTGGCGGCGGCGCTGGCCCAGCAACTGGACTGGCTGCAGGGCCGGATCAACGCCAACGTTTCACCGTTTGCGGGCGTGGTGCTTTCCACCGAGTCCGCGGCCGCATTTGTGGAAGGCGCCGTGGACGCGGTGAACAATCCTTTTTCCAGCCTCGCGCAGGACTCCCTGCCCAACATCGTCCTCGATCCCATCGCCGGCGTCAGCGCCGATGACCAGGCGGGCCCGGACGGTTTTCCGTTAAATTACTCGCCCGCGCCTTTGCTTTCCGGCAGCCTGCTGATCAACCTTTTCACGCTCGGCGCTGCCGGCGCCATCAGCGGGCGCGTGCTGAATCTCGCGCAGGCAACTTCGGCCTATCGCGTGGACGTTTACTCCTTCACCAGCAGTTTCCACTACCAGGGTTCGGCGACGATTGCCTCTGACGGCACCTGGACCGTCGCGGGCGTGCAGCCGGGAACGGTGATCGCCTTTCTGATGGATGCGGGCTCCGCGCAGCCGGCGGCGGGCTCTTCAACTTCCGCGGTGACGGGCTGGATTGCCCACTCCAACATGGGCGTGGGCGCGAAGCTTCATGATTATTTTGTCCGCGTCACCGTCAAGGCCTCCTACGTGGAGACTTTGATAGAAGACAACATTCCCATCATCGTTCAGGACTCGACGCACGCGCGGTTCGGATCAAGCCTGGTGGCGGGTTCGGGCACGCCGGTGGCGCACGTCTATTACAACCATCCCACGCTGGGGCCTGTCGATCTTTATTCAACGCTGCAGACTCCGGCGGCCTATGCCGACCTCCCGCGCGAGGTTGAGGCGCCTCCCGGCGATCCAGATTTTTTCACCGGCGCGCAAATCACCAGCTCGAACCTTCCGGCCGTGCAGAACCGCTGCTGGATTTACGGCGCGGCCCTGGCCATCATCAGTTTTACGGTGGGCGGATTGTGGGACGCCGCGGCGCGCATTGTTACACAACTTAACGCGCTCCTTGAAAGCCCCGGCTATCTGCCGGTAGTGGTTCTCGAAGACGCCCAGGATGGCTCAACGTCCCGGTGGGCGCTGCAGTCAGGCGCAGGGTCGGTGACCAACGCTCTGGACACCGCCGAGCCTCCGTCTGAATCGGGCGGCTCGAAGATCATTTGCTTCCTGGCCACCACTGCTCCGGCGAGTTGGAAATTTACAGGGTCTGGTCTGCCCGACGCCATCGATTCGCTCGTCGAGTGGCGGTTCAAGACCAATGTCAATTTCAAATTCACGGTGGGGCTCGCGAGTTCCAGCGGGCAGGTGACGTCATTCTGCCTGGTATCGTCCGGCAGCGCGGGATACAATGCGGCGGCGAAAACGGTGACCGCCGTCGCGCCGCTGCAACTCGACGCCTGGCAGACTTACCTGGCCGACCTGAACGCCCTGATCGGGCTGTACCTCAGTGGCGAGACGGTTGTCTCCATCACATCGTTCGCGGTTGAGCTGGAGTCCGCCGGATTTCTCAGCCTGGACGATCTCTCGACGGGCGCGCCAAAGCCCGCAGGATCGCTCAGCGTTTCCTATGACGTTTACAACGGCCAGGCGGACCAGGCTATCATCCGCTCGAGGGACCTGGCCTGGGTGGCCTACGCCTATGGCATCTACATGGAGCGGACAGGAGATTACGAGCGGGGCGCGACAAGTCTCCAGAGCATGCTCAACCTGCTCTTCTTCCTGCAGTCCACTGCAACGGATGCGCGCCAGAAGCTGATCACGGCCGGGTGGGGGACCTACCAGGACCCCGGCTATCAGTACGTGCCGGGGCAGATTGCGAGCGTCAACACCAGCGACAACATAGTCTGTTGGTTTGCATTTGACAAGGCGTCACGCGTGCTGCCGGCTGCCGCCCAGACCTTGCTGGCGCAGGGATTGGTGACCGAGGCTGAAGCCACCCAGTTGAGCGTCGCGGCGGCAACGGCTTCCGCCAAAGCCTCCGACATCAGGACCGCGCTTCTCGACCAGCTCTGGATACCGGCGGCGGGAAGCGTGAAGGGACATTTTGCGCGGGGGGCATCCAGTTCCGGTGTCGACACCTCGTTGCGGTTGGAAGCCGCGAGCTCGTGGGCAGCGCTGTTTTGCCACGAGATCGGCGACGACGCCAAGGCGGTTTCGTGCCTGGAATTTGCGTATGAGAATTTTTTTCTCCAGAACCAGCAGATCCTTGCCAGCACCACCGCGAATTCCTACAACCAGGCTTACCAGCAACTGACGCCATTTGACGGCTTCAAGCCGTACGCCGACTCGGCGGGCGGCTATTCGGGCTCTCCGGCATCGGTCTCGATGGAAGGAACGGTGGCGATGCTCGGCGGCCTGCTGCGGCTGAGTGATAACGCCGACCTCGCAACCTATTTCAGCGCCAACTATGCAGGCGGGCTGCCGTCATTTATCAGCCGCCTGGTGGACAGCCTGAAGACTGTTGCCGGGACAACGCAGTCGGATGGATTGCTGTCCTGCTCCCTGGCATCGAGGGCGCTGCCATGGGAGATGGCCGTTCGCAAGACGGTTTCATCCACAGCCTGGTTCTGGCTGACGGCGCTGCGAAACGACATCCTCCTGGCCACGTCTCCGGTTGATCTCGGCAGGCACCCCTGCCTGAAGGTGCCGCAGGGCGTGCATCAGAGCATCCAACAGTTGCAGGGGCAAAGCTCGATTGGCGCACTCGAGATTGACGCCGTCGACAGCGGCGGGTACATGACGGCGCTGGCGAGCGGCGGCAAGCTGGTGGGACGCAGGCTAACCCTCAGCGTGGGTTATCCAGGTATGAACTCGACTGACTTTGTGACCATCGCCACGCAGGAAATCGAAGGCGTCGAAGTGCTTCCTTCCGGCGGTGGCCTGCGCCTCGATTGCCAGGACCTGAACCGCTACGCCAAATCGCAGATCTTTACGACGGGCGACGATGGATCGGCCGTCACAAGCAAGAATTCGCGGACGCTGCTGGCCAATCCGATGGACGCGCTCCTGATCGTCATCCAGAATGAGCTGGGCTTGGGACAATCCGCGCTGCTGGAGCCTGCGGCGTGGAAACTGTATGATCCCGCGCAGTGGGATGGGACATACACCTCAAACCCCACGCTGATCAATCCCAATCCTTATCTTGACGTTGACCAGGTGCTGTTTTATCGCAACGGGATTTTCGCCGGCTACGTTTTCGATTTTGAGTTCAAGCAGCCGGTGGAGGCAAAACAGTTTCTGGAATTTGAGATCTTTCATCCGCTCGGCGGTTATGCGGTGATCCTTGCAGACGGGCGCATGTCGCCGAGATGTTTTGTTCCGCCCTATTCGTTTGCGGGCCTGGCCTCGCTCAGCGAGCGGAACATCACGGCGCTCCCGGGCGTCAAGCCGGAACCCCTGATCAACCAGGTGACGTTCCGAATGGACTACGACGGGAGCCAGTTCCAGACCGAGCTGCTGTTCCTTTCGGCGCCCTCACTTCAGCAGTTCGGCCTGGCCGGGGAAGACATTATTGAATCGAAGGGAATGAAGCTGGAGCGCGGCGGCGCTTCCCTGGCCAGCATTACGGCCAACCGGATCTTCCAGCGCTACGGCGGGATGGACCCTGTAACCGGCTCGCCGCGCGGCGGAGCGGCTACCTTCAGCGTCACCAGCCAGTTTA
Organism: Terriglobia bacterium; assembly: GCA_035277665.1. Lineage (GTDB taxonomy): Bacteria > Acidobacteriota > Terriglobia > UBA7540 > UBA7540 > SCRD01. Next base: position 17,306 of record DATEKC010000123.1, read on the forward strand.
TGAACCTGACCATCGAGGCCGGCGATTTCGTCAATTTCTCCCATCCTCTGTTGCCGAATCTGCAGAACGGGACGCGGGGAATCTACAACCGCATAACGGAAGTGGTGGACAAACAACCCGATTACACGCGCGGCAATATGGCTTACCAGCTGCTGGATACCGGCTGGATGGGTTCCAAAGTGCTTTCGCGTATTGCTCCGCAGGGCACGCCCGCGTGGAGCGCCGCTTCGGAAAGCGAGCGCGAGCGCTACATGTTCCTGTCGCAGGATGCCACGCGGAAATATTCCGACGGCACGAGTGGGAAAACTATCTGGTGATCGACTCATTGAATCATTGACCCATTGAAACCCTTATCCGGCCGGCGGCCGCCAATGGGCTGATGATTCAATGAAGCGAGGAGTCAATGGAGGAATGAAATAATGGCACAGATGACGTTTGCGACAACTCCGGGCTTTGTGGACCTTCCCGACTCGGTGCTGCAAGCCGACCAGCCGCTGACCGATTACGATCTGACCAAGATCAGCAACAACGCGAAGTTTGCGGCGGTGCGCCCTGAAATCTTTTATGGATGGTACAAGAACGGCGAGACGGTGACGGTACCGGTGAGCCCGGTGGACGGCTATGTTTACGCCCGGCAGGAGCTGGAATACGAGGTGGCCGCGTGGTGTTCGCGGGCCCCGGCCAGCGGCGCGGCGACCAACGGAGCGCTCACCAAGCCCCCCAGGGCCAGTGTGAACGCCGGCCCCGGCAGCCTTTTCCTGATGGACTTCTGGGTGGAAGAGAAGAACGAGGCGAGCCCCGGGCTGGTCCATTGCGACGTCCATTACTGGGACGGCGGAACGGAAACGCCGACAACTGACGGGCTTGTGAAAGTGCGAACGCTTGCGACAAGATTGAGTGAGTGAACGATTGACGGATTGACCGATTGACTGATTGATTTAATGAGTCAGTTTCTCAAATCTTTCAATCAAAAAATCAGCCAATGAGGAAATTATAAAATGGCAGTCGTCCGAACAGTTCTACCACGCAAGGGAATCATCGAGCCCCAACACGGGGCCAATTACGAGACCGATCTGGACACTAACTGGCAGATCATCGACAGCCTGCTGCAGGACGCCAATGATGTGCAGACGGCCATCCAGGCTGCTCCCACGGTGACGGCCTGGGTGAATGACCAGGGCATCTCGGGAGTGGCCAGCGGGTTCACGCTGGCGACTTCCGCCACGCTTGTGCCGGGGCTCTCGACGGGCGCGCTTTATGCGCAGGGACTGCGATATGCTCCGGCTTCGGCCCCGGCGCTTGGTGCCGCCCCGGCAAGTTCCACCAGTTATCTTTTCTATAATTCCGGCGGCGGGTTCTATTACAACCTGACCGGCGCAGCCAGCACCGCCGGCGACGCCTTGATCGGCATCGTGGTGACCAATGCTACGGCCGTCACATCGGTGACGCAGGCCACGAAGATCTGGGGAAGCTTGACGGTTGCGCCCGGAGTGGCGGGAAATATTACGGTGCCCCATTTGCTGGGCCATACGCCTCGAGGGGCCATGATTCAAATGACCTCGAGCGGCGCCCTCTGGTTCCAGTCGTCGATAATGTATGACGGCACAAATCTCTATCTGGTCGCGTCGGATCCGACCGTGACCGCAAAGGTGGTTATATGGTGAAACGTGCGAAGAGCGAATTGCGAGTCGCAGGAATAGCGAATAGCGAATTGCGAGTAGCGAATAGGGTGAGAGGCGCCGGCATCATTTTGTTTTCCCTATTCGCTATTTCCTATTCGCTACTTCCTTCATTTGCCCAACAGCCGCAGGCGCCGGCAGGAACGCCGCTGTATTCAGCGAACGCGAAGTACGTGAACGGCATGGCCCCGGGTTACTGGCCCACAGCGGGGAGCGGCCTCACTTTGAACCTGAGCGCGGGGACTTCCTATTGCGGCAATCCGCCTGCGCCGGTCAGCTATCCCGGCGGCTCCCTGGCCCTGCCGGCCAGCTCCACGAACTACATATACCTTGATCCCGCGAACAGCTGCTCTCCCGCCGCCGCCTCGACTTTTTCGGCAGGGCAGATTCCCATCGCGAAGGTTGTGACCGGGGCGTCGTCGATCACTTCGGTTACCGACGCCCGGACATGGTTCCAGCCCCAGCCCTGCGTGACGGGATCGGCAGGCGACCTGCACTGCTCATCGCTCGGAACCAACCAGAACATCTCTTTCAGCCCCAGCGGCACCGGCACCACGGTGGTGACGAATCTCGAGGACAAAGGCGGGCAGGTCTTTAACGTGAAGGCCTACGGTGCAAAGGGCGACGGAACAACCAATGACAGTCCTGCGTTCCAGTCAGCCTACAATGCCGCCGTGGCCGCGGGCGGCGGAACGGTGCTGGTTCCTCCTGTCGGCGGTTCGGGCTGTTATCTGCTGAATACCGCCATCAACATGACGAATGACAATACCAAGGTGACCATTAAGGGCTCCGCTGGAGTGGGCGTGGCGCAAAGCGGCACCTCCGGTTTGATCTGCGCGAACACCGGCGGGGTGCTGTTTGATATCACCTTTTCAAATAACAAGACCTTCCGGGACCTGGACGTCACCGCCCAGAAGTCCGGACTCAGCAGTCCCAGCACGGTAGGGATCCTGTCGGGGCGCAACTCGTCAGGCCAGAACGGCCAGAACGAGCACATTGAACACTGCACTTTTTCGATGCCGCTTCACTACAGCGGCACGACGTATTCATTCGGCGTTTACCTCTTTGGCGGAGAGATCACATTCCTGTCGGATGATACGCTTGAGGCGGATTATCCGCTGGTGGTTACGGGCACGAACAATTTCAGCATCACAAGTCCCTTCGTCACTCTCAGCACGGGCACATTTTCAGAGACGGACTTGTCATTCAATGACCTGGAGTTGCTGACCTCCGGCCTCGGCCCTGCCGTGTATCTTTACGGCGTCAGCGACGTGACGCTCTCCGGCCACAGTTGGAACTTCAGCCAGGCGAATCCTTATCCGTCGGGTCTTTATAACTACGCAATCTATATTTACAATTCGCATGATATTCATATTCATAGCTGGCGGCAGGAGGGATATCCCGGATTTGCCCTGATCGAAAAGGGCTTGTACAACAGCCTCCTTCAGGGGACGGACGCGCCGAGCCCTTCCCCGACGACCCATGCCGTTGAATTCAAGGATGCCTCGTCGGAGATCGCCGATGACGATTTCAAAATCTTCGATGAATTTTCCACGTCGTCCAACTGGTACTACGACGCTACAGAAAATTCGCCTACAGGCGTGGCGGTCCTCGACGACGTGAATTTCTACTGCGGCAAGGAAAACAACTGCGTCAACATTCCGGTGGGGAATTACAGCACCGGCGCTACGACCTACTGGTCAAAGGTTCGATGGTCAGGGGTTGGAACGAACTCCGGTCCGAAGATCCGGCTGGACAGTGGCAGCTACCAATTGCCCGTGACGGGCGGTTTTAGCATTCCAACAAACTCGGTCGCGGCGAATAGCTGCACAACCTTGTCGTTGGTCAGCGCTGCGGGCTCGCCGGCCAATGCTTTCGTCCAAATCCATCCCCAAACCTGGTATGGCTTGGTTGTAACCGCCTCATGGGGAACCGGCGGGTTCTTCCCCATGCTCTGCAATCCTACGAGCTCCTCGATAACTCCAGCCTCTGGGATCGGGGCAACTTTCAGGATTGTTCAGTGATCCGTTCAGGGCCACTGGGGCAGGGCGGGTAGGCCTGCTATTGAGGAAGACGCTCGTTGCGGAATTTTCGTGATATATTGGCTTCGATCCATTTGATCTCATGTCCCAGGAGCCGCCGGTATCGGTCGAGACCTTACTGGAGTCATTAACGGTGATTCCTGGCGTCCGCTGGTTTCATCTCTCGGACCCATCGTCTCCCGCCCTTGACCAACTGGCCGGGCATTTCGGTATTCATCCCCTGCAAGTGGAAGACTGCCGGCACCGTCGCCAAACCGCGCGAGTTGAAGAACATGACTCGTACACTTTTATTGTCATCAAAGTGCTTGCTCAGGTTCCTGGAGAGAATCGATCAACCCGGGGCGCTCCCGCTTCCGGCGACGCAGAACTTGAGCGTGAAGACACGCCGGCCCCAGGCAGGCGGACGGGCCCGGACCCGCCCGAGAAATCGGTTTCGGCAGCGGGCCGCCTGAAATTTGAGGATTTTGACGCTTTCCTTGCGCCTGACTATCTTCTTACGGTGAGCGGCGGCGAATCGGCACTGGTCCAAACGGTGGCCACAAGGGTGAAATCTGAGTCTGCCCTTCACAATCCCGAGCGCATCGCGCACGCTCTGGTTGATTCCGCTGTAGACCAGTATCTGCCGGCTCTCGACCGTCTGGGCGACTTCATCAACCGCCTTGAGGACCGAGTGATCCGCAACCCCATTCCGCAGACTCTGCGTGAGATTTTCCGTTTAAAACGCGTTCTGCTGGATTTTCGCCGCGTTGCGACCTCCATGCGCGAGGCCGTGAATAGCCTGATCCGGCGCTATGATATCCCGCACTCGGGGGAGGGAAGTGCAGTTGACCGGGACCTTCGGTTCTATTATCGCGATGTGTATGAGCACGTTGTCCGGGTGATCGACTTTATTGAAACTTACCGTGATCTCCTGACCGGGTCGCTCGACATATACCTTTCCGCCGTTGCCAACCGCACCAATGAGGTGATGAAGATCCTGACCCTGTGGGGCACGATTGCGATGCCTCTGCTGGTGCTCACCAGTTTCTACGGCATGAACATCAAGCTTCCGCTTGAACAAGACCCCTACGCGCTGATTCCGATTGGACTGGTGATGGTGGCTTCAACCATTATTGTGTTCATCTACATTCGCCGGAAGCATTGGATGTAGTGCCAACCCGGCGGGACCCTCCCCAACAGATTCAAGCTTTCGAAAGGGATTGACGATCACCCGTGAAGGGGTCAGAATGCCTGCGCGTTTTCCGCAACGGTATATTCTGACCTGTGAGACTCGCGGCGGCCGGCGCCGTCTGTTGTGCCGGTCAGGGCGATTGCAGGGGAGTCCGGTTAACATGGGGCTTGGCCTGAAAGCTTCAATGCGTCGCAGCACTCGAGTCCAGGTGCGCATTCCCGTGATTGTTACGGGAACGCTGCCAAGTGGAGATGCCTTCTCTGAAGAGACTTATGTGCTGACCGTCAGCAAGTTCGGGGCACGGCTTAAGTGCAGCTACCCTCTGGCCCCGGGTATGGAAATCCGGGTCAAGCCGAAGGCGGGGAACGTGGATGCGCTCTTCCATGTGGTGTGGGCGGG
>DATEKC010000124.1:0-10355 GCA_035277665.1 Terriglobia bacterium
AACCAAAGAGTTTTTCAGCAGCGCGATTCCAGGAGCAGATAAAACCCTGTTCGTCGACTGCGAACGCACCGTCAGCGGTGCCCTCCAGCAAGGCAAAGAGTTCACTTTCGAACATGCTATACCTCTGTGACAAATGTCCCATCAACCGTGACGGCCGGTCGATTGCTCAAATGAAGGGGACGCAGATAATACATGACTAAAGGATATGAAAGTCCTTTAGCGGAGTCAAACGGTGATGCTGTCGCGGCCCTGCACTTATGCGGTTCGAGCCTTGACGTACCTGGCCATGCAGCCGCCGGGCAAGCTGACGGGTAGTCGCGAGATTGCCGATCATGAAGAAATCCCGAACTCTTTTCTGTGCAAGATCCTGCTGGAATTGCGGCGAAAACGGCTGCTCCGCTCTTATAAGGGAATCGGCGGCGGGTACGAACTGGCTCTGCCGGCCGATAAGATCAATCTACTGATGATCGTACAGTCCATCGAAGGTGAGTTGGCATTCACCGAGTGCGTTCTGGAAGACCACCAGTGCTCCGACCAAGGCCCATGTGCGCTGCACGAATCCTGGTCTGAATTGAAAATTCGTTTCATACGTTTTCTTGAGACCCAAACGCTGGCGGGTCTGGCGGAGACGCGGGTACAGCGTGAGAGGACCGCAGGAGAGTGCCGCCAGAGGCCCGTCCAACTAGAGGACCAATCGAGGGACTTGTCCGCTAAGCCCTCTCTATGAGTCCCACGGGCAGGTGCAAACACAGGCATAACGGGCCGTATGGTCGGAAATCAATAATCGAGGACCTTCAGGAATGGGAAACAGTCATGAGCAGTAAGACCCTAATAGCCAGGCGTTTTGCACAAGGAAAGATCGCAGGGCTCGTATCCTGCGTCATGTTTGGGCTCTCATTCCTGAATCCTTCCGCAGTCCGTGCCCAGCAAAATGCGGAAGCTTTCTTCCAGCAGAATTGCGCCGCTTGCCACACGGTTGGCGGCGGCAAGCTGCTGGGCCCGGACCTGAAAGGCGTCACCAAAGCGAGGGAGCATGAGTGGCTGGAAAAGTGGATCGAGAATCCGCAGGCCGTCATCGACAGCGGCGACGCCTATGCCTTGAAGCTGAAAAAAGAATATAACGGCATCGTCATGCCCGCCGTACCGGGTATGACTCCGCAAGTGGCGGAATCGCTGTTGAATTTTATCGCCGCCAAGTCCGGGGATGCCTCGGCAGCGAAGCCTGCCGCTGAAGCTCCGGCTCCGCCGTTCACGCCGGAACAGGCTGCCGCGGGCAAGGCGCTGTTTCTCGGACAGCAGCGCTTGCAGGCCGGCGGCCCTGCATGCATTTCGTGCCATGCGGTGAAGTCTGCCGGAGGCGCGCTGGGCGGCGGGCAACTCGGGCCAGACCTGACGCTCGTTTACCAGCGCCTGAATGGACGCCGGGGCCTCGAAGCGTGGCTGAAGAGTCCAGCCAGCGCCACTATGAAGCCCATTTTCACGAAGCAACCATTGAAACCTGAAGAGATCAGCGCGCTGACGGCATTCTTCGAGCAAATCTCGAAGGAAACCGCCGCGGAGAATGCCGGCGCGTATCGCGTGCGCTTTTTCCTGTTGGGACTGTCCGGCGCCGCATTTGGCCTGGTAATGCTGGGCCTGGTGTGGAAGCGAAGGATTCGCGGCGTTCGGCGCGCCCTGGTCGAGGGCAAGTTGGGAGTTTGAGGAAAACGATGAGCAAAGCCAATGGAAACTTAACCTGGATTCAGGATATCGGCGATCCCAAGCTGCGCCAGTGGGAAGAGTTCTATCGCAACCGCTGGCAGCACGACAAGATCGTGCGTTCGACGCATGGCGTGAACTGCACCGGCAGTTGCAGTTGGCAAATCTACGTAAAGAACGGCATCGTCACCTGGGAGATGCAGGCGCTCGACTATCCGTCGCTCGCCGCCGGCCTGCCGCCCTATGAGCCGCGTGGCTGCCAGCGTGGAATTTCTTTTTCCTGGTATCTCTACAGCCCGCTGCGCGTGAAATATCCCTACGTGCGTGGAGTATTACTCGATGCCTGGAAGAAAGCGCGGCAGCAGCACGACGATCCGGTGGAAGCCTGGGCATCGCTGGTGGAAAATTCTGAAACACGCAGCCGCTGGCAGCAGGCGCGCGGCAAGGGCGGGCTCCGCCGCGCGGACTGGGACAGCATGCTGGAACTGATTGCCGCGGCTTCGATCTACACCATCAAGAAGCACGGTCCGGACCGCATTGCCGGGTTCTCGCCCATTCCCGCCATGTCGATGATCAGTTACGCCTCGGGCGCCCGCCTGATGCAACTGATGGGAGGCGTTTCGCTTTCTTTCTACGATTGGTACTGCGATCTGCCGCCGGCTTCGCCCGAAACCTGGGGCGAGCAGACCGACGTTCATGAATCCGCTGACTGGTACAACGCCAAGCTACTGGCCGTGGCCGGCTCCAACCTGAACATGACCCGCACGCCGGATTGCCACTTCGCCGCCGAGGCGCGGCACAACGGGTCGAAGATGTGGGTCTTTGCGCCGGACTTCAGCCAGGTCGCGAAGTACGCTGACGAGTGGGTGCGCGTCAACGCCGGGCAGGACGGAGCCTGGTGGATGGCCGTGAATCACGTTCTGCTGAAGGAATTCCATCATCAGAAACAAACACCCTATTTCATCGATTACACCAAACGCTTTACCGACGCGCCTTACCTGGTGGAATTGAAAAAACAGAACGGGAGCTGCCGCCCCGGAAAGCTTTTGCGGGCGGGAGAGCTGAAGACATATGAAAGCGTCGAGAACGACGAGTGGAAATTCCTGATGTGGGACGAGGTAGACAACCGCCCCAAGATGCCGCAGGGGAGTTCCGGCTTCCGCTGGGAGAAAGAGCCTGGCAAGTGGAATCTGCTGTTGCAGGACGGCCTTGATGGAAGCCCCATCCAACCCGCGCTGACGTTCCTCGAGAACTCCGATGAGGTTGTCCAGGTGAGTTTCGACGATTTCAGCGAAGGCGCAGAGATTCTTCGCGGCGTACCGGTGAAGCACATTGAAACGCGGCCGGGTGAATCCGCGATTGTCACCACCGTCTATGACCTGCTGATGGCGCAATACGGCGTGGCGCGCGGGCTGGGCGGAGAATATCCCGCCGATTATGACGATGAAAACGCGCCCTACACGCCCGCCTGGCAGGAAAAATACACCGGCATGGGTCGCGACGTGCTGATCCGCTTTGCCCGCGAGTGGGGCACGACTGCTGAGCTCACCAAAGGCAAGTGCATGATCATCATCGGCGCCGGAATCAACCACTGGTATCACAACAACCTGATGTACCGGGCCGGGATCCACGCGCTGATGTTCTGCGGGTGCGTAGGCGTGAACGGCGGAGGCCTGGCGCATTACGTCGGGCAGGAAAAACTGGCGCCGGCGGAATCATGGTCAGCCATCGCCTTTGCCCGCGACTGGATGCCCGCGGTGCGGCTGCAGAACGCGCCGAGCTGGCACTACGTCCACACCGATCAGTGGCGCTATGAAAAGAATTTTACCGATTACCACACCGTTCCCACGAACCAGCCTGATGGCTCGCTGGCCCAGGGCCACACCATGGACGTGCAGACGCGCGCTGTGCGCAACGGCTGGCTGCCCTTCTACCCGCAGTTCAACCAGAACCCGCTGGAACTGGTGAAGGAGGCGGAAGCGGCGGGCGCTGCATCACCCCAGGAAGTCACGGCCTATGCCACGGAGCAGCTCAAAAATGGAAAGCTGAAATTCTCCGTGGAGGACCCCGACGCGCCGGAAAACTGGCCGCGCCTGTGGTTCATCTGGCGGGGCAACGCCCTGATGGCCAGCGCCAAAGGGCACGAATATTTCTTGAATCATTATCTGGGCACGCACAACAATGCGATTGCGGAAGACCTGGCGCAGGATTCCGTTCGGGAAGTTACGTGGCACGACAAGGCGCCGCAAGGAAAGATGGACCTCGTCGTCGATCTGAACTTCCGCATGGACACCTCGGCGCTCTATTCCGACATCATTTTGCCGGCGGCCACGTGGTACGAAAAGTCGGACTTGAATACTACGGACATGCACAGCTTTATCCATCCGCTATCCGCCGCGGTGCCGCCGTGCTGGGAATCGAGAAGCGACTGGCAGATCTTCCGTTCCATCGCGCGGAAGTTTTCCGAGCTTGCCGCAAAGCATTTCCCTGAGAGCGTCCGCGACCTGGTGGCTTCTCCGCTGGCGCATGACACGCCGGCGGAAATCGCCCAGCCGGAACTGAAAGACTGGCGAGCGGGTGAGATTGAGGCGATCCCCGGGAAGACAATGCCCAACCTCACCGTGGTTGAGCGCGATTACAAGAACCTGTACAACCAGTTCATCTCCTTCGGGCCGAACGTCCGCGAGAAGGGACTGGGGGCGCACGGCACGCACTACGCAGTTGACGACCTTTATGACGAAACGCTCCACGACCGGCCCGTGGTTTCCTGGGATGGCGAAAAGTATCCATCGCTTTTTGAAGACGAGCAGGTCTGTGACCTGATCCTGCGCTTCGCTACAGTGACCAACGGCGAACTGGCTTACCGCTCATACAAAAACCTGGAGGCAAAGGTCGGACTGCCGCTCGCGCACCTCGCTGAGAAAGGAAGAAGCGTGTGCGCCAGTTACCAGGGCCTTCAGACCCGTCCTCAACGGTTGATCAACAGCCCGATGTGGTCAGGGCTGGTGGAAAACGGACGAGCTTACTCGCCCTTCACTTACAACGTTGAGAATAACGTACCCTGGCGCACCTTGACCGGCCGGCAGCACTTCTACTTCGATCACCCCCTCTATCTCCAGTACGGGGAGCACCTGCCTTGCCACAAGCCCAAACCAACCCCAACGCAGTACGCCGACCTGAAATTCACCCGTGAGGCGGGCCGGTCAAAGATGCTGAATTATCTGACGCCACACGGCAAGTGGCACATTCACAGCACCTATTTTGACAACCACCGCATGCTGACCCTTTCGCGCGGGATCGAACCCTTCTGGATGAATGACCAGGACGCCGCCGAACTTGACATCAAGGACAACGACTGGGTGGAGATTTACAACGACCACGGCGTGGTGGTCACACGAGCGGTGGTCAGTTCGCGAATGCCGCGCGGCATCTCGATGCAGTACCACTCACCCGAGCGCACGATCTCCGTGCCGCTTTCACCCTTGCGGCGCAATCGGCGCGCGGGGGGCCACAACAGCCTGACGCGCACACGCTTGAAACCCAACCTGATGGCCGGCGGCTACGGCCAGTTTACATACCACTTCAATTACTGGGGGCCGACCGCTTCCAATCGCGACGTACACGTACTGGTGCGCAAGCTGCCCGAGCTCAAATGGTAGGAGAGGATTGATATGGACGTTCGAATGCAAATCGCGATGGTCTTTCACCTGGACAAGTGCATCGGCTGCCACACCTGCAGCATTGCCTGCAAGAACATCTGGACGGACCGCAAAGGCGCCGAGTACATGTGGTGGAACAACGTGGAGACCAAACCCGGCACTGGCTTTCCGACCCGCTGGGAAGACCAGGAGAACTATCACGGCGGCTGGGAAGTGAAGGACGGCAAGCTGAGTTTGAAATCCACCGGAAAACTGCGTACGGTTTTCAATATCTACCACAACCCCAGCATGCCGACCATGGATGACTACTACGAGCCCTGGACCTACGACTACCAGAACCTGTTCAATGCCCCGCAGGGTGATGACCAGCCCACCGCGCGGCCGCTTTCCATGGTGACGGGAAAACCTATGGATATTGAGGCCGGTCCGAACTGGGATGACGACCTGGGCGGATCTCCCGTCTATGCCGAGAACGATCCAAACCTCAAAGGCCTCACTCCGGACCAGCAAGCGCAGCTTTCCGCCGTCGAGCGCCTGGTGTACTTCTACTTTCCGCGCATCTGCAACCACTGCCTGAACCCTTCCTGTGTGGCAGCGTGCCCTTCGGGAGCTCTTTATAAGCGGGGCGAGGACGGAATTGTGCTGCTTGACCAGAAACGCTGCCGCGGTTGGCGCGCCTGCGTGGCAGCGTGCCCTTACAAGAAGGTCTATTTCAACTGGTCAACAGGCAAATCGGAAAAGTGCATCCTCTGCTTTCCGAGGCTTGAAACCGGACAGGCGCCCGCCTGCTTCCATTCCTGCGTGGGCCGCATCCGTTACCTGGGTCCCGTGCTCTATGATGCCGAACGCATTGAGGAAATCGCGAAGCGCCCGAACGAGGAACTGGTGGAGGCCCATCGCTCGCTGGTGCTCGATCCGAATGATCCCCAAGTGATCGCCGCGGCACGCAAAAACGGACTTCACGATTCCGTTATTGAAACGGCGCAGCGATCTCCCGTGTACAAATTCGTCAAGACCTGGAAAATCGCCCTGCCGCCACACATCGAGTATCGCACGCTACCCATGCTCTTCTATGTTCCGCCCATGTCGCCCGTGATGGCGAACCAGAACGGCGACACCATTTCGCATACTTCGGACGATCTGTTCCATGACATCGATCAATCGCGCGTACCGATGAGGTTTTTGGCCAACCTTTTCGGGGCCGGGAATGAAGAGATGGTGCGGTATGCATTGCGCAAGCAGAAAGCGGTGCGTTGGTACCGGCGTGCGCTCACAGTGGGCGATGTGACTATGGACCTTGCCGAGCGCATGCTGCGGGAGGCGGACAGCTCGCGCGAGGAGGCGGAAGCTATTTATCAACTGACTTCGCTTTGCACCTTTGAGGACCGCTTTGTGATCCCGCCCATGCACCGCGAAGAAGCGCTCCAGATGCTCGAAGATCCTCTGGTGAATAAACAGAGTTCCGGCTTCGGATTCGTCGCGGCGCCCAGGAGGGGGATGTAATGCAGACTGCAATCACGGCGACCAGTTTCGCCATTCTGAAAAAGTTCGGTGAGATTCTCAGCTATCCCGGCGAGGGATACGTCACAGAAGTCGAAGCCTGCAGGAACGCCGCACCAGAAATCGATCCCGAGGCCACGCGGTACCTGAGCGAATTCAGAACTCGCATTCGTGGTCTGACACTAGAAGAGGTGCAGGAGCTTTACGTCCAAACCTTTGACCTCAATCCCGTTTGCGCGCTTGAAGTCGGCTGGCAGCTTTACGGGGACAACTACGACCGGGGAAATTTCCTGGTAAAAATACGCCAGGAACTCGAACGCCACGGCGTAAGGGAAAACCGCGAGCTACCCGACCACCTTTCGAATGTGCTCCCCCTGTTGGCGCAGATGGAACTCGGCGAGGCCATGAAATTTGCCGCTGCCAGCACGGTTCCGGCGCTGAAGAAAATGCTGGTGGCTTTCGAGGGAAAACAAAGTCCGTATGAGAGTGTGCTCAGAGCCCTCAGCCGCGTCCTTGAATCCGCTCTAAGTGGATCGCCACCGGAGATCAACCATGATTAGTCAATATCTGGAACCCTCACTGTTTGGAATCTTGCCTTACGCGGTGTTTCTCAATTTCTTCATCTTCACCATCCATCGCTACCGGTCCGAGACGTTTACTTACTCAAGCCTCTCGTCGCAGTTTCTGGAAAACCGCAAACATTTCTGGGGGCTCGCGCCGTTTCACTTTGGCATCATCGTGGTCCTTGCAGGGCATCTTGTGGCTTTTCTGGTCCCTGGTGAAATCCTGCTGTGGAACAGCCGGCCGCTGCGCCTGTACACTCTGGAGACTACAGGCCTCAGTTTTGCCCTGCTCGCGATTGTGGGCTTGCTGGGAGCCATGCGGAGACGGTTGACCGATTCCAAGGTTCTCAGCGTCACCACGGGTGCAGACTGGCTGATCGATACCCTCCTTTTGTTCCAGCTCGTGAGCGGTGTTTATATTGCGGTGTTTCACCCCTGGGGTTCATCGTGGTTCGCGGCTTCAATGGCGCCCTACTTGTGGTCGCTTGTAAGCTTCAACCCGAATGTGAGCTTCCTGGCAACGATGCCGTTGATCGTGAAACTGCACGTCATCAATTTCTATCTCCTGATCGGTGTTTTCCCTTTCACGCGTCTGGTCCATATCCTCGTGGCGCCCAATCCGTACTTTTGGCGAAGGCCACAACTGGTGCGCTGGTACAGGAGAGGAGCCTCCGATTATGCCAAGAGTTAAAGGTTCTCCACACTCGGGTTTGTTTGCCGCCACCATGGGTTTCTTCGTGGGTTTTGCAGCAGTGGCGTTATTCGGCCCCACGGCCAGCCGCTTCCAAGAAGCTATGCACCTAAGCCCTGTGATGGTGGGCTTCCTGGTCGCTGCTCCCGCGTTGTCTGGTTCCCTGTTGCGTATTCCGTTTTCAGCCTGGGTGGACACTACGGGTGGGCGAAAACCATTCCTCGTCCTCCTGGTCCTTTCGGTTATCGGAATGGCCGGCCTGCTGGTGGTCATTTATCTCTTTTACCCCGATCATCTAACGATCAGCTTATACCCCGTCTTGCTGATTCTAGGCGTGTTTTCAGGATGCGGTATTGCCACCTTCTCCGTGGGAATCAGCCAGGTGTCTTACTGGTTCCCGCAGGCGCGGCAGGGGAGAGCACTGGCGATTTTTGCCGGCATCGGCAACCTCGCGCCTGGGATCTTCTCCTTTCTGCTTCCGGCCGCGCTGGTGGCGCTCAGCTTGGCAGGTTCTTATCTGGTCTGGCTGATGTTCCTGGCTGCAGGAACATTGTTTTACGCCTTATACGGCCGCAATGCATGGTACTTCCAGTTTCGCCAGCAGGGATTAGACCATGAAACCGCCCGGCGCGAAGCCTTCGCGCAGGGCCAGGCGTTGTTCCCGGCCGGTGGGCTGAAAGAAAGCCTTCGGGCCTCTGCCAGAGTGTGGAAAACCTGGGCGCTGGTCTGGCTCTACTTCACAACATTCGGCGGCTTCATCGCGCTGACGGCCTGGCTGCCGACCTACTGGCACTCTTATTACAGTTTGAGCATCATCGCCGCAGGCGGTCTCACGGCTGTGTACTCGATTCTTGCCTCTTCGATTCGCATCGCCGGAGGCGTGCTGTCTGACCATCTGCGAGAAGGCGGAGAAAACACTGCAATCCTGGCCCTGCTGATCATGCTGGTGGGAGCGGTGGTGATGACTGGAACTACCCAATTTGAACTCGCGGTTCCGGGCGAAATCCTGCTGGCTATCGGCATGGGAGTGTGCAACGCCGCTGTGTTCAAGCTGGTTCCCCAGGCGGTTCCTCATGCCGTAGGCGGAGCGGCCGGATGGGTCGGCGGCCTCGGAGCGCTAGGCGGCTTTGTGATCCCCCCGGTGATGGGTTTTGCAGTCCACAACCTGGGAATACGCGGCTACCCGATCGGGTTCATTGTCTTCATATTCCTGGCACTTTTTTCCCTTTCAATGGTATGGATCCTAAAATATACAGACGATACGTCAGTTGCGGTTCTGCGCCCCGCGGCACAACAGGAAGTCAACAGAGGATGATTCCTCGCGGCGCCATTCATCAGTTGCCCAACGGCCCGTGCCTGAATGAGAAAGCGGAAAGGAACGGCCGCCGTTTTTGTGCCGGGTTCCTGCTGCTGATGCTGAGCACCTTTATTCCTGCTGTGGCGCCCTCCCAGACTCCATCTGCTCCTCCAGACGCGAAGAGTCCTGCTCCACTCACGGCAGGGAGTTTCAACATTTCGGGAAGTTGGCAAACTCGGATCGAATCCTGGAATTGGTTTGAGAATGGCGCCGCTTCCCCCACGTACACATTTGCCCATTCCATGATTCGCCTGAGTATCGGGCAAACCCTGAGCCGCCTGGATTGGCAGGCGGAGGCTGCGGTTCCAATGCTGTTCACGCTTCCCAACGATGCCATTGCTCCTGCTCCGCAGGGCCAGCTTGGGCTTGGCGCCAGCTACTTTGCAGCCAACGGTGGACGCCAAAACCTCGCCCGCATTTTCCTCAAGCAGGGTTTCGTGCGCTTCAAGGATGGCGAGCGACGAAGCCTTCGGGTCGGCCGCTTTGAGTTTCTCGACGGCAGCGAGGTAACTCCAAAAGATCCCACACTGGCTTCCCTGGAAACGACCCGTATCACTCAGCGCCTGATCGGGAACTTCGGGTGGTCGGCGGTCGGCCGCAGCTATGACGGGATGCAATTCGCGCAGAACTGGCGCAAGAACAATTTCACCTTTGTTGCAGCACGGGCAACTCAAGGCGTATTCCAGGCCGATGGTTTGGGCGAACTTGATGTGGGCATCCTGTACGGCAGTTACACGGTGCCGATTTCCGGGAAGAATGGCGATGCCGAACTGCGCATTTTCGGCATTGGTTATGATGATCCTCGAGGAATTGTTTTGAAAACCGACAACCGCCCGCTGGCGGTGCGGCAGACAGACCATCAGGACATCCTCCTGGGAACGTTCGGC
>DATEKC010000125.1:0-20314 GCA_035277665.1 Terriglobia bacterium
TGGAACATGCACGGCGCCTCGGCTGGAATTGCCGGATTTCATAATTAAGCCTCCCTCGATTTTCCTGTTCTCCCCAAAAAAAGTAAGCGAGCCTTGCCCTGTAATCGCTCGCCACCCATCAGGCAAACGGCTATAAGGATAACCCAACATTCTACAATAAGCTTACGATTTTGGGCAGGGCATGGTCAACGTCATCGCTTATACACTGTATAGAAAACGCTTATAGGAGGAAGTCGGACTATGAAAGCTTACACGCAGTATCTCTGGTTTAACACGAAGAAAAAGCGGGAATTCATCAACATTACTTCAGAACTCGATAAGGCTCTCGCCGCCGCAAAAATCCGCGAGGGCCTGGTGCTGGCTTCCGCCATGCACATCACCGCGGGCGTCTATATTAACGACGCCGAGAACGGCCTCATCGCCGACATCGAAGAGTGGCTGGAAAAGCTCGCCCCTTTCCGAGCCGATTACCGCCACCACCAGACGGGAGAAACCAACGGCGATGCCCACCTGAAGAACCTTCTGGTGGGCCACCAGGTGCTGGTGCCCGTCACCAGCGGCCGGCTTGACCTCGGACCCTGGCAGCAGGTTTATTACGCCGAGTTTGACGGACAGCGCCGCAAGCGTGTCATTATCAAGGTGCTGGGAGAGTAGCGGGCCGGGTCACTCGATCTTTTTCCCGTTGGTATCGTAGACCTCGAGGGGCCCGTATTTCTTCAGTACGTCCTTGATCTGTTTGCCGTTGCCGACGCAGACCACCTGGAGATGGTCAAGGTCGATGTATTTTTTGGCCGTCTCCTGCACCACCTGCGGAGTCACTTTCGCCACTTGTTCGGGATACTGGTCCCAATAGTCCTGAGGAAGTTTGTAGTAGTCCACGGTCAGCCAGGCGTGCAGCAGCGTAGAGGGTTGTTCCAGCGAAAGGGCAAAGCCGGCCACGATGGCACGCCGCGACTCGTCCAATTCCTTTTCGGGGACGTCCTCATTCCGGATCTTGCGGAACTCATCCATGAGGGCTTGCATTGAGCCATCCGTCACTGCAGTGCGAACCTCCGTCGAGGCGATCCAGGGCCCCGGGTAGATGTCAGGCCGGAGGTAACTATAGGCGCCATAGGTATAACCCTTTTCCTCGCGCAGGTCCAGAAACAGCCGGGCTGCCGGTCCTCCGCCCAGAATGTGGTTGGTCACGACCAGGGGGATGTAGTCAGGGTCATTGCGGCTCAAAGACTGGTCTCCGGCCATGATGTTGGTCTGGACGGAGTCGGGCCGATCCACCAGGATCACCTTGGCTGCTGCAGGCCTGGGCACCGGCGGCAGCTTGCCGTTGTTGACATCCTGCCTTTTCCAGCCGCCGAAATATTTTTTGATGAGGGGGACGATGGAGTCATACTGCACGTCACCCACAACGCCAAGGATGGCGTTGTTGGGCACGTAATATTTGTTGCGGAACTTTTCCAGGTCCTCGCTCGTCACCTTGTTCACCGAGGCCGGCGTGGCGGCAACTTCGGAAGCGGGATAATCGCCATAAAGCACGCCGTAGAACCGCTCGCGCGCCAGGAAACTTGGGTCCGACCGCATCTGTTGCAGGTTGGCGAGCTCCCGCTTCTTGTATTTCGCCAGCTCATCCTGCGGGAACGTCGGATTCAGGACCACGTCACTCATCAATTCCAGGATGCGGTCGGTGTTTTCCACCAGGCCTGAGGCCGAAACGCTAGAAATGTTCTGGCCAAAACTTGCAGAAGCTCCCAGGCTGGCCCCAATGTCATCAACAGCGCTGGCAATCTGGGCGCTGGTGCGGTGGGTCGTACCTTCACGCAGCATGTCGGCCGTGAATTTGGCCAGGCCGGGAAGGTCGCGAGGGTCTTCAAGCGCGCCGGTCTTGATCCAAAGCATAAAGGCCACCGTCGGCAGCTTGTGACGTTCCAACACCAGGACGTCAAGGCCATTGTCCAGCTTGACTTCACGGGGGCGCGGCAGCTTGACGCGCAGGATTTCCTTGTTGACGGGCGCCCGATTCAGCCGCACGACTTTGCTGAGCGGAACCGCCTTGCTCCCCTCCATACCTTGCGCCAGGAGGGTGGTGGCGCAGGTTCCAAACATCAACACAGCGATGACTAATGCAAAGAATGTCCGTTTCACTTTCACCCTCCTCTAGCGGCTTTCCGCCGTGATTTTCTGTTCGGCAGGCAGGTCGATCACCACCGCCTGCTCCTGTGCAACCAGATATTTGTTTGCGGCTTCCTTCACCTGCGCCGCAGTCACGGCGTTGAATTTGTCAAAGATGGTGTTGATCAGATCGGGATCATTGAACATGACGGCATATTCGCCCATGCGCATGGCGGTGTATAGGTCCGACTGCCGGGCCTGGATCTGCTGCCGGCGAAACTGTGCCCGGGCTTTTTCCATTTCGGCGTCTGTCACACCGTCTTTCTTGACTGCCGCGATCTCCCCGTTGAGGGCATTTTCCAGGTCTTCGACCTTGACGCCGGGGCGCGGCACTGCAACCACGTAGAAAAGGCTATCACCTGTGCGCGCATCCGCCTGCGTGTCGACTGAGGTTGCCAGTTGCTTGTCCTTAACCAGATGCTGATAGAGCCGCGAGCTTTCGCCCGTGCTCAGAATGCTGGCCAGGACCTGCAGCGCGTAACTGTCGGCCGTATTCCCCGGAGGCGTGTGAAAGGCCATCAGGATCATGGGCAGACGCGCCAACGGGTCCATCATGGTTTCCCGCCGCTCGCCGTAATGTTCCGGCTCCGTCAGGTCGGGCTTGGGAGGCGCGGCCTGCGAGGGAATATCGCCAAAGTATTTCTTCACCTTTTCCAGCGCCTCGGTGGGATCAAGGTCGCCTACCAGCGTGAGGACGGCGTTGTTGGGCGCATAGTAGATGCGAAAGAAATTCTGCACGTCCGATACGGTGGCCGCGTTCAGGTCCGCCATCGAGCCGATGATCGAGTGCTTGTATGCAAAGTTGTCGTACGCCAGGTTGTCGATTTCCAGTTCGGCCTTGCCATAGGGCTGGTTGTCAATGCCCAGGCGCCGCTCTTCCTGCACGGCGTTGCGCTGGTTGTCCAGATTGGCCTGGTTCACCGCCAGCGAGCGCATTCGGTCGCTTTCGAGAAAGAGCGCGAGGTCCAGCTGGTTCCTGGGGAGCATTTCGAAATAGTTCGTGCGGTCCTCGCTGGTGGTGCCGTTCATGTCGCCGCCATTGTTTTCGATCAGGATCATGTGCTCCCCCTTGCCCACGTTTTTCGAACCCTGGAACATCATGTGCTCGAAGAGATGGGCGAAGCCGGTCCTGCCCGGCCGTTCGCTGTGTGAGCCCACGCTGTAGGTAACTGAAATAGCAAAGACGGGCGCGGTGTGGTCGGGAGCGATAATCACTCTCAGGCCGTTCTCGAGGCGCTGATCGGTAAAATTCAGGTGCGGGACGCGCAGTTCCGCGCCGGCCAGCGCCTGCGCCAACAGCAACCCAGCCGCCAGCAATAAGGTGCCTGTTCGGTATCTTTTCATACGCAAGACTCCCTGGAGCCTCAAATGGTCTTTGCTGACTTAGGAGGCCGCAAATGTCGGATTCGAATTTGGGACGTCCAATTTCTTATACGCTGTAATCGAACCTGAAGTTCTGGCGCTGGCATCGCACAGCGAACTCAAAACTACCTTTTTTATGTATGCAACTGCGGAGATTATACCTTAGCTTTGATCGAGCGTGTCCAGCGGAAATGCATTATTCAAAAGCCCAGGGCCACGCACAGCGCGGCGACGTCGCCAATCCGCTCGTCGAGTTGTGCGGGGACTACCTGGCACACGGCTGCCGAGTAGGGAAGCGCCTCACGCAGGAGCACCTCGCGCGCCGGGCCCAGCAGCGTGTCGCCCAGGCGCATCGCCAGCCCGCCGATCACAATCCGTTCGGGGTTCAGGATGTCAACCAGGATCGCCATCGTTTCCCCCAGCCGCCGGGCGGTCGAGCGAAGGACGCGGGCGGCTACGGCATCGCCTTTGCCTGCTGCAAGCGCTACATCCCGCGCGGTGATGGATTTGCCTTTCTTCAGGTGCCCAGCGAGCAGAGTTGGCTCCTTGCGTTTGATGGCGGCTTTAACCGTTTTCGCCGCCACCTGGACCATTCCGCCGCCGCTGGCCCATCCTTCCACCGACCCGGCCTTGTGATATCCCACAGGCCCCGTGCGGGTGAGGCGCACGTGCCCGATCTCCCCTGCAAAATCGTTGGCGCCGTGGTAGAGCTTCCCGTCGGTGATGATGCCCGCGCCCAGGCCCGTTCCCATGGTCAGGAAAACCATGTTCCGGCAGCCTTGTCCTGCTCCGAAGCGATGTTCCGCCAGCGCCCCCGCATTGGCGTCGTTCTCAACGCGGCAGGTGACGCCGAACTCTTCCTCAAGAACGGATTTAATCGGCACATCCACCCAGGTGGAAAGGTTGGGCGGGGCCTGAATAATGCCGGCAATGTGGTCGAGCGGACCCCCACAGCTCACGCCGATGGCCGTCGGCTGCAGCCGGTGCTTCGAAATCAGTTCGCGGATTCCCGCCTTGATCAGGGCCAGTGCCGGATCTGGTCCCTTTTCGGGCTTTGTGGCGAATTCGATCCGGTCCAGGATGGAAGGGGCCGTTAATGAGACGAGGACAGCGGTTTTCGTTCCGCCAACGTCAACACCCACAAGTGCGTTTTTGGGCATCAGGGAGAACTCCTCATGAATCCTAAAGAATTCTTTTTCGTCTAACAAACTACCGGGAGCAAAACGCCCGCGATTTCATTGGCGGGCAGGTGCTGTGCCGCACCGGCGTTCGTCTCCAGCTGCTTGTTCAGAGCAGCAGCGGTTGGTAGAATTATATCTTTGTTTGACAGAGGAGTTGCGGCCCCGCGACGTTTGTCATTCTATGAAACCCGTCATTGAAGTGCAGGACCTGACCAAGGAGTTCCGCTCCTTTCGCCGGCGTGAAGGCGTGTGGGGAGCCATGCAAAATCTCTTTGTCCGCGACAAGATCACTGTCTCTGCCGTTGACCATGTGAATTTCACTATCCAGCCCGGTGAAGTGGTGGGTTACATCGGCGCCAACGGTGCGGGGAAGTCAACCACGGTCAAGATGCTGACGGGAATCCTGGTCCCCACCGGTGGCAGCATTGTTGCCAACGGCTTTGTGCCGTGGCGCGATCGCCGCCATTACACCAAGCACATCGGAGTGGTGTTCGGCCAGCGGACTCAGTTGTGGTGGGACATTGCGGTGGTCGAATCGTTCAAGCTGCTGAAGGAGATCTACGAAGTCTCTGACGCCGACTACCAAAGCCGGCTGGGCATTTTTTCCGAAATTCTCAACTTGAAGGACTATCTCAATACGCCTGTCCGCAAGCTGAGCCTGGGGCAGCGCATGCGATGCGACATCGCCGCTTCGCTGCTGCACAATCCTCCCGTGCTTTTTCTGGATGAGCCCACTATCGGGCTGGATGTGGTGGCCAAGGACCGTATCCGCGAGTTCCTGAAGGAAGTCAACCGCATGGAGCGGACCACCGTGCTGCTGACCACGCATGACCTTTCCGATATCGAGGAGCTTTGCAGCCGGATCATTGTTATCGACAAAGGGAAGATCCTCTTTGACGGCGCGCTGCGGGAGATGAAGGGCCGCCTCGCAAAATACAACCAGGTGAAATTCCTGCTGAAAGACCGCACCCAGACAGCGGGGGTTGAACGGATCGTGACCGACGGAATCCTCTGCGACCGCATCGACGAGCTGACCTACCTGATGCGCTTTGACCGCGAGCGCTATTCGAACGCGGAGATCATCCGCAGTATTGTAAACACGCTGGAAGTGAGTGACATCCTGGTGGAAGAAGAGCCCATCGAGGACATTGTGAAGCGCATCTACCTGCGGGGCGAGGTGGGGTGATGGCCACCCGAGGCTTAGCCCTCCCTGCGCGGCCACGGCGCGAGTTTTCGCTGTCAGCGGTTGCCCGCATTTACGGTGGATTCCTCCGCGTAGGTTTTGTGAACACCATGGCCTACCGCCTGCGCTATTACACCGGCATTGTTACCTATCTTATCTATGTTTCCATCTATTATTTTATCTGGAAAGCCATCTACTCCCACAGCGCGAATATTGAGGGCTTCAACTTCAACCAATTGCTAACCTATGTTGCCGTCGGCTGGATCATCCGCTCTTTCTACTACAACAATATTGACCAGGAAATGGCCACGCAGGTGCTTGAAGGCAAGCTGGCCATGGATCTGATCAAGCCCGTCAACACGCAGTGGATGTATATCGCTCAGGCGCTGGGCGAGTCGGCCTTCCGCCTGACCATGCTGACGGTGCCGACGGCCATTGTCCTGCTGCTCGTTTTCCCGGTGCGAAGGCCGGCGGGCGTTGGGAATTTCATTGCGTTTCTGATCAGCGTTTTCTTGAGTTTCTTCCTGGTGGCGGGCATCAACTTTGCCGTGGGAACGTTCGCCGTGCGCCTGAAATCAATCCTGGGGTTGCTGCGGGCCAAGTATTTTCTGCTGGAACTTTTCTCCGGCCTGCTGATTCCCATTTCGTTCTTTCCCCACATTTTCCAGCAGATTTTTGCCTTCATGCCTTTCGAGTACATCAGTTACATTCCGGTGCTGCTCTACCTGGGCAAGATCAGCGGGGTGGAAATTCTGAAAGCGCTCGCCATCCAGATTTTCTGGGTTGCGGCCCTGGTCGCCATCGGGCACGCGCTGTGGAGTTTGTCAAGCACAGAGATCACGATTCAAGGAGGCTAAGACAATTATGAATTATCGAATGCCATCAAAGCAGACCGGTTTTAAGTCCCGTCGTAACTCGTAATTTGTAATTCGTAATTTCTTTTGCGCTCCAGGCAAGCTGTTATGAAACGCCATTTTCGATTATTCGCGTTGTATTTTGCCCAGTACGCCAAGGTGCGACTGGAGTATAAGGCCGACTTTTTCATCGCCTTCTTCTCCTCGATGGCGGCGACCGTATTGGGTTTCGGGTTCGTGCTGGTGCTGTTCACCAAGATCCCCAAATTGCAGGACTGGTCGTTCTACGAAATTCTTTTCCTCTACGGTTTTTCGCTCATCCCGCTCGGTTTCTTCAACGTTGTGAGCTGGAACCTCTACCAGTTTGGGGACATTTATATCATCCAGGGAAAATTTGACCGCCTTCTGCTGCGGCCGGTGGATACGCTTTTCCAGGTGCTGTTTGAGAAATTCCGGCTCGAATCGCTGCAGGAAGTTGTCACAGGCAGCGTCGTGGTGGCCATCGCCGTCAAGCACCTGAACGTCCCCTGGCCGGCCGGCGACTATCTTTTGTTCGTCCTGATGGTGGCCTCGGGCGCGCTGATTTATCTGGCGGTATTCCTGATGCTCACTGCCGTCTCCTTCTGGTTTGAAGACCGCGTGGGCATCGTGCCTCCAGTCTTCAACATGCTCACCTTCGCCCGCTATCCGCTCACCATTTATAACGTCTTCATCCAGTTCATGCTCAGCTGGATCATCCCTTTCGGATTTGCCTCGTTTTACCCTACAACGCACTTCCTGGGGCGCAGCAGTTTCAATACCTACTTCTACCTGGTCCCGGTGGTGGCCGCGTCTTTCTTTATGCTGGCGCTTTTTGTCTGGAACCGCGGCGTGGAGAATTACAGCAGCACGGGCTCGTGAGTCGTCGAAATCTCTCTTATTTATGATAATGGCGGGGCTGAATCTTCACGCGCCGCTAACAGCGGGCCAACTTGTGACCTTCAGACTTTGCAGGGTAGCAGCACTGCATGCCAAACACCTGGCTGCCCGGCGGTTCTGCGAGGCAGCTCGGCTACGATGGGATTCCCGGAGGGCCAAGTATTTCGAGTCCGCACTCTGCCGCGGCTGCCATGATTCGGTCCCGGCCCGGCAGCGGAAAGCCTGCCTGCGGAACTGTGAGCGCCTTAGCTGGCTCGCCCAGCATCCGCATGAACTTTTCAAAGCCGGCCGGCTCGGTGACCACAATGCTGCGCGCTTGTGGCGAAGTAACTGTAAAGGTGTGGGGAACGTCCCGCGGTCCATATACGAACGAACCGGTTCTTGCCTCGATAATTCTGCCCCCGACCCAGAAGGTTAATTCTCCCTCAATGATAAAAAACCATTCATCTTCCCGGTGATGGACGTGCACGGGCGGTCCGGAGCCTTTCGGCGCCAGATGCTCTATCACCGTCACACGCCCAGCGGTCGATTCACCAGAGGCTTTTAGGACAGCCAGAGCACCGAAGAACCAGAGAGCCTCTCCCTCTCCCTTTTTCAGGGCGATCGGGCTCACAGGTAGTATTGCAGGCGTGGACATGGTGTCTCCCCCCATCGCAGTGCTATCGCTAGGTTGTATAGAACCGGAATTAGCTTCTGGACTCCCTGGGGAATAAGTATACCAGCTCTTACCTCAATCCAGCCTTCGGGAGCAACATCCTTCTTCGTCGCCAAAGCCTTCTGGGCCGGGATATTCTCCACGTTGGAGGCGCACCACAGGAAATGAGACTACGACCTTATTTTTGACCATCTTGCGCCCTTCAAGTAAAATTGTTAGTTTCTATTGTCCGCCACGGAAAGTTCCTGAACAATTACTATGCTTCGATTTTACACGGCGGGTGAGTCGCACGGTCAGGCGCTGGTGGCGACCCTGATGGGGTTGCCATCGCACGTGCCGGTGGACTTTGCCTACGTTAATCGCGAATTGAAACGCCGCATGGGTGGGTATGGGCGCGGCGGGCGGATGAAGATTGAGTCGGACACTGCGCAGTTCCTTTCCGGAGTCCGCCATGGGGAAACGATTGGTTCACCCATTGCCATCCTGATCGAGAACCGCGACTGGAAGAACTGGCAGGAGTCGATGTCGGTGGAAGACCTGCCGGAGACCCGCGAAAAGTACAGAGCCGTGAAGTCGCCGCGGCCGGGGCACGCAGACCTGGCCGGCTCCATTAAGTACGATTTCCCCGACGCGCGTTACGTGCTCGAGCGCGCCAGCGCGCGGGAAACGGCCGCGCGAGTTGCCGTGGGTTCGCTGGCCAAGCTGTTTCTGTTGCAGTTCGGAATTCGGATCGCCAGCCACACCGTGGCGCTGGGCGGCGTTGTGCTGCCGGATGAAGACGTTCCGTTCGAGGAGATCCTGGCCCTGCGCGACGTTCAGGACATCATGCTGAGCTGCGTGAATGCGGAGGTTGAAGTTCGCATGAAGGCCGAGGTGGATAAGGCGACCGAGGAACGCGATACCGTGGGGGGCACGTTCGAAGTCGTGGCGATGGGCGTTCCAGTTGGGCTGGGATCTCACGCGCAGTGGGATGAAAAGCTCGACGGCCAATTGGCGCACGCCGTGATGTCCATTCAGGCCGTGAAGGCGGTCGAGATCGGGACGGGCATCGGAAACGCCGCAACGCCCGGTTCCGGCGTCCATGATGAAATTGGATACGACCGCAAGGAAAAACACTTCACCCGCAGGACGAATCGCGCCGGCGGCCTGGAAGGCGGCATGACTAATGGCGAGCCGGTCATCGTCCGCGGCTACCTGAAACCGATTTCCACGCTGCGCCGGCCGCTCGAATCGGTTGATTTTGCAACGCGCGAGCCGGTGAAGGCGGCGTATGAGCGTTCGGATGTTTGCGTGGTTCCCGCCGCAGGTGTGGTGGGCGAAGCGATGGTGGCGCTGGTGCTGGCGCGGGCGTTCCTGGAGAAATTCGGAGGCGATTCGCTCCAGGAAACGCGCCGCAACTTCGACGCCTACCAGGAGCAGGTGCGCCGGTTTTAAGCAGGGCCCCGAAAGACATCGCGCGTTAGCCGTCCCGATCAGGCAGAGCGGAACAGAAGTCTGCTTTTTCAGCACCCGGATCAAAAGCAGATTCCTCACTCCGTTCGGAATGACGTGGCGAACGCCCTGCCTTGAGTTTTTGCGGGAGGGCCCGAAACTACCCCATTTGGGAATGTTTTTCTTCATTGGGAGACTTATGAAATCCATGATTCGAAGTTGCTCCGTTATCTGTTTTTTTGTAGTGACTGCGCTCGCAGCACCGCTCGTTACTGGAGCGGCCCGGCCTCGCCGAAGCTCATCGCCGGTTCACTATCACATCGTTAAGAAAGTTGTTCTGGGGGGCGAAGGTTTCTGGGATTATCTGGGCTTCGACCCGCAGAATCGCCATCTTTTTGTTTCGCACGGCACGCACGTGATCGTGATTAATCCCGACACATATAAAGTTGTTGGGGATATTCCCGACACACCGGGGGTGCACGGCATAGCCGTTGCGCCGGAACTCAATCGCGGATTCATCAGCGACGGAAGGGCCGACGAGGTGACGGTCTTCAACCTGAAAACGCTCAAGACGATTGGCACGGTCAAAGTGACGGGCCACAATCCCGACGGCATCATCTACGATCCCGCCTCGCAGCGGGTATTCACGTTCAACGGCCGCAGCGATGATTCAACTGTCATCGACGCGAAAACGCTGAAAGTTGCCGGCACCATCGCTCTCGGCGGCAAGCCGGAATTTGCCGCCCCCAACGGCCGCGGCATGGTATACAACAACCTTGAGGACAAGAGCGAGGAGCTGGCGATCGATTCTCACACATTCAAGGTCAAGTCGCGCTGGCCGATGGCGCCGTGCGAGTCGCCTTCAGGATTGGCGATTGACGCCCGGCATAATATTCTGTTTGTCGGATGCCACAACAAAATGATGGCTGTGATCGACGCCAACACAGGCAAGGTGATCACAACCGTTTCCATCGGAAGCGGTGTGGACGCCAACCGCTTCGACCCGCGAACGGACCTGGCCTTCAGCTCCAACGGTGAGGGCACGCTGACGGTGGTGAAGGAAGAGTCGCCTACAGATTTCAAGGTGGTTGAGAACGTGGCCACCGAGCGGGGCGCGCGCACCATGGAAATTGATCCAAAGACCCACAAGGTTTTTCTGGTGACAGCAAAGTTCGGGCCGATGCCGAAAGAACCGGCCGGCCAGCATCATTTTCGACGGCCGCCGATGGTGCCCGGCAGCTTTACGCTGCTTGTGCTGGCGCCGTAAGTGTGCGATTTTGGGATATAAGAAGCAAAACGCATTCAGCCGCAGCCTTGGTTAATGCAAGTCAACATGATTTAACGTCCCGGTAAGTACGCAGCAGCGGCATTATGCCGCCATGTGGCGGAATCAACCCGGCGCTGCGGTCCGGGCCGGAGCAATATCCAGCACCGAAGGAATGCCAGCGTAGAGAAATTTCAAAAAAGGCCGATAAGAAACCAGAAAATGATCTATCCCATCGTGAAGTACGGACAGAAAGTTCTGGAAGACGGTACCAGGCCGGTGACGGAGTTCAACTCCGAGCTTGAGAAGCTGGTGGCCGACATGTTTGAAACCATGTACGCCGCCAACGGCGTGGGCCTGGCGGCCCCGCAGATCGGCCTCACGCATCGCCTCTGCGTGATTGACATCAGCTGCGGCCAGGACCCGGAGGCGAAGCTGGTGCTGGCCAATCCGGAGATCATATCCACGGAAGGCAAGCAGACGGAGGAAGAAGGCTGCCTGAGCCTTCCGGACTTCCGCGCCAAAACCCCGCGCCCCCTGAAGGCCACCGTCCGCGCACAGAACGCGAAGGGCGAAGAATTCACCATGACCGGCGAAGGCCTGCTGGCGCGCGCCTTTTGCCATGAAACCGACCACCTGAACGGCAAGCTCTTTATCCACCATCTGACACGCCTGAAGCGCGAGTCCATCAAACGCAAGGTCCGCAAACTGGCCAAGGCGGGCGAGTGGTAATAGCGTCTGGCTTCAGCCCGAGATATGCCGCCCCGAAGGCTGGCGCTGCGTGTACCATGATTTCCGGCGCATTAGATTTAGGATGGACTCCCGCAAAACTTCTTCAGCCCGCGATGGGCTGCTCCGATGGGACCTGACAGATGAAGCTGATTTTTTGTGGCACTCCCCAATTCGCTGTTCCCACCCTTGAGAAACTGGTCGCAGAAAAGTTCTCGATTCAACTGGTCATCACCAATCCTGATGAACCGCGCGGGCGCGGCCACAAGGTGCTGCCTTCGCCGGTGAAGGAAGCGGCCGTGAAGCACGGCCTTCCGGTCTACCAGCCGGCCAGACTCAAGACCGATGAAGCGCGCGAACACATCTCCCAATTCAAACCCGACACCATCGTGATTGTTGCTTATGGCCACATCGTGCCGCAGTGGATGATTGATGTTCCTCCGCTTGGCTGCATCAACCTGCACGCTTCCATCCTGCCGAAATACCGCGGCGCGGCGCCCATCAACTGGGCGATTATAAACGGCGAAAAGGAGACCGGCGTCACCACCATGAAGATTGACGCTGGGATGGACACCGGCGACATGCTGCTGGAGCACCGTGAGCCGCTCCACGACGATGACACAACGGAAACGCTGGGCGAGCGGCTGAGCTTAACGGGTGCGGACCTGATGATCGAAACACTGCGCAGGCTCGAGCGCGGAGAGATTACGCCGCAGCCACAGGATTCGAGCCAGGCGACGATGGCGCCGAAGCTCAGGAAAGAAGACGGCCTGATTGACTGGAATCGGCCCGCGCCGGAAATTGCGCGCCGCGTTCGAGGGCTGATTCCCTGGCCGGGCGCTTTTACTTCTTTCCGTGGCAAACAGTTGCACCTCTGGCGGGCGGAAGCCATCCCGGCGGCCGGGCACTCGCAGCTTGCTCCCGGAACTATCACCACAGAAGTTGCCCAGTTCGCCGTGACGTGCGGTGAAGGGACCCTTCTGGCGATCCATGAAGTTCAACTCGAAGGACGCAAGCGTCTTCGCGCCCGTGAGTTCATGAACGGCGCCCGCGTCGAGAGCGGCGAAACTCTCGGTCCCTGAGGTCAGCCCTGGTGCAAGTCTCACCAGCCCGCAAAATCGCTTTTGAAATCCTCCGCCAAGTTGATGCCGGGCAGGCATTTGCTTCCGACCTGCTGCAGGAGCGGCGGGTTTCAGCGCTTGGCGAACGTGATCGCGCGCTTGCCACGCAAATCGTGATGGGCGTCCTCCGCTGGCGGGGCGAAATTGATTATCGGCTGCAGCAACTCTCCGGCAAAAGCGCGCAATCGCTAGATTGCGAAGTCGCGACGGCGCTGCGAATGGGCGTTTATCAGATTGCCTTCCTCGAAAAAATTCCAAAGTCCGCCGCCGTGAACGAATCGGTGGAACTCACCAAGCTTTCGCGCAAGAGGTCCGCCGCCGGGTTCGTGAACGCTGTGCTGCGCAAGTGCAAGCCGGAAAAATTGGCACAGAATATGAGCAGCGCATTGCCGGACGTTCCTTCGTTGCTGGCCGGTGTGCGGCGATCGGTCCCGGCATGGATGCTGGGGCGGTGGGAAAAGAATTTCGGGGTTGAGACAGCGAACTGGCTGGCCTGGGTTGCTTCCCTGGTCCCTTCCACCACGCTTCGGGTCTGCTCCACGACGCCCGAGCCGGATGACGTTGTCAGGAGGCTCGAAGAGAAGGGAAGCGTGGTTCGGCGCGGCAAATATGCTTCGAGAGCCTTGATCGCAGAAGCGGGAGAAGGAGTCATCTCGCGGATTGCCGATGAGTTGGGGCTGGCCATCCAGGATGAAGCCTCGCAACTGATTGCGGAATTGCTTCAGGTTCATTCGGGCGACCGCGTGCTCGACGTGTGCGCTGCGCCGGGCATGAAGACCAGCCTGCTGGCAGATGCTGTTGGTGACGGCCTTCTGGTGGCCTGTGATGCCAGCGCACGGCGGCTCGAAACGCTTCGGAAGCTCCTGCTGCGGCTCACTGCCAATGCCTCTGCGGTTCGAGTGGTCCGCCTTGACGCAACGGAACCTCTTCCGTTCAGGCGGAAGTTCAACCGCATCCTGGTGGACGCGCCTTGCTCCGGGACGGGAACGCTGGCGCGCAATCCGGAAATCAAATGGCGGTTGACAAAGGACGATCTCGATCGTCTGCCGGAGATTCAGAGAAGAATTCTTTCAAACACACTGACAGTACTTGCGCCGGGAGGGCGGCTGGTTTACGCCACGTGCTCGCTGGAGCTGGAGGAGAACGAGCAGGTCGTGGAGAGCGTCCTGGCCGCGACCGCAGGCTGCCGGTTGCTCGGCCGCGAAGAAATTGCGAACGAACTGCCAAAGTCCGCTCCGCTGATTGATGCGCTAGGATACTTCCACACGCGCCCTGACCTTGACGGCATGGACGGATTCTTTGCGGCGGTTATCACCCGATGACAGGCGGGGAAAACTGTTCACTAAGAGCGTGGCATGGGCGTCTCGCCCATGGGCACGGTTGAGACGGCTGTGCCACGTTTGCGTGCGCTTCCGTCCAGGTATGTCCTCCGTGGGTCCAAGAGCCATAACACAGAGGACACAGAGGACCTCGATGCACTTCGAGTTGACTATTGCGGGCCACAGAGTTCACGGAGAAAACCGCCGGCGCAGGGCCGGAGTGATGGCGCCGTTGCGCGCCGCCGAGGTTTCATGGGAAATGGCAGTCACACAATCAGAAGAATGCCTCTGTGTCCTCTGTGTGTTGAAAGCCTGAACGCGGAGCCTGGTGAGCCTCTGTGCCCTCTGCGTTAAAGCCTTGCAGGCCGCAGAGTGAAGCGGAAGCGATGGATTGTTTTGCAGCCGCATGGGATGGCGAACCCGTGCTACAAACACTTCACCGCGTTTGATAACATAGCCCCAAAGTGTAGCGGCGAGTTTATCTCGCCATGTGGCGGCATCAAGCCGCCGCTACGAGAACCTGTGGCTTTTAGAAAGGAGGGCACGATGGACCTGAAAGGCAAAAAGATTGCAGTCCTGGTGGCGGACCAGTATCAGGAACTGGAGGTCTGGTATCCGCTGTTGCGGTTTCGCGAGGACGGCGCGGAGACAATTGCCGTGGGTGCCGAGGCAGGGCAGACTTACGGCAGCAAGAAAGGCTATCCGGTGGTCGCTGATAAATCTATTGGCGATGTAAGCGCGTCCGATTTTGACGCCGTGGTGATTCCGGGCGGCTGGGCGCCCGATTTCCTGCGCCAGGACGAGCGCATGGTGGCCCTGGTTCGCGACATGCACAAGGCGGGCAAGGTGGTGGCCTCCATCTGCCATGGCGGCTGGCTGCTCTGCTCGGCGGGAATCGTGGAGGGGCGAAAAGCCACTTGCTTCACGGCCATCAAGGATGACATGATTCACGCGGGCGCGCGGTACGTGGACGAGGAAGTGGCGGTTGACGGCAACCTGATCACCTCGCGCAAGCCCGGCGACCTTCCAGCCTTTTGCCGGCAGATTGCGACGGCGCTCAGCGGCCAGGCAGCGGCGACCGCACGTCACCCATGACGGCATAAGGCGAGCGGATACGGGCATCGGCATCAAGGTCTGATCTGGATTCGAATTCATTTTGCATAGGAGAGGAGTCGAGATGCGCAGGTCTCTAATTCTGGTCTTGTCGGTAATTGTTCTGGGTGGCGTGGCATTCTTTGGACAGAGCGGGCAGGCCTTGGCCAAACAACGCAAGGGCCATCTGCTTTACATGACTCTTTCCGCCGGATATAAGCACGAGAGCATTCCTACTTCCGAAAAAGTGGTGAAAGAGATCGGCGAACGTTCCGGCCTGTTTGACACCACGGTGACGCAGGACGTGGGAGCTTTTACGGCGGAGAACCTGAAGAAATACGACGTGGTGATGTTCTACACCACGGGCGAGCTGCCCATGACCCAGGCGGAAAAGGACGCCTTCGTCCACTTCATCAAATCCGGGCACGGGCTCGTGGGTGTCCACAGCGCCACGGACACTTTCTATGAGTGGCAGCCCTATCTGGAAATGATCGGCGGGTATTTCAATGATCATGCCTGGCACCAGAAGGTGACTGTCGAGGTGACCGATCCCTCGAGCCCGATTGTCGGCTTCCTGGGGAAATCATTCCAGGTGAACGATGAGATTTACCAGATTGCCGACTTTCAGTACAAAACTTCGCACGTGCTGCTGAAGCTCGATCCCAGTTCCGTCAACATGAAGAAGACGCTGCCAGGGGAAAACGTGCACTACCGCTTTTACGGCTGGCCGCTGGCCTGGACGCGCCACGACGGCAAGGGCCGGGTGTTCTATACGGCGCTGGGGCACGAAGACGCCGTCTGGAACAGCAAGTGGTACCAGGAAATGCTGCTGAACGGCATCAAGTACGCTATGGGAAGGCTGAAGTAACAGGTCTGGCGGGACGGACAGACTGCCTGTGAAGCTGGCAATAATGCATTTCTGCATCCCGGCCCCCTCCCTTTTTTCTTGACAAACTCCGGGGCTGTTTGTATGAAGGTTGATGCGGACTTTTTTTGAGACGCTGGAGGCGCGAGCGACCTAGAGAAGAAAGTGCAAGCCTCGTTAGGCGAGGCTACCACGCAAACACAAGCCACTGCCCGGAAACGCGGAGACGCGCCAACGGGTAGAGCAGGCATGGCCGGATTAAGGCTCTGCCTAAGGTGGCTGTCCTCAAATGGGATGGGGAACGTACGTTGTGTGGAGCTGAAGCTCAGACCAGGAGGTTGTCCGGCCGGTGAAGAACCGGTCCGGAGAAATTTTCCAGCCCCGTGGGAGCGATGGCTCACACGGGGTTTTTGATTTTTCGGGAGATTTCAAGCCCGGTGATTAACCCGGCATCCGGAGGGCTGCATTGCCATGCCCCGGCGTGAGGTAGCCATGATTTACTTTACTGAAATTCAGAATCTGCCGGCCTATGACGTGATGGGCGCATACCTGGGGCGAGTGGCCGATCTGGGGATCGATCCCAACCAGAACGCCTTGCGCGTGGCGGCTTACCTGGTGGAGGCGCCGGACAGAAAGCTTCTGTACGTCTCCCGCGAGCAGATGCAATCGATAACGGTGCGCTCAGCACAGACCTCGGTCACACGGGATAGGATATCGAGCAACCTACCGCCCGGCGACCTCTTGAGGGTGAGGAAGGATGTTCTGGATCAGCAGGTGATTGATGTCGACCACCGCAAAGTGGTCCGCGTGAATGATGTTGACCTGGAAATCCAGCCCACCAACGGCCACACGGAGTTGCGGGTCCTGGCCGTAAACGTGGGGCTGGCATCCGCCGTGCGGCGCCTGCTGCAGGGGGTGACCGCCAAACACACCAGCCGGAAGATCTGCAACTTTATTCCTTCCAGGACCATCCCCTGGGAATTCGTCAACTTGATTGAGCCGGACGCTTCCCGGCGGCTGAAGCTACGGATTTCCTACGAGCGTCTGGCGCGCCTTCACCCGGCCGACATCGCCGACATCCTGGAAGAACTGAGCCGGGACGAACAGAGGTCTGTGATTGAGGCGCTGGACCACGAAACAGCGGCGCAGGCCATCTCTGAGATTCCGACAGAAATGCAGGCGCAACTGCTGCAAAGCATTCCGGTGGAGAAGGCGGCGGACATCGTGGAAGAAATGGCGCCCGACGAGGCCGCCGACGTCCTGCAGGAACTGCCCTCGGAAACCTCAGCCAAGCTGCTGGCCGGCATGGAAGAGGAGGGCGCGCAGGAGGTTAAGGAACTGCTGGGATTTGAGGAAGACACGGCCGGCGCCTTGATGACAACGCATTACATCGCGCTGGACGTAACGGCTTCGGTGGAGAATGTGATCGAAGCGATGAAGGAATTTGAGGGATCGCTGGAATCCATCCATTCCATTTACCTGATTGACAAGGAAGAACTCCTGATGGGTTCCGCCCCGCTGGCGCGCATTCTGCTGGCGCCGGCCCTGACGCCCTTGCGGGAGCTTTCCCGCGATGAGGTCCAGAGCGTGCCAACCGAAGCGGATGCCAAGGAAGTGATCGACCTGTTCAGGAAGTACAATCTTCTGTCGCTTCCGGTGGTCGACGACAAGCAGCACCTAGTTGGCGTGGTGACGGCAGACGACGTTCTTGACCTTGTCGTAGGCCGCAGATAGAGGCAGCTTCCGGCGTCTGCAAGGCTCCCGGCTTGATTTGAGAATGTCAGGTTGCCCGCGCTCGGGGGCGGGCATAGGCTACACATGGATCGCAAACGTTTAGCAGATTTCCGGACCAGGCTTCTGATTTTTCTGGCCGTGGTGGGCCCGGGCATCATTACCGCCAACGTGGACAACGACCCCGGCGGAATCTACACCTACTCAGTTGCGGGAGCGAAATTCGGTTATAGTCTGCTCTGGACGTTGGTCCCCGTCACCATCGCGCTGATCGTGGTGCAGGAAATGGTTGCGCGCATGGGCGTGGTGACTGGCAAGGGCCTGGCAGACCTGATCCGCGAAGAGTACGGCTTTCGCGCCACTTTCATTCTGATGGTTTGTCTGCTGGTGGCGGACTTGGGCAACACCATCTCGGAGTTCGCCGGGTTGGCCTCGGGGATGTCGGTCTTTGGCGCCAGCCGTTACATTATCGTGCCGTTAGGGGCCGTCCTGGTCTGGGCGCTGGTGGTGAAAGGCAGCTACAGGTTTGTCGAAAAGGTCTTCCTGGTGGCGTGCATCTTTTACATCGCCTACCCCATCTCATGCTTTCTCGCGCATCCGGCCTGGAAAGAGTCGGTGGTAAGCGTCTTCCGCCCTACGGTGGAATCTGGCCATGGCTATCTCTTCATGATCATTGGTCTCGTCGGAACAACGATCGCCCCCTGGATGCAGTTCTATCTTCAGTCAGCGGTGGTCGAGAAGGGCATTAAGCTCAAAGAATATGTCTACTCGCGGTGGGACGTCATTGTGGGGTGTGTCATTACGGACGTGGTTGCCTTCTTCATCATCGTGGCCTGCGCCGCGACCCTGTACGCCAGCGGCCATCGGGAGATTCAGAGCGCGGCGGACGCTGCGCTGGCCCTGCGCCCGCTGGCGGGACATGCGGCAACCGCCCTCTTCGCCTTTGGGCTGGTCAACGCTGCGCTGCTTTCTGCCTGCATCCTGCCGCTGGCTACTGCCTACTATGTGTGCGAGGGCCTGGGACTCGAATCCGGAATCAACAAGCGCGTGGAAGAGGCCCCCACGTTTTACTGGCTCTATACCGGACTGATTGTGGTGGGCGCGCTGGCGGTGGTGGTCCTGCGCGAGCAGATGCAGGTGCCCATCATCCTGTTCTCGCAGGTGGTCAACGGCATCATGCTGCCCTTTGTGCTGATCTTCATGCTGCGCCTCTCCAACCGCCAGGACCTGATGGGCGAGCACCGCAATACGCGTACGTTCAACGTCATCGCCTGGATCACCTGCGTAGTGATGATCGGCCTTACCGTGCTCCTGCTGGGGTCGCAGTTTTTCCACGGCATGCCTGTCTGACGTAACGCGCCGTGTTTCGCAGGCGGGGCCGCGGGTCTGCACCCGCGAAAAAGTTCCCTCACCGACTGGCAGTGCGCGTACTGCTTTGTTTTTACCAGGAACACCTCGTGGCCTTGCACGGCTTTATCAAGAAGACCCGGACAATGCCGGAAGTTGATCTGTCCATAGCCCGCAAGCGCCGGAAGGAGTTGCAGCAATGAGCAAGAAACATATGGGTTCAAGCGTTGATGATTTCCTTAAAGAGGAGGGCATTTTTGAGGAATCACAGGCACAGGCGATCAAAGAAGTCATCGCCTGGCAGCTTGCGCAGGCCATGAAGAAAAAGAAAATATCCAAGGCGCGGATGGCGAAGTTGCTCAAGACGAGCCGCAGCCAGGTTGATCGCATTCTTGATGCGAAAGACGACATCACCCTGTCGAGCCTGCAGCGCGCGGCAGCCATGGTCGGGCCGCGTATGGTGATCGAGCTGGTTTAGTTCTTACTAAAATGACAGGCGTTTTCGGAAGTTGGGGTTGCGGTTTTTGTCGCGACCTGCGCAAGAGACCGCGGACCTCAAGCCCCGGAAGTCCGCGCCGGCCGATGCTTGCCGCAATGGGACTGCACACGGAACAAACAAAAAGGAAAGCCGCTAGGTGGAGAGCAGCACCACCGAAGCGAGAGCAAATAAAATTCCGAGACCTTGCAGCAGGCTGATGGATTCATGCAGGACAAACGGAGCGCTCACGACGACAACCAGAGGATAGAGCGCCGTGAGCGGGACCACAATCGAGGCCTTGCCGCCGTTTTTCATCGCCGCCAGCAAAGCCCAGGCCCCCAGTGTATTGAGAAGCGCGCTGATGAGCGCGAAGGCCAGGCTGCGGGATGAATAAGTAAACACCGACTTGCCGGGAAGGAGCCAGGGCACCAGAAGAACGTATCCGGCCACCAGCCAGATCAGGGCAGATTCCGCTGAGAGGTAATTGGTCGACAGCTTTTGCAGCAGTCCCACCGCGCCCCACGCCAGAAGGACCAGGGCGGCCGGCAAACGCCATAAAGGAATCGAAAAATGGGCCATGTCTTTAAAGTGAGAAGATAATGAAAGCAGCGGCCGCAA
>DATEKC010000126.1:0-32257 GCA_035277665.1 Terriglobia bacterium
TTCTCGGCTTCGTTTTCCAAAATAAGATATCTTTTTTTATTTTTCGGCCCCAAAGCGGCCAAAATCAACCTCCTTATATCGCGTTTTTTTCTCGTCCCCGCCGCCGGTTCCGCATGGCGGTCACCCCTGGGCCAAAGCGCCCCTTCGCCCCGCCCCGACAGGACCGCCCCGGCGAGTCAATATGGAGACTAGCACGGTAGCGTAGATTTGTCAAGCGAATTCCGCCGGTGTGCCGCTGCAAAGTGAGAAGTTCCTGTATGAGCAAAGTGGAAAGATCCGGTTTAAGTGGTAGAAGCTTGGGGGATGAGAAAAGAGGAACTGCGGTTGAGTGGGATTGAGATCGATTAATGGTGTCGGAAGAAATCGAGCGGGGCCGTTGGGGCCAGCAGGAAGGGGCGTTGCAGTTGGGAATAAGGACTTGGTGCGTTCGGAAGCTGCTCGGTACGGGCCATAGCCGACCCCGCGATCGCGACCGTCCGGGAAGGATGTCCGTGGCAATCTGCGAGGAAGCAAACCCACAGGCTACTGGGCCGCAGCGCGCACGATCTGAAGCTGGCCGTTCTCGTCTCCCGCCAGGAACCAGAACGTATCGTCCTTATAGCAAGCGAGTGAGGCGCCAATCTTCCAGGAGGAGTGGTGGTAGAGCGCCTGCTGCTCACCTGTCTGCGAGTTGATCAAGGAGATGAAGACGTCCGAAATCGCGTGTTGTGTGTTCCCCAACTTCATCCTGACAAACTCTGCTGCGATCGTGTTTCCGTTCACTGCCACACTGCTCAGGTGACTGCCGGACGGAACAGAGGGGTGGATGGTCTTCATTGCGAAACCATCCGGGGAAATAATGTAAATGGGCCCCAGCGATTGGAGGCGCGATAAAACGAAGCTACCGTCCGAAGAAAATTGGACTGACGAGAACTCAAACGACTTGCGCGTGCCCTGCTCCACTCCCCCGGGCGCGACGTTGGCCGTGGAAGGACGCCCATCGGCGGGCGCTGTGTCGCCACCAAAAGTAACGTCGCGCACCAACTCTCCCGCGGCGTCGAACAACCCGAGAAAAGGCCCGGCCTTTTCCTCCCCCTCAGTGGGCGCCCCAAGGCGCATTCCCGAGACCAGAGCCGTCCTGTCGGGCGAAAGGGCGATCCGCATGGGCTCGAATTCATCGGGAAGCCTGAACCTGGATTTGAACTGCCCGTCCTTGCCATATTTCTCAACGTAATAGCGGGTCCCGTTCTGGTCGCCGTAGACCGTGAGGAGCGCGAGCCCGCCGTCCCCGCTGGGAGCAAAGTCGAGAATCTGTCCCTTCTTGCTGTCAATAGCCGGCAAAGCAAAGGTCGTCACTTTGCCGTCGGGGGAGAGCTTTCTGACCGGCGTGCGGCCATTCTCATCGCCGGGCTCGTCGATCTGCGCGTAAATGTTGGTATCAGAGTCGCATTTTATGGGCAGCGAGATGCTATTGCTCGACAAGTTCGGCACTTTGACGACCTTGACGGGCTTCAACTCGAGCGTGGTTTGGGCCTGGCAAGCCGCCCCTGCCAATAGAGTACAGCATAACAAAATCAGACCGTTTCTAACACGCATGGTTATCTCCCCCCGTCCTTCCGACACGGAACCGCTGCGCCCCCTGGCCTGGGATGCATCCAAGGCGGTTACCTGTTGTCTTGCGGGGTTTAAAAGCATCACATTCCCCCAGCCTTGGAGACCGGAGCCGTAGCCACTGAGCTTCCCTTGCTGGGAACTGCGGAGACGACCGCAACGCGGCGGGGCTGACCTTTGGCCACCGGTGGTGAGTAGATGAGCCGGCCCACAGTGCCCTTGGAGACTTTCCCACAGGCTCGCCCCTGAAGATAGCTGAAATCATTTTCAGCGAAGGTTTAGTTGTGGTAGCAGCACGGGGCATAGAATACTTTGCACTGCTGCGGGTTGTCTTCCAGCGAGCCGCAATAGCCCGACTTATAAAAATACGCTGGGTAGCTTATACAACGGACACTGACGGATTTCAAGAACAACCGTCAACTTTTTTCACTTCCCTATTCAGTAAAATTCCGCCACGGAACTCCGCTTGAGGGGTTCCCGTCTCATCAGTGCGGGGCCATCGGTTGAAACAACAGAAGTCCGCACGCTACCGCTGGAAAGGGCGCTTCCGTTAAAATCATCGGATGGCACAAACAGCCAAACCGCGGATTGTTTCGCTGGCGCCGAGCGCGACGCGGACGTTGTGGGAACTGGGCGCGGCGGAACATCTGGCCGGCGTGACGCGCTGGTGCAAGGACGTTGTGCCTGCCGAAGCGATTGCAGGCTTGCCGGTTGTCGGTGACTGCTGGGACCTGGACGCCCAGGCGGTAGCGAAATTGAAGCCGGACCTGGTGATCGGGTCGGTGCCTTACCGCGCTGAAGCTGTGGAAGGCATTCTGAAGCAGGGCTTGCGCTTCCTCGCCAAATCACCGCGCACGCTCGATGACATCTACGGCGACATTCGTCTGCTGTCGCAGATTGTGTGCAAAACAGGCGAAGGCGAAAAGCTCGCCGCAAAAATGCAAACTCAAATCGCCGCCGCGCGCGAGCGGACTGCGGCGATGGGAAAGCGCCCGCGGGTCTATTGCGAAGTGTGGCCAAACCCGCTGCGCAGCTCCGAGCGGTGGGTGGAAGAACTGGTGGAGGCCGCCGGCGGCAAGTTTGTTCCCTGCCCTGCCGGCCGCCAGGTGAGCGCG
This sequence comes from Terriglobia bacterium, assembly GCA_035277665.1. GTDB lineage: Bacteria > Acidobacteriota > Terriglobia > UBA7540 > UBA7540 > SCRD01. Next base: position 2,706 of record DATEKC010000126.1, read on the forward strand.
GAAGAAGTGATCGGCGCCGATCCTGAAATTATCGTTCTGGCCTGGGCAGCCACGGGCAGCCGCGCTCGCGCGGACGTGGTGCGCAGGCGGCCGGGCTGGGAGCAAGTCAGCGCGGTTCGAAACCACCGCATCCACGTATTTCACGATGAAACCCTGAACACACCCGCGCCCATTCTGCTGGAGGGCTTGCAGGCCCTGGCAGCGGCCATCCACCCCGGGAGCTTTTCTTAGATTCGTTTCACCTTTCGCCCTCGCCCGCCCCGCCGGGATGTGAAATTTCGCCTAAATAGCAGTAAAACTTACCTCAAAGGAATCTAACCTGAGGCGCAAGTAGGTTGACTTTTCAATAGCTTCCACTAAATCCGGAAAAATGGCTAGACACGTGCTTTTCTGCTGAAAGCTACCCTGACTCTAAAGGAGAAAAACTGTGAATCGTCTAACCAAAAACGTTCAATCCCTGTTTATATGCTTGTCTCTGGCAGCCCCCATGTTCCTGGCCGGGAACCTTCAGGCTAGAAACAAGGTGCTGGGGACAATCAAGCTCGAACCGGCCAACAAGGTCGCCAAAGACTCCGGGATTTGGGTTGACGACCAGTACGTCGGTTACCTGAAAGAGTTGAAAGGGTCGAGGAAGATCATGCTTCTGCCCGGCCTGCACAAAATCGCCGCCCGCGAAGCCGGATACGATGAGTTCACACAGACAGTGCGGCTCGAGCCGGGACAAAAAGAAGTGATAACCGTCCTGATGAAGAAGAACCCCTACGTCCGCTACGGCAACGAAACCGCACAGTTGAAAATCGCCGGAGGTCCTCTGCGCGCCGCGGTGTTTGTGGACAAGCAGTATGTGGGGCACGTGGACCAGTTTGACAGCATCGGGCAGGGATTGCTGCTGACGCCTGGAACACATCATATCAGCGTCTCGATGCCCGGCTACCAGTCCTTCGAGACCGAAATCACTCTGCGGCCGCACCAGAAACTGAAGATCAGAACCAAACTGGTGCAGGACGCAAAGGGATAGCCGTAAACACACCCGTCATTTACGCCGCTCAACCTGCAACAAGCAGCCGCACGCCCGATTCCCGTCTCCCGAAGCTTCCATTCGCGATAAACTGAAAAGCAGCGGGAGACAGAATGAAAGCGTGCTTGCTGAAATCCACGGGAAAGATCGAAAGCCATCCGCTTGAGTTGAGCGATGTGCCCGTGCCCGAACCTGCGGAGGGTGAACTGCTGGTGCAGGTTTCCGCGTGCGGAGTTTGCCGGACGGACCTGCACGTGATTGAAGGCGAGCTGCCGCAACGGAAGATGCCCGTCATACCCGGCCACCAGGTGGTGGGCGTGGTGAAGAAAGCCGGCCGCGGGGTTAAGCGGTTCAAGCCGGGCGACCGCGTCGGCATCGCCTGGCTGCATCGTACCGATGGGGCGTGCGAGTATTGCCGCGCCGGCAAGGAAAACCTTTGCGACCACGCTGACTTTACCGGCTACACCGTGGATGGCGGCTATGCCGAGTACGCGCTGGCGGCGGAGCAGTTCACTTATCGCATTCCCGAAGGCTTTCCGGACGAGCAGGCTGCGCCGCTGCTGTGCGCGGGCATCATCGGCTTTCGCTCGCTGCGCCTGTCCAGCATTGAGCGCGGAGGCCGGCTGGGATTTTACGGATTTGGATCGGCGGCCCATGTGGCCATCCAGGTGGCGCGCCACTGGGGCGTCAAGGTTTACGCATCAACGCGCGATGAGCGGCACCAGAAACTGGCGTTGGAGCTGGGCGCCGAATGGGCAGGCGGAACATTGGCCGAGCCTCCCGAGAAGCTGGACGCGGCGATTGTTTTCGCGCCGGCAGGAGAGATTGTTCCTGCGGCGCTGAAAGCTTTGAAGAAAGGCGGAACGCTGACGCTGGCAGGGATCCACATGAGCCCCACGCCGCCGCTGGATTACAATCTGCTCTACCACGAGCGAGTGGTCCGCAGCGTGGCCAACAATACCCGCCAGGACGGCGAAGACTTTTTACGCATCGCTGCCGAAATTCCGATCAGAACTTTGGTGGAAGTTTTTCCCCTGAGCGACGCGAATCGCGCCCTTGACCATTTGAAAAACGACGCGATTCGCGGCTCAGCGGTACTGCGTGTAAACCCGGCGCAGGGGTAAAGAAGTGGTGCAATCCATGTGGAACATCGTCGTGGGAAATGCTGGATGCTTCAAGCGGGCGCGTTATTCCAATTCCTCGATGGCAACCAGGAACCAGCGGAGCAGGTCATCACGATACGGAGTTACGTGGTAAGTCAATCGGCAAAGAACGTCCCTGTTCCGTTCACGGCGATAGACCCTGGCATCAACAATCTCTGTCTTTGGGTTCATAACAACCCCCGATTTCCGGGTTTCGGGGAGCGAGCTGCTGGTCAGGCAGTAGAACTTCAGGACCGATCCCAAAGTGCTCGCCCCCCGAATTCAGGGTCCGTCATACCTTCAGCAATCCTTGCGCCAAAGTCCTGTTCAAGAGCATATCTATCAGAATATGCAGGAGATGGCTTGGAATTTGGCAGGTTACTTTATAGTAACGTACCGGAGTAAATAGTCGCCAAAAGCTGACACTTGCAAACCGCCAAATGCACAATTGGAGTCAGTCGGCCATTCCTGAAGGGCCGGGAGAGCCAGGACCATTCCTGCACAGCCATGCAGAATGATTCATGCTGGATGGGAAATTTGTGCTGGCGGTGAACGGTCCCGGCGCGAGGGGAGGAAGCAACGGCTGGTTTATTGCAGCATTTTCTGACGTTGCTTAGGTTTGCAGAGCCAGCCTCAATTACTCGAGTTCCTCGATGCCGACCAGGAACCAGCGCATCAGACCATCCCGAAAGGGCGTCACCTCGTACGTCAGCCGGCAACGAACGTCTCTCTTCTTTTCGAGACGATAGACCTTCATTTCAATGATTTCGGTTCGGGGACACATAACAGCCTCCTTACCCTGCAGCCACTTCGGAACGGGCCGCAGGCGTGGTGGTTCGCACAGTACTAAAAGCGAGGGCGCGCCCCAGGGATTGCGCAGACGGGCTGTTACGGAGCAACCGGCCTGCCAAATCTGGACGGACCAATGCAACTGCCGGTAAGTATTAAGAAAATTGCCCGGATCGAAGGCGACTCCCATCCGTTTTTCGCTCACTGCCGGGCGTGGACTGAGAGTTGTTACCCGCAGAAAAGGTAATTTTGAGCGTGCCCGGCAAAAGCGGTTTTTTGAGCCTGCTTTCAGCTTGTGGAGGCGGCATATGGGCGACGCCTATGGAGTGCGGCACCAACTCTCCCGCCATGGAAGAAAGAAAAGGCGGCAGGCGGCCCTGCCGCAGTCCAAGGCGGTAGCTGGCGCTGCCGCACTCCATGAGCGCGCTGGAAGGTGAGAGACTTGTGGCGCATCACGCTAGCGCTCGATTTTGAACCCAACCTTAACGGTAACCTGGAATTCTTCGATCTTGCCCTCCCGGACGCGAGCATTCTGGCCGACGACTTCCAGCCAGTCGAGGTGCCTTATGGTTTTAGCAGCTTCGGCAACAGCGGCTTTCGCGGCTTCAGAAAAACTGACGGGCGAGGTGCCCACCAACTCGGTGATTTTATAAACGCCTGACATGTTGCAGGATCTCCTTTCCGCAGGGAAGTGTGGCCATAGCCGGAATTTGCATGCAGGATCTCGTCCCGCAAAGAAGTATACACCCGTGTCCCCAAGGCATTCGAGGGACGGCGCCGGGTAGCGCCCTTTACGCATCTCAGTCTATGATGGTTCGATTGCGGCGAAGAGGTTCTCGGACGGAACAATGAAATCGCGTTTATGAGCCAATCCAAACCCATTCTGGTGACGGCAGGAATCATCGTGCAAGGCGAAGAGGTCCTGATTTGCCAGCGGCACCGGTCCGATCCTTACGGGATGCAGTGGGAATTCCCGGGCGGAAAAGTAAAGGACCACGAAGAACTGGAAGCATGCCTGCGGCGGGAACTGCGCGAGGAACTGGACATTGAAGCCGCCGTCGGCGAAGAAGTATACCGCCTGCGCCATCGCTATCCGGACCGCTATGTTGAGGTCATCTTCTTCCGCGTTGATTCCTACCGCGGCAAAGTCACCAACCGCGTCTTCGAATCCATTGAATGGGCGCCGCGCAGGCAATTGGCGGAATACAATTTTCTAGAGGCTGACCAGGAACTGGTGGAGCGGATTGCCGAAGGAGGCATCATTTGAACCCCCTGCAGAGGTCCAGAAGTGGAAGCTGGACCTGCATGATGGGCGCGCTGGCGATGGCAGCCCTTCTCTACGGCGCAGCGGCTCTGCACGCCGGGGCGCGCAGCCGCCAGGTTGAAATGGCGCCGTCATCCCAGCAGAACTACGTCTGGGTAAACGTTGCAAACGTGGAAGGGCATCTGGCAACCAACGCCTCGCCGGAAGGCGCCTTTTCACCCGACAGTTCCGCCCTCGCCCTGGTCAGCAGTGAAAAGATTGTGGTGGAAAGCCTGTCGGGCGGAAAACTCAGCATCGAAAAAGTGCTTCATCCCGGCATCAAGGACCTCAGAAACCTGGACATTCAAGCCGTAAATTTCCTGGACCCCAACACGCTTTTTCTGCTGGGCACGGGGATTGTCCACGAGAAGAAGGGGCCCGACCGGCCTACGCCTCTACTGGGGTTCCGCTGGAACATTCAGCAGGATGCGCTGGATGGGACCGTTGCCATGTTCGGATCCAGCGGCGGGTTCGGGCGCCCCCGCTATTTCCCCCAAATCAAATACCTGGGCATGTACAAGGACAGCAGTTTCATCCTCTGGAGCCCGATCACTCGCAAGGCGCTGGAGATCAAAGTCCCGGAACTGACCCGGGTGCCGCACCTCTACAGCTTTTCGCCGGATGGACACTGGCTGCTGCTGGCGCAGATTGCCGGCGGCGGCTCGCCGAATCCCATTGTGGTCCGGTTGAGCGAGCACAAATTCGTCGACGTGCTCTCCGGCTTCGAGGAAACCGTGATGAGCATGGGCTTTTCCGGAGACAGCAGCAGGCTGGTGACGGCAAGCGAAGACGGGCAAGTGAGGATATGGTCGGTCCCTGAATGGAAACTTCTGGAGACGCTTTCCGGCCACAAGGGGCCCGTGCGCTGGGCGGAATTTTCCCCCGATGGACGCTTTGTGGCTTCCGCGGGCGAAGACCACACCGTGCGGGTATGGTCCACCGATGACGGAAGGCCCGTGCAGACGCTCAGCGAAAGCCCTGCGCCGGTCGACACCGTGGCCTTCTCGCCGGATGGAAACTATGTGGCGGCCACGACCGACAAAAATGTGCTGATCTGGAAGAAGACGCCCACCGGCCCTTAACGCAGAATTGAGATGTGGTAGAATTTTTTATCAATAAGATAATCTGAAACAGGGGGAAAGAAACGCTTTTATGCCCAAAGTTGGGATGGTCAGCCTCGGCTGCCCCAAAAACCTGGTGGATAGCGAAGTCATGCTGGGAATGCTGGCCCGGCAGGGTTATGAATTGACCCCGCGCGCCGAGGATGCCGAAGTGCTTGTGGTGAATACCTGCAGTTTTATCGAACCCGCCAAACAGGAATCCATCAACACCATCCTGGACATGGCGGAACTGAAGAAATCGGGCGCGGCCAAAAAGCTGGTGGTGGCCGGCTGCCTTGTGGAACGCTACCGCAAGGAGATCCTGGCGCAAATTCCCGAAGTCGATTTTGTGATCGGCACCAACGAGCTGGAGCGAATTCTGGAGGCCTGCCAGATGGAGGGCGAGGCGCGCGAGTCGCAGCAGGCGGCCGAACCTTATCTTTACCATGAGTTCACTCCCAGAATTCTTTCAACGCCGTCGTATTCTGCCTACATCAAAATTGCCGAGGGCTGCGATCACCCCTGCACATTCTGTGTGATCCCGCAGATGCGCGGCCGGTTTCGCTCGCGGCGTTTTGAATCCGTGGTGCGCGAAGCCGAACAACTGGCCGCGCAGGGCGTGCGTGAAGTCACGCTGGTCGGCCAGGACACCACCAGCTACGGCGAAGACCTGGGGCTTCGCGACGGATTGCCTCTGCTGCTGCGGGAACTGGGCAGGATCCCTGAACTCGTGTGGGTGCGCTTCCTTTACTGCTATCCGAATCGCCTGACCGACGCCCTGATCGAGGCCGTTGCTGAAACGCCCAAGGTGGCAAAGTATTTTGATATTCCGCTGCAACATTCCAGCCGGGCCGTTCTGAAAGCCATGCGGCGCGGCTCCAGCGGCAAGCATTTTCTGAAGATGCTGCAGAAGATCCGCTCGGCGGTTCCAAACGCGGCCCTGCGCACTTCCCTGATAGTAGGTTTCCCTGGAGAAACTGACGAAGATTTCCAGGACCTGCTGGACTTTGTGACCGAGGCCGAGTTCGATCATCTTGGGGTTTTCCTCTATTCGAACGAGGAGACGTGCGGTTCCTACGGCCATCCGCAGCAGGTGCCTGCGGCGGTAGCGCGGCGGCGTCGCAAAAAGTTGATGGCGGCGCAATGCAAAATTTCAAAGCGGAAGCTCCGTGAAAGCGTAGGCAAGGTCCTGCCCGTTCTGGTGGAAGGAAGAGCAGAGGAAACCGAGTGGCTGTTCCGGGGCCGGCTGGAAACGCAGGCGCCGGGGATCGACGGACAGGTTTATCTCAATGACTTTGTTGGGCCGGAACCCATGGCCGGGCAGTTTCGATGGGCGACCATCACCCAAAGCGGCGATTATGACCTGGTGGCGAGGCTTGAAGAAACCGCCTTCGGCGGGCCGGAAAGCGCGGCAGCAGGCAGCCGCCAGCGGCGCGGCCTCGTCCAGATTGGGCCGACCGGAGGGCACGCTTCAGCGAGGGGTCATGCGGTGCCCCATCTGTAAGAAGGAAGTCCCCGGCGAGGGCAACCCTTTCCGGCCGTTTTGCAGCGAACGTTGCAAGCTGATCGACCTTGACAACTGGCTGGAAGGCCGATACCGGGTTCCAGACACCGGCACCGATAGGCAAGTTCGGCGCGCGCCCGCTGCGGAGGATGACGGTGAAGACGGAAATGGCAACTGAGCGGCGACGCCCACTGCCTGTGTGGGTGGCTACAGTTGCCGGCGCCGGATTTTTTCCCATTTTGCCGGGGACGGTGGGCTCAGCCGTGGCCGTTCCCCTGGTGGCCGCGCTCGATGCGGTGCATCTCACCCCCGCGGGCCGCGATGCGTTGCTGGTATTGCTGGTGGTGCTGATCTTTTTTCTGGGAGTGTGGGCGGCCGGCGAAAGCGAAAAGTTTTTTGGGCGAACGGACCCCAGCCACGTGGTGATCGACGAGATCGCCGGACAGATGGTGGCCTTTTTACTGGTTCCGCACGCCACCTGGAAGGTGCTGCTGGCGGGGTTTGTACTTTTCAGGATTTTTGACATTAGCAAGCCGTTCCCGGCCGGCCGGGCAGAGCGTTTGCCAGGCGGTTGGGGTATCATGGTAGATGATGTGATTGCAGGCGCATACGCTTTGGGAGCGCTGGCTTTTCTGGGTTATATCGTTCGATGAACTTGTGGAAAAAAGGAACAAGAGACAGCCGGTCAACCGGCAAGAAGACACAGAAGGCCGAAGGCAAACTTCTTGTCGAGCGGGTCATCCCGCAGGCCGCTATTCCCGGCGGTGAAATCTCGGTCCAGGGGAAGGGTTTCATATCCAATGGCAACAGCCGGCCGACCGTGCGCTTCGGTGACCAGCCGGGGAGCGTCCTTTTGAGCTCTTCCAGCCGCCTGATTGTGCGCGTGCCGGAAGGCGTGGTCAGCGGGGAGATGATCATCAACACGGGTAGGTCTTCAACCTCTCCGACCCCGGTGGCCGTTGGCATCCTGCTCACCGACAGCCTCCACCCGGTCGCCAATCCCGCCATCGATGCCCAGGGAAACATCTTTTCCACATTCAGCGGCAGCCGCGGGCAGAAAGTGCCTGTCGCTCTCTTCAAAATCGACCCCCAGCATGTGGTGAAACCGTTTGTCAACGATCTGATGAACGCCACCGGGCTGGCCTTTGACAAGGAGGGTATGCTTTACGTCTCGAGCCGCATGGAAGGCACCATTTATCGAATTACTCCGGCAGCCGAAGTCACCAAATACGCGGAAGGGATGGGGATAGCAACGGGACTGGCATTTGACAGTGCCGGCAACCTCTACGCGGGTGACCGCACCGGAACGATTTTCAAGATCAGCCCCGACCGCCAGATCTTTGTATTCGCGACGCTTGAACCCAGTGTTTCCGCCTATCATCTGGCTTTCGGTCCGAAGGGTAACCTCTACGTCACCGCTCCGACCACTTCAAGCTTTGATGCCATCTACAGTATTACTCCCGAGGGCGCCGTCAACCGGTTCTATCGCGGTCTGGGCCGCCCGCAAGGCATGGCTTTTGACGCGGCAGGCAATCTTTATGTTGCAGCATCGCTTTCAGGGCAGCGGGGGGTTGTGCGGATCACGCCCGACGGCGAAGCGGAGCTGTGCGTTTCCGGATACAACATCGTAGGGCTGGCATTCACGCCCCGCCGTTCAATGATTGTCGCCACCAATAACTCGCTGGTGGAGCTGTTTCTTGGAATCGAAGGCCAACCGCTGCTGAAGCCAAATGAAAAGTGAAAAGGGTATACCAGCGCGGGCCGGGCAATGATCGTCGGGAACATTCCTCTTTGATGGCCGGGCTCTTATTGTTAATCCAGCATGGACGCAGAAATCATCGCAGTCGGCTCGGAACTTCTCACTCCTCATCGACATGACACAAACTCCCTCTACCTCACCGGGCAACTGAATTCCCTCGGAATCGAGGTGCAATTCAAGACCGTCGTGGGCGACGACCCCGAACGTCTGGCATCCGTTTTCCGTGGCGCGCTCGGGCGCAGCAAGCTGATCATCCTGATGGGCGGGCTCGGCCCCACCGAAGATGACATCAACCGCCAGGTTGTGGCAGATGTTCTGGGGCGCGCGCTGCACGAGGTCCCTGAAATCATCGAACGCATCGCTGCGCGCTACGCGCGTACGGGCCGCAAGATGCCCGCCAATAATGCGCGCCAGGCCCTGGTGCCGGAAGGCGCCGAGTGGCTGCCCAATCAGAAAGGCACGGCGCCGGGAATCTGGATCGAGCAGGGCGGCACGATTATCGTTATGCTTCCGGGGCCGCCCCACGAACTGGAGGCGATGTTTGAAGACCAGTGCCTGCCGCGCCTGAAGGGCCGCGTATCCGCCAGCCGGATTCGCACCCGGGTCATCAAAGTGGCCGGGCTGCCGGAGTCGGAAGTAGACCAGCGGATTGCGCCCATCTATAAACCTTACAGCAACCCTTCGACGACCATCCTCTCCACCGGGGGAGCCATTGAGGTCCACCTGACCGCACGCGCCGCGACACAGGAGGAAGCGGATGCCCTGCTGGATGATCTCACGGACAAGATTGAGCCTGCCCTGGGCGACCACATCTTTTCCACCAGCGGAGAGACGCTGGAAGAAGTGGTGGGAATGTACCTGGTGATGAAACAGAAGACCCTGGTCACTGCTGAAAGCTGCACAGGTGGGTTGCTGGGTGAGCGGATTACGCGCGTGCCGGGCAGTTCTGAATATTACCTGGGCGGCGCCGTCTGCTACAGCAATGAGATGAAAACCCGCTTTACAGGAGTCTCCCCCAGGCTGCTGGAGACGTACGGAGCAGTTTCAAAACCCGTGGCCCAGGCCCTGGCGGAAGGCATCCGGCGGAAGACAAATGCCTCCATAGGCGTCGGGATCACCGGAGTTGCGGGGCCCGGCGGAGGGACTGAAGAGAAGCCCGTTGGCATGGTCTTTATCGCCGTCGCCGACGATCGCGGGACGGAAGTCCGCGAGTTCCGCTTTCCAGGCGACCGCGAACGCGTACGGTTGCTTTCCTCGCAATTTGCGCTGGAAATGCTTCGGCGGAGAATCAGGAATTAGCGGATTGCGGAGCTATTCTGTCTAGGGTTTCCGGGTGCACCGATGCGGGCCTTCATTGCGATAGAGCTGCCTGAATCCATCCGTGAGGCGCTGCGGCGAGAGCAGGCGCGCTTTCGGGATATCTGCCCTGACGCCAGGTGGACCCGGCCGGAAGGAATTCACCTGACGCTGAAATTCCTGGGCGAGATTTCCGCACCGCAGGAAGCCGAAGTGAAAAATGCCCTGAGCCGGATGGAACGGTTTGAGAAATTCACCGTTCGCGTTCAGGGGTTTGGCTTTTTCCCCAGCACGAAACGGCCGCGTGTTTTCTGGGCCGGGCTTGACGCCCCGCCTGAGTTGGCGCGGATGGCGGCGGAGGTCGAGATCGCGCTGGCCCCTCTCGGATTTCCGCCGGAAAATCGCGAATTCAAGCCGCACCTTACCCTTGCGCGATTCAAAGTCCCCCGGCCACAACCCAGGCTCGAGGCGCTTTTGGCTGTGCAAAGTGATCCGCATCTAGGAACCTTTGAAGTCTCAGAATTCTTCCTTTGGGAAAGCAGGCTGCTGCCCGGGGGAGCTGAATACCACAAGATGGCGCGTTTCCCGTAGAAATCATCTATTGCTCGATGAAAATCGTTCCCTCTGCCTTCTTTATCACCATCAATTCCCGCCTGCAAAGCCCCGATAACTGAAATGACATTCAGTTGGCCGGTGAAACCGAGGGGTTGGGCACATCGACCCAGCCTGTTGAGCCATCCCGCTGGTTTGCTCAAGTTTTCCCGCTCCCAAGCCGAGGATAACAAAGGTAAAGCGAGCGCTGCCCCGATGGAACCATTCCTTCCCAGGCGTCTGAAAATTCAATACATCCTGCTGCTGATTCTCATCAGTATCAGCGTCGTCCCTCTGTGGTTCTTTGGTTCCCGCATGGTGAGCATGAACAAGCAACGTCTCGAAACCCAGGAGAAGATTCTGCAGACAACGCTCTCCAAATCGATCGCCCAGCAGATCCAACTCTATATGGAAAACGTGCGACAGCAGGTCAAGGAACTCTTTGACGCCGTCATTCCGCTGGCCATTGGGGGACGAAACCCAAATTACGAGATCGATCCACGCCTGGAACGTGCCCTGGAGGATTCACTCGCCGACCAACCCAGCGTGATTTACGTGACAGCACTGAACACGGAAGCCCGCGGGCGCGGTGCCCAGGCCACTCAGGCGAGCGGATTCAATGCCGGCTCCGACACCTTTGTTCGCAAGGCCATGGAATCGGCCTTTCTGGCGGCACGCCAGGGACAGCGCTATGAGAGCAATCCGCTGACGGCTGTTGGGCCGCGCGGCAGCGAACTGGTGATGGTGATTGCCGAACCTATCCAGCACGAAAAGGCCTTTCGTGGCATGATCGCGGCGGTTGTCACGCTCCGCCCCCTGGCGGACGAGCTTGCGGAGTCCAAAAGGCTGGGCCTCGAGGCTTACATCGTGGACAATTCAGGGCGCACGGTGGCTTCCAACAATCCTGACCAGAATGTCGCCGGAATGGATATGGTCCGCGACCCGATCGTGCAAAAATTTCTGGCCTGGCGGGGCCGCGCGCATCTCACCGAAACTTCGGAGTACGATCTGGTCCGCAACAGCAGAATTATTCCCATGCTGGGGACCTATTCGCCCACGCTCAGCGGACGATGGGGCGTCATCCTCCAGAAAAAGAAGAGCGATGCCTTTTTGACCGCCATTGAAATGCGCGACGCCACAATCCGACTGGGGCTGCTCGTAATGATCATCAGCCTGATTGTCGCCGTCTTCGCATCCAAATCGATCACACGGCCCATCGACCACCTGGCCCGCGCGGCGCGCGCCATTGCCGCAAGAGATTTCAGTGTCCGCGCAGACGTCAGAAACAGGACCGAAATTGGCGAACTAGCGCAGGGCTTCAACATCATGGCGGAAGACATCCAGCAGTACATCAGCGATCTGAGGCGGGCATCAGAGGAAAACCGCCAGCTCTTTATCGACTCCATCGAAATGATTGCGGCAGCCGTTGACGCCAAGGACCCCTACACCAAAGGACACTCCGCACGCGTTTCTAATTACTCGGTCATACTGGCCAGGGAGATCGGGCTGGACGAACAGCAAATCGAGCGGGTCCGGGCGTCCGCCACGCTGCACGACGTCGGAAAAATCGGCGTGGACGACCAGGTTTTGCGGAAGCCCGGAGTGCTGACCGATGAGGAATTCGACCTCATGAAGCGCCACACCATCATCGGGTTTGAAATTGTCCGGCAGGTGCAGCAGCTTGAGGACACGCTGCCGGGAATCCGCTGGCATCACGAATCGCTTGATGGCACCGGCTACCCGGATGGCATCAAAGGCGATGAGATTCCACTGCTGGTCAGGATCATCGCCGTCGCCGACACTTTTGATGCCATCACCACTGACCGTCCCTACCAGAATGGCCGCGATTTCCCCACGGCGCTTGAGATCCTGAAGAAGCATGCCGGAACACGCTACGATCCCATTGTTGTGGATGCGCTAAACTCGGCTTACGTCAAGGGTGGCCTGCGAAAGTTTGAGATGACGCGGCGTATCCAAGTCCCGGCAGCCGAGATCAGCCCCTGAGCCTGCCCGCATTTGCGCTACAATAAAGTTCCATGGTGCAAACTCTCTTTGGTCCACAGGAAGAAAAGAGCAGGTTCTTCAGCCGGCTTAAGCAGGCGGTCGCGTCCACCAAGAGCCAGTTGGTCGAAAGGATTGACCAGGTCACGGAAGGCAGGCAGGCCATTGATCCGGCCCTGCTGGATGATCTGGAAGCCACCTTGATCATGGCTGATCTGGGTGTAAAGACTTCCAGCGACATCCTGGACGGTTTGCGGGAACAGGCCAGCCGCGGAAATCTGAAGAATGCCAGTGAAATCCGGGGCGTCGTGGAACGTGAAATCCTGAAGATCCTCGAAAATCCCCAGAATGGCGCCGGCAACCGTGCAAAGCCCCAAAAACTTCCCGAGGGCCAGCCGGAAGTCATCCTGGTGGTGGGCGTGAACGGCGTGGGGAAGACCACAAGCATCGCCAAGCTCGCGCGGTTCTATCTGAGCCAGGACCGTAAACCGCTGCTGGTGGCCGCGGATACTTTTCGAGCGGCGGCGATTGAGCAGCTCGACATCTGGGCGTCGCGCCTGGAGATGGAAATCGTCAAGCAGAAGGCCGGCGCCGATCCCTCCGCAGTGGTCTTTGATGGGCTGAAGGCCGCCCGGGCAGGCCACTTTGATCCTGTCATTGTGGACACCGCCGGACGCCTTCACACCAAGCACAACCTCATGGCGGAACTCAGCAAGATGTGCCGCATCGCCTCGCGCGAAGTCCCTGGCGCCCCGCACCAGGTGCTGCTGGTGATTGACGCCACTACGGGGCAGAACGGACTCTCACAGGCACGCCAGTTCACCGAGCATTCCGGCGCCACAGGAATCATTCTGACCAAACTGGACGGCACAGCAAAAGGCGGCGTGGTGGTGGCCATTGCCCGTGAGTTGGGCCTGCCCATCCAGTTTGTCGGGGTCGGCGAAAAAGTCGACGATTTGATTCCATTCAATCCCCGCGATTTTGTCGCTTCGTTGTTCGGCGCCTAGCCAGAAAATCCTCACCTGCGGCGCCGAATATCTCAAAACAATTCTCGACGACTTTGTTCACCACGAGGCCCTGCTCCTAGCCCTGGTTCACGCGGAAGCTGCGCAGCATCTGCTCGAACGCGGGACGTAGCCGGGAGAAATCACGCTCCGGGGCAATGAATACAAGATAAATAATGTTGTTTTGCCGATACGGCAGAGCCACCAGCCAGTCGTGTTCCTTAAGAGGCTGGCCGTTGGACCCGAGCGGGGACTGGCCCGCAAGGTTCACCGACTTCGCCTGCACGCCGTTCACGGTGATGTTGCGGCTGGCGGTGACGCTCAATCCGGGATTGTGCTGCGCCAGGCCTGACACCAATTCCGTCACGGCGTCGTCCAGGGTCCCGGTATTCTGCGGCTGAAAGGTGTTGATCATGGTCCCATAAGCGATACCGCTCTGGCTCACGCCCGCCTGGGGTGCGATAACCACTCCGCCCCCCTGCTGCTGGCTGGCCTGCCAGTTCGCCGGATGATCGATAGAAAACGCTTGCATGCTCAGCGGCTCAAAAGTGCCGCTGGGCATCACATCCGAGAGGTCCACACGCCCGGCTGTACCAGGTCCAGGCACGCCTGCCGGCAGGCTGGTGTTGTGAATCTGCCCGTCTTTGGCCATCTGCGAAATTTCCTGGGCAGTATACGCGCGCGTACGCCGTGCCTGCTGCCTGACTTCAGTGAATTGCGCGGGGTTCGTGCGGAAGCTCTTGGGTGGCCAGTCCCGCACTTCCCTGCTGACGGTCTCGTAGCGGTTACCGGGGTTAGGATGGTCGCTGAGGAACTGCGGCCCGCCGGGCCCGCCCTGCTTTTCCAAAGTCTCAAAGAACAGCGCCATCTGCCGCGGGTCATAGCCTGCCTTGTACATGATGATGGCCCCTACCGCGTCGGCCTGGGCCTCATCGCCACGCGAGTACTTCAGGCTCAGGATGCCGCCGCCCAATTGGCCTCCAAGGGATGCGAGGGCGCCGCCGGCTCCCCCGATCATCTGTCCCAGGATCTGGCCCAGGCCGGCAATCAGGCTGGGTACTCGGTTCTTCTGCATCTGCTTAATGGAATGCTGCATGTACACGTGGGCCATCTCGTGGGCAATCACTCCCGCCAATTGCGCTTCATTGGCGGCGGAATCGATGGTTCCCAAGTTCACGAAAATGGGTCCGCCAGGGAGCGCGAACGCGTTGATTTCCTTCTGCTGGACCACATGGAACTGGTAGGGCCAGTTATATTGCTGCGGGATTACGGTCTCTAGTCGGTGGCCGATCTCCTGCACGTATTGGGTGACGGGACCGGAGTCAGGCAGGATGGGCATTTGCTGGTATACCTCGCCAGCAGCCTTCAATCCCAGCTTTTCCTGTTCCTGCTTGCTGACAGACACGCGGCCTGGATTGGGCAACTGTGGCGTGTTTTCAGCCGCGGCCACCCCCGGCCCGGCGACGGCTACAAGTGCCGCGAGCGTTATGGCCGGAGTAAGTGCACGCAGATTACGCAAACACGCGTTAACGCTCATGTTTTTCCCTTCCCGGAGGTTTCTACAACACAGGTCCTGTTTCGCCCGCCACTACTTTTCATTCGATGCCGTATGGGCTGCCTGGGATTCACCTAATCCCAATTGCCAGTTGATGTTTGAGTGTAATTCACCCTGGTTAGAAGAGCTAGTATGCGGTTCTCTTACTGGCCCGAAAGTGCAACCTAATACCGATGAAATGAATCGAACAAGTTGATGATCGTCTTGCAAAGAAGCGCCATTGAGAGCATATTTGAAGGTAATGAGGGTGAACAGGCTTCGCGAGAGGCGCTCGCCGGTAAAGTAAGGTAAGTGGAGGAGGAAGTAATCTATGAAAACGGCGAAAAGAGCACTGGTCACTGGTTTCTTTTTGGCTGTGGCGCTGCCCTGTCTGGCCCTTGCGGCGCAGGATGCTCCACCCGTGCTGGGCAGCCCTCCTAAAGGTGCTGCGGCGAAGACCACCACGCCTGACAGCAACGCCGTCAACCCGGCCAACAAGCCAGCCGGACTGCTTTTGCCGGCCGGTAGTTCACTGCACGTCAGGCTGCAAACCACTTTGACTTCAAAAACCAATAAGACAGGCGATAAATTCACCGGGTACGTCGAGCAGCCCGTGCTTGCCAATGGCAAAGCAATTGTTCCAGTCGGCAGCCTGGTGGATGGCCACGTTGTGATGGTGAAACAGTCAAAACGCATTAAAGGCGTGGGACAGATGCGTATTGTGCTGGACGACATCACCACCGAAAACGGTGACGAGTTCCTGCTGAACGGATCGCTTGAAGAAGCACAGGGCAGCCCCTGCGCCAAGACTGCCAGCGACTCCGAAGGGACCATCAAGGGGTGTGGCAAGAGCGCCAAGGGTGCACTAAAGGGTGCGGCCATTGCCGGTGCGATGGGAGCCGGTGCTGGAGCTTCGGTCGGCATGGGGCACGAAATTGAGTGCAACTATTTCGGCAATTGCGGCGGCCCCAGCTTTGGAGCGGACATCGGGTATGGCGCGGCGATTGGCGCCAGCGCGGCCCTGATCTATAACGTCTTCAAACATGAAAAGGCGCTGGTGCTGCTGCAGGGCACGCACCTGACTTTCGTGGTCGACCGCAGCGTGATGTCAAAGCCAATGCCGGCATCGGCCAGCATTCCGCCAACCGAAAATTAACGGATTTCGCCAGACGCCAAGAGGGCAATTTATCTGCGGACTGCGGGGGCAAAGGGTCCGCGTTTTAAGGGGGCAATTGGAGCGAAATTTCCGATGACAAGTAATTTCCTCAGTGCTTTTCAGTCCCAGGGGGCGGACCGTTTTTAAATTTGTCTGGTCCTGAGTACAAAGGAGTAGTGAGCGCCAGAGATGGCGTGTGGCGGTTTTCTTCCGGCATTAGTTCGTTGTCAGGCATACTGACCAGGGCCCACTCTGCTTCCTCTCCAACACTCACGACCGGCGGGCCCACATCCACTTCGGGCTTTAGAAATTAATCTTATATATTCAGGCGGCCGTTGGAGGAGCCGGCTATGCAAACAGGTGTCAAGATTTCCTGCCTCTGTGTTCTTGTGCTGATCGCCCCCTTCTGCGCTGCACAGTCGACCGTCCTTGGAACTTCAAGAAAAACCAATCTGGTCACCCTGACTATAAAGCCAGGCGTTCCCATTCGCGTGTCGCTTGAGAAACCGGTGAGGATCAGACGAGTCGGCGCTCCGGTTGAAGGGCGCCTCGTTCAGCCAGTCTACGTTTTCGACCGGAAAGTGATTCCCGCGAACAGCACATTGCTGGGAAGCGTAACGAAGATTGATCCTGTTTCACGGAAAAACAGGCTGATGGCCCTGGCCAACGGAAATCTGACGCCTTTCCATGAGGCCCACATTGAATTCACTACGCTGGTGCTGAAGAACGGCGAACGCTTCTCCATCCAGACTGAGGTTTCCCCGGGAACAACCAATGTCGTTCGTCTTGTCGCCGGGGGAAAAGATAAAAACACGGGGATCGTCCGGGGAAAGGTCGGCGAAGTTCGCCGGCAAATCTCGCAAAGCGAACAGCAGGCCGTCGCTGCCATCAAGGCGCCACACAAATTGAAAAGGGTGGAGGCCATTTTTTCAGCTCAACTTCCCTTCCACAGGGAATTCCTACCTGCGGGAACGGAATTTACAGCCACACTCAAAAATCCGCTGACATTGGGAACAGAATCCCTTTCGCAGCAGGACCTGAAAGAACTTGGTTCTGAAATTCCCCCTGCGAGCACAGTGCGCGTGTGGCTGGCCACTCCGCTGAGCTCAGAAAAGGACCATACAGGCACGCCTGTGGAAGCCATTGTGTCGCAACCGCTCTTTTCAAAAAACCACCAGTTGATTTTGCCCGAGGGCGCCCGCCTGGAAGGCGTGGTGACTCAGGCGGCGCCCGCCCGCCGGCTCAGCCGGAACGGCAGGCTGCGGTTTACGTTTCAGCGAATTGAACTACCCCAAGGAATCACACGCAAAGTTGAGGCAGGGCTCCAGGCCGCCAGCGTGGCAAAAGCAGCGAACCTGAAGATCGACTCGGAGGGCGGCGCGCACGCTGTCAGTTCGAAGAAAAAGTACATCATGCCGGCCATTGACGTTTTGCTTGCCACATCATCATTCGATGGCGACTCGCAGCAGCGGATCATCCAGGAAGGCGGCGGGCAAGGCGGCGACGTCGCAGGCGGAGCGGTGAGGGGCGGTGTGGGATTTGGATTGATGGGAAGTCTGATCGCCATGGCTGCCCGCTCGCAACCCATCACCGCAGGCTTTGCATTTTATGGAGCGGCCATATCTGTCTATTCCCACATCGTGGCGCGCGGCAACGAAGTCGTGTTCCCCAAAGATACCTCGATGGAGATTCGCTTCGGAACTCACGAAAGCAAGGCGCAACCTCCGCACAAAAACAGGGCCGGCCAGACCGGGAAGTCACCAGGAAACCACACATCGTAATGGCCCGCTCCGGGCATCGTGTTTGGAATGGCAAAAGGTGTGGCCGTGTCTGTCTTCGCGGTGATGAAGATCTGCGGTCTGCTGCTGGAACTGTCCAGTGAGCGTTTGACAAATTAAGAAATGTGACGCCCTTCGCCAGGATACGCACAGACCTTGAAGCGCAAGATTTCTACGAAGAGGTTCCCTGCATGAGGGATACTTCATCGAGCCGGATGAAATCCTGGATCACCTGCTCGTGAGAATCATCCATTTGGCTGACAGGGCCAAAATAAGCCACCTGGCCACCCACCAGGAAAACCACACGGTCTGCCAGCTTGCGTGCCAGCTTCATGTCGTGAGTCACGACGATGGAAGTCAGCCCGGTGTGCTTTTTAAGTTTGAGAATCAGGTCGCCAATGGTCTGTGCCATGAGCGGGTCAACCATGGTGGTCGGCTCGTCATAAAGGATCGCCTCAGGCTCAGCCGCAAGCGAACGCGCAATGGCCACGGCCCGCTTCATGCCTGTGCTCAAGTCAGAAGGCATCGAGTCCCGCACTTCCTGCAAGTCCACCAGCGACAGCAATTGATTCACACGCGCCTGGATAGCGTCTTCATCAAGTTTCTCGCCGCCGGCCACGCGCTCCCGCAGCGGATAGGCCACATTCTCGCCTGCCGTCAGGGAATCAAATAAAGCGCCGGATTGAAAGACCATGGTCACGCAGCGCCGCACTTCAAAAAGCTCTTCCTCCGCCATCGCTGATACATTCTTGCCGGCCACCAGCACCTTGCCGGCATCGGGCTGCAAAAAGCCAAGAATGTGCTTGAGGGTCACACTCTTGCCCACTCCGCTGCGGCCCAGCACCACCACCATCTCCCCGCGCTTCACTTCAAAGCTGACGTCAACCAGCACCGGTTCATCGAAGGACTTATACACGTTCAGGAACCGGATGTAAGGCTGGTCCGTTGCTCCGTTTGGTTCGCGTTCAGTCATTATTCCTCAGCGTCTGCCGCACCTGCGTCTCTCTTAGTTTATCTCCAAAAGCAATCAGACCAGAGTCTGTTTATAGTTGGCAAGCCCTGCAGCCTGGCCCTCAATCCTTCTTCTCGCGCGTTCGTAGTCTTGCGGAGTATTCATGTTCTCAAATTCGCATGGCCGGATACCAGCGCCAACCAGGTCCCGCCAAGGAATTGCCGCAAAACGAACCATTGGGAAGAAGTCACTAAGCTTATTCAGTCCCAGGGCCAGCCTTGTCCGAACCGCGTAGAGAGCCCGCCGACGGTACACAGCGCAAAGGGGTTGCAGGCGGCCATCCGGGGTACGAGGGACGGTAACATCGGTCCCCCCTGCCATGGCACGAACCATCAGGCAGGCCAGCAGGTTGCGGGTGACGAAGGGCAGATCACAGCCGAGGACCAGGTTGAATTCCGTCCGGCTTTCCAGCAGCGCAGTGTAGATTCCACCCAACGGCCCCCGGCCGGTGATAGCGTCAGGAATGGTAGGAATGCCAAGCTTGCCCAGGTAATCCATAGGCTCACCTGCAACAAACACCCGGCCCGCCACGGAACGCAGCACCCGGATTTGCCGCTCGAGCATGGATTCCCCATCAAGCTGAAGAGATTCCTTCGGGCGACCCATCCGCCGGCTGGCTCCCCCGGCTAGAACAAACCCGGTCAAATTCGTAGACCGATTGGACTGTAATTGGCACTTTGGAATCGGGGGCGATTCAACTTTTCTGCACATATTTAGGTCGCTCGTTCCAACAATCCGTATTTTACACAAACTACGTAAGATCAGGCTAAATTTATCGTGGCATCCGAGCTTGTTCAAAGCCGTTTTTAGCACCGGAGGCGTGAGCGCAAGATAAAAAAGGGTTGAGATTGTGAATGTCTGTGGTAAATTCTGGCAATATGAATTGGAGGAAACTCATCCCTAAGACCACCTCCGGGCGCTTGCAACCCACGAGCTGGCGCAGGCTGCTCATTATCATAGCGGCAGCCGTGATCGCCATTGAAGGTTCGGCCCTGGCATATGTTATCCATCGCCGGGAGATGGCCGAGAATGCCCTCACACATCAGGAAGTCCTGGCTGCCAGGGACGCCAATGTGATTGCTGCCAGGCGCGAAGTCCCGCTGGTGAAGAAACTTCCTCCCAGGACTACCTTCAGTGGTTTTCTGGCGGATTACGGACTTGAGACGGCCACTATCCAGAAGCTGATTCAGGATACGCGGCCCGTCTACAACCTGGCCAAGGTCCGCGCCGGCAACTTGGTCACGCTGGTCACCTCTGCGCGGGACGGCCTGAAGGAGATTGGCTATGAGATTGACCCGGAGCACATGCTCTGGATTAAGAACCAGCCAACGGGCTTTGGGGCCAGCGTGAAGAAAATCCCATTCGTCACCAAAGTAGCCGAAGTCTCCGGAACAGTGCACAGTTCGCTGTTTAACGCGGTGGAAGATCAGAGCGAGCAGGACCAGCTTGCGCTCAATTTCGCGGACATTTTCGCCTGGGACTTTGACTTCAACACGGATACGCAGAACGGCGACCAGTTTAAGGTTGTGGTTGAAAAGAAATTCCAGAACGGGCGCCTGGAAGGGTACGGCAAAATCCTGGCGGCCGAATATGACAGCGGCGGGCAGCATTATCAGGCCCTGTTGTTCCGCAATCCCGATGGCCAGGCTGCCTACTATGCGCCCAATGGCAAGGCCCTGAAGAAGGCTTTCCTGCGATCGCCGCTAAGATTTGCCGCGCCCATTACGTCCGGCTTCAGCTATCACCGTTTTCATCCCATCCTTAAGCGTTATCGCCCTCACCTTGGAATCGATTATGGAGTGCCGGTTGGCACCCAGGTCCAGACGGTCGGCGACGGCACCGTGATTTTTGCCGGTTGGGACCGCGGCGGCGGGCGCGAGGTCAAGGTCCGCCATGCCATGGGTTATGAAACTTTCTATCTGCACCTGTCGCGCTTCCTGGTACATCCTGGTGAGCACGTTCATCAGGGAGAGACCATCGCGCTGAGCGGCCGCTCTGGCCTTGCAACCGGGCCGCACCTCGATTTCCGGATTGAACAGCATGGCAAATTCCGGAACTTCCTTGCTCTCAAGCTTCCACCGGCCCTCTCTGTCTCCAGAAAAGACTGGCCGAAATTTGAAAAAGTGCGCACGCAGATGCTGGAAGAACTCGCAGGCCTTCACCCCCACAAGCAAAGCCTGGAACAGGCCTCGCTTGACACATCGGACGCATCCCAAACCACAGGCCGCTAATCCGGAGGCTGCGTGTCCGCCACGCCTTCGCGGCTACGGAACCGGGAGTCTTCTTCCACCCTCAATAATTGGATTCCGTACGTGACAGGCCCGTCAATCGGTAGTTTGGTCCCGGCGTAAAGGTTGGTTCGTAGACATTCATTTTTCCGCCGCCGAGCTTCAGCACAAAGGCGTGGCTTCCCAGATCTATTTCTTGCCGCGCAGGGACCTCGAAAATCTTGTCATCGATAAATTCCGGCCAGGCATTCTGGATTCGCTCGCGGAAAAGCTTCAGGCTCGGTTTCTTTGTCCTCAGGAACTGCCCCGGATCGATCAACGAATAAGCTTGCTGATACTCATGCAGGTGCAGCGCGGCGATAAAACTGTAGAGGAGATAGTCCCGGTTTTGAGTGTACTCTTTCCGGACCGGAACATAAGCGCCGTTCTTCCAGAGGTAGGCAGTCGCCACCTGAAAGCCCCGCCCCGTATTTTCTTGCGAAGCAGGAAACATCAGCAATCCGGGGTCTGCCTGCCCGGCCGCAACCATGACGGGGACATTGCTTCCCCCTGCTTTCTTAAACTCGACGGAACCATAATTGTACCCGGTGTAAGAACTGGAATCCGCCCTCCCGTCCCACACGAGCGCAGCATGGTGGTCCTGAAAGCGGAAGATCACCGGATAAGGGACAGCAGTGATGCCACGATAGATGATCACTGCAAAAAGAGAGGCCTCGTTTCCTTCCGACGGCAGCACGTCCAGCGTGAGGGCATCGGACGAGACCACCAGGTAGGATGCCTGCCAGCTCTTGCCATCCCAGGAAAGAAGGTAAACTTTCGGCGTGCTTTCCATCTGCGGATTCTGCCCCCTGCCCGCGCGCTGCCACTTTACGGCTACGGCTGGCGTCCCTGTTTCGCCAAGGCCGCTGATTTCCTCCAAACCAGTGCTTGAGTCTTCAAACTGCTGCCGTCCGATTTGCGCAGGGCTAAGGCCAAGAACTCCCGCCAGTGCCTGAAGGCTCGGCGAATGTAGATTGCCAATCGCCGACTGGATCGGTGCCAGGGGGTTCTCGGTTGGCGCCGTTCCCTTTTCCAAAGTCTTCTGCGCCTGCGGAGCGGCCGCCACAATCGCGTCAGAACCAGGAACCTGCGCCTTGCCGGCGGCAGAAAAGCTGAGGCATGCCAGGATTGCCAGCAGAAAAGGAACCACGCATTGCCGACGGCCATTTAATTTGAGGAATGAAGACGAGGCTTCACAAAGAGACGCTTCAGGATGTAACAATCGGGACATTCCCTCCTTCAAAGGGCCATTATAACCTTCCGCATGGGCGCCTCCAAGTCGGGGTTCACGATCATGAGGGACTTGACAGGAATTACCCGAAGTTATAAATTAGCACTCTTGGGTTGAGAGTGCTAATCATACGGGTTTTTGGCAATACTAATTTAAGTCTTCTGTTTTCAGCAGATAACTGAAACGGGCGTGAACACCACCAGGCAGGCATCTGGAAGCGTTCGGGTCCCAGGCTCTGGCGGATGACGGTTGCCCGTAATCAAGGCAAACACGGAAAGGAGATGGCAGACAATGAAGTTAAGGCCGTTGCATGATCGGATTCTGATCAAGCGTATTGAAGAAAAAGAAACCGTGAAGGGTGGAATCATCATTCCCGACACGGCAAAGGAAAAGCCTCAGGAAGGGGAAGTCGTCGCAGTCGGCAATGGAAAGAAGACCGAAGACGGCAAATTGATCGCGCTCGATGTGAAGGTGGGCGATCACGTTCTGTTCGGGAAGTACTCCGGTAACGACATCAAGATCGACGAGGACGAATACCTGATCCTGCGTGAGGACGAGATTCTGGGCGTCCTTGATAAGGCGAAGGCTGCAGCGGGCAAGAAGTAAGCGCGCCCCGTTGCTGTAGATGGCAGAAAGCAATCTTAAGACTCCGCCCAATGGCCTGAAACGCCGGGCGGACGCAAAATTTGGAGGAATTTGAGAAATGGCAAATGCAAAGCAGATAGTACATGGAGCAGAAAGCCGCCAGGCGATACTCCGAGGTGTCAATAAGCTGGCGGATGCTGTAAAGGTCACGCTGGGCCCCAAGGGGCGCAACGTGGTACTCGACAAGAAGTTTGGGTCTCCCACCATCACCAAGGACGGTGTGACCGTTGCCAAAGAAATTGAACTGCCTGATTCCATGGAAAACATGGGAGCCCAGATGGTGCGCGAAGTCGCATCCAAGACGTCCGACGTGGCCGGCGACGGCACCACCACGGCGACCGTCCTGGCGCAGGCGATCTTCCGCGAAGGCGTCAAGAATGTGGCTGCCGGAGCCAATCCGATGGCCATCAAGCGCGGCATCGAAACCGCAGTCCGAACAATTTGCGGCTACGACGAATCCAAGAAGGATGGATCCAAGAAGCACATTCAGGGCGAACTTGAAAAGCTTTCGAAGCCGGTCGAGGGCTCGATGATCGCCCAGGTGGGTTCGGTCTCCGCCAACAATGATTACACCATTGGCAGCATCATTGCCGAAGCCATGAAGAAAGTCGGCAAAGACGGCGTGATCACCGTGGAAGAATCCAAGACCATGGAAACGGAACTGGAAGTGGTCGAGGGCATGCAGTTTGACCGCGGCTACCTTTCACCGTACTTTGTCACCGACCCCGAGCGGATGGAATGCGTTCTCGAGAACCCGCTCATCCTCATCCATGAAAAGAAAATCAGCTCGATGAAGGACCTGCTTCCTTTGCTGGAGCAGATTGCCAAGTCGGGCAAGCCCCTGGTGATTGTCGCCGAAGAGGTTGAAGGCGAAGCGCTGGCCACTCTGGTGGTCAACAAGCTGCGTGGGACCCTGCAGTGCTGCGCGGTGAAGGCGCCGGGCTTCGGCGATCGCCGCAAGGCCATGCTGGAAGATATCGCCATCCTCACCGGCGGCAAGGCCATCACGGAAGACCTGGGCATCAAACTCGAAAACGTGAAGCTGGAAGACCTGGGCAAGGCCCGCAAGGTGACCATCGACAAGGACAACACCACCATCGTCGAGGGTTCCGGCAGAAGCGAAGCCATCGAAGGGCGCGTGAAGCAGATCCGGGCGCAGATTGAAGAAACCACGTCCGACTACGACCGCGAGAAACTGCAGGAGCGCCTGGCCAAGCTGGTGGGCGGCGTTGCACAGATCAAGGTGGGTGCGGCAACTGAAACCGAGATGAAGGAAAAGAAAGCTCGCGTTGAAGACGCTATGCACGCCACCAAGGCTGCCGTCGAGGAAGGCATCGTTCCTGGCGGTGGCGTTGCCCTGGCTCGCAGCATCCACGCCCTTGAAAAGCTCAAGGCCGATGAAGACGAGCAGATCGGCATCAACATCGTGAAGCGGGCGCTCGAAGAGCCGCTGCGCATGATCTCCTCCAACGCCGGCTGGGAAGGCGCCGTGGTGGTGGAAAAGGTGAGGGCCAATTCCAACGCCAACTTCGGCTTCAACGCCCAGACGGAAACTTTCGGCGATCTGGTCGAGGCCGGCGTCATCGACCCGACCAAGGTCACCCGCACCGCTCTCCAGAACGCTGCTTCCATCGCCTCACTGCTGCTTACGACCGAAGCGCTGGTCAGCGAGATTCCGGAGAAGGAAGATAAAGCTCCTGCCGGACCTCCGGGAGGCGGCGGTATGGGCGGCATGTACTAAGAACGGTGGTCAGTGACTAGCCGTTAGTGGTCAGTTGGCCCAGGAAGAAAAACCAAGGGCGGGGACCAGTTCCCCGCCCTTTTTATTTTCCGCGACGCCGGACTGCTCGTGGTCGTTTATCCGAAGATTTGGTGTTATTACCGACCTTTTTGCTGCTGGAACGGCCGCTCGCAAAACCGAGCATCAAATCCACCAGTTCAATGTAAGTCGGAATCACTTCCGGGGCGAAACGCTGGAGTTGGGCAATGTGGCGCTGCAGGGTCGCCCAATCGCCTCTCACGGCCGGCCCTGTCAGAGACTTCTGCGCGCCCAATGCAGCGAAGTTGTGTGCAGTTTCAGAAACAAATCCTGCCAGCATGGGGCGGATGATCTTTTTGGGCACTCCTGCATCAACCAGAAGGCGTTGTGAGCAATCCATCAGCGTCACCACGGTCGGGCAAACCAGAAACGCGCTGAGATGGTAGAGCGGTTTGAATTCCGGCGCAATCGTGAACGATTTCCCATCGAGCGCCTTCACCCAACGGCGCGTAACCGCAACGGCCTTCCGGTCTCCCTCCACGGCCCAGTAACAACCCGTCAGGTTTCGGACGCCCGCCCGTGGACCGGGCACAGTCTGATAGGGGTGAAGCGAGCCAACGGCGGCGCCGCGCTTCTTGAACGGGTCAAGGATTGATGCCGGCAGCGAGCCGCAGGTGTGCAGAACAACCCTCCCATTCCAGTCGCTGCGCAAGCGCGCAAGCCTCCGCGCCACAGAGTTGATCGCAGCGTCTGAAGTGGTAACCAGAATGATGCCAGCGTCGCCAAGCCGCCGGTCCTTCAAACCAATCGCCTTGCCACCGCCGATGAATCGAGCGGCCTTCCCCGCGCGCGAAAGTTGCCGCGCCGCAACAAACCCGACCGGCTCGCCGGCGCGGAGAAGCAACCTGCCCATCGCCTGCCCCAGCCTGCCCGGCCCCACTATTGCTATCGCCAATTTCCGCCGCGCCCGCATCGTGTCGCCCACCGTAGCCTTGCCTCTGGATGAAGCTCTAAATTTCCCGGCCCTGCCCGGCGCTTTCTTCTCCCACGGCCGGAACAAACCCCGCCTCTTTTTCACGAAGGGCTTTGACGCGGTCACGCAACTTCGCGGCCTTCTCAAATTCAAATTCCTTTGCCGCTTCGCGCATTTCGGTTTCCAGCCGGCTGATCAATTCGTCCAACTGGTCCCGGGAGGTAATCTCGTCAGGTTCGGCTTCGGTTGAAACCGTCACGTAGTCCGCTTCCACAATTTTCACCAGCGCCATATCGACGGGCTTGACGATGCTTTCCGGTGTGATGCCGTTCTCCTCGTTGTACTGCATCTGCTTGGCGCGGCGGCGGTCGGTTTCGCCGATGGCCTGTTGCATGGAAACCGTCATGCGGTCTGCATAAAGAATGGCCCTGCCGTTCAAGTGCCGTGCTGCCCGGCCCATGGTCTGGATCAGCGCGCCCGCCGAGCGCAGATACCCTTCCTTGTCGGCATCCAAAATGGCCACCAGTGAAACCTCAGGCAGGTCGAGGCCCTCGCGCAGCAGGTTGATTCCGATCAGCACGTCGAACTCGCCGCGCCGCAGGTCGCGAAGAATCTTCACACGCTCCAGCGTATCGATTTCCGAATGCAGATAGCGGCAGCGCACGCCGACTTCGGCATAGTATTCCGCCAGGTCTTCCGCCATGCGTTTGGTGAGCGTCGTCACCAGCACGCGTTCTTTCGCCGCAGCGCGCTTCTTGATTTCATCCAGCAGATCGTCCACCTGGTTGCGCGTGGGCCGCACTTCGATTTCCGGGTCCACCAGCCCCGTGGGCCGGATGATCTGTTCGATCACCTCGCCGCTCGTTTTGGTCAGTTCATAAGGCCCCGGCGTTGCGGATACGTAGACGGTCTGCCGGGCACGATGTTCAAACTCTTCAAACGTCAGCGGCCGGTTGTCGAGCGCGGAAGGCAGCCGGAAACCGTATTCCACCAGCGTCTGCTTGCGCGAGCGGTCGCCGCGAAACATGCCGTGAAGCTGCGGGATGGTCTGGTGGCTCTCATCGATAAACATCAGTGCGTCGTGGGGAAGGTAATCGAGCAGCGTGGGAGGAGGTTCGCCGGGCAGGCGGCCCGAAAGGTGCCGCGAATAGTTCTCGATGCCGTGGCAGTAGCCCATCTCCTTCATCATTTCCAGGTCGAACATCGTCCGCTGGTGGACGCGCTGCGCTTCCACCATCTTCACCTGCTTTTCCATCTCGCCGCGCCACCACTCGAGTTCGATCTTGATGCCGTCAATGGCCCGCTCGCGCTGGTCAGCAGGCATCACATAGTGCGTGCGGGGATAAACCGGCAGGCGCACCAGTTCCTCCTTCACCTGCCCCAGCAGCGGATCAATCTGCGCCAGAGATTCCACCTCGTCACCCCAAAGCTCGATGCGGTAGGCGTTGTCCTCATAGGTGGGATAGACCTCGATCACGTCGCCGCGCACGCGGAACGTCCCTCGGCGGAAGTCAATGTCATTCCGCTCGTACTGGATTTCCACCAGCTTCCGCACAATGTCCTGCCGCGCAACTTTCATCCCCTTTTCGAGCAGCAGCAGCATGCCGTAATAAGCTTCCGGCGAGCCGATGCCGTAAATGCAACTGACGCTGGCCACAATCAGGCAGTCGCGCCGCTCGAAAAGCGAGCGCGTGGCGCTCATGCGCAGCTTGTCGAGCTCATCATTAATGGTGGCTTCTTTTTCGATATAAACGTCGCCGGAAGGAATGTAAGCCTCGGGCTGATAGTAGTCGTAGTAGCTCACGAAGTATTCCACGGCATTGCGCGGGAAAAATCCCTTGAATTCGTGATAGAGTTGCGCCGCCAGCGTTTTGTTGTGCGCCAGGATCAGCGCCGGGCGATTGATGGCCTCAATCACTTTGGCCACGGTATAAGTCTTGCCGGAACCCGTCACGCCCAGCAGTACCTGGTGCTGCGCCCCGTCTTCAATCCCGCGCACCAGTTGCTCGATGGCAGTCACCTGGTCACCGCGCGGGCTGTAATCAGAAACAAGCTTGAAGTCCATAACGCCTGTAGGAAACTCTGGTACACTTGTTCAGAAGAGGTTATTATATCCTCCAATCTGGTGTCGAGGGCCGGTAGGCGGTTGGTAATTAATTCCGCGTTTCGGTAGGTCTTGACTTGAGACCGCTAAATCCGAGAACGGTGCTCATCCTGATGGCACTAGCGGCCATACCTTTGTGGCCACAGAGTGCTCCCGCCCCATGTGATTCATCTTTCGCCAGAAACAGTGATGCCGGAGAAAAAGCCTATCAGGAAGGCCGTTACAAAGACGCCGAGCTGATCTGGCTGGACGCATGGATCGAGGCGGAAAAATTTGGCCCCAATGACGAACGCCTGGCCGTCGCACTCCACAACCTGGGCAAGGCGTATGGTTCCGAAGGAAAATACCCCGAGGCAACAGCTAAGCTGCAACAGGGCCTGACAATCTGGGAGAAGAGCCCGCATCCGGATAGTCCCTGTGCCACGGTGACCATGGTGGATCTGGGTTTGATGTATGAAGTGCAGTCCGATTACAAGAAGGCCGCAGCAATCATGGAAAGGGCCCTCGCAATCGCTGAAAAAGCGTCCGATCCAGTGCTCTACCAGCTCCCCACCGGTCTCAACAATCTCGCAAACGTTTATATGGATCTCGGAGAGTATTCTCGCGCAGAAAAGCTCCTGGATCGTTCGCTCGAATTACAGATAAAGGAGAATGGAAGCGAGGATTCTTCAGCGGCCATCATCTTCAACGATCTGGGAGAAGTCTACAGACTTCAGGGAGACATGGCTAAAGCAGAAAAAGCGTACCAACACGCTTTGGCCATCTACTCGAAGCTTCCGGATCCGGGTCCAAACGAGGTAGCCGTGCTTAGTAATCTAGGGTGGTTCTACGTCAACCAGGGGAAGTTTGCCCAAGCAGCGCCGTTGCTCAACCAGGCATTAGACGAGACCAAAAAGTTCTACGGGCCCGACCACCCGGAAATGGCCATAGTACTCTCCAATCTTGCCGACCTTTACGGCCATGAAGGCAAATACGAGCTGGCTGAGCCACTCCAGTCCAGGGCTCTCGAAATTGACGAGAAAGCCTACGCACCCAATCACCCTGCAATCGCATTAGCGCTCAATAATCTGGGCGCAACCTATTACTTCGAGAAAAAATACGCCGAGGCGGAAGATGCCTACGACCGTGCGCTGAAGATCTGGAAAGAATCGCCGGCTCCCGATCCTTCCCAAATGATCAGCACGCTTTACAATCAGGCAGCTCTTCTGCGGGTCACAAAGCGCGAGCCCGAAGCACAAGAGTTGGAAGCGCAAGCCAGCGCCCTCCAGGAAAAACTCTCTTCTCAGAAGAAAGCACCTGCAAAGTAAGTCCCTCATATGCCGGTTGCCCGCCGTTCACTGTCGGGCCCGAAGGTCCGCTTCCTGGGCGAGCGGACGCGTCGACAGCTCTTGTCCCACGAGGTCGGAGTTTCAGCTCCGACATTTCACCTGCCCGCCGAGTCGTGGGCTTTCAGCCTCTGAAATGCCGCCCTGAAGGGCGTCGCTACGAGATTTTGCTGTCAACGCAAAGTAGAAAGTTCCGGTATTTAGCCAGATAGAAACTTCCTGTTCC
Source organism: Terriglobia bacterium (assembly GCA_035277665.1). Classification (GTDB taxonomy): domain Bacteria; phylum Acidobacteriota; class Terriglobia; order UBA7540; family UBA7540; genus SCRD01. The sequence continues at coordinate 32,223 of DATEKC010000126.1, forward strand.
AAGGGTGGTTGGGGGCAGGAGTGTGGGCTTTACTG
>DATEKC010000127.1:0-2738 GCA_035277665.1 Terriglobia bacterium
GCCCGGAAGGCGATCTTCGGATTGTGCTTCGACAGCACCTTCGTGATCGCCGCCGTCAGCGTCGTCTTCCCGTGATCAATGTGCCCGATCGTCCCAATGTTCATGTGCGGCTTCGATCGGTCAAATTTTTCCTTCGCCATAGCAACTCCGCTAGTGAATTATCTTGAACAATGCTTTTGTGACCCTTGACTGTGCGTTTGATTGGCAAATAATATTTCTGGAGCCGATGAGCGGAATTGAACCGCTGACCCCGTCCTTACCAAGGACGTGCTCTACCAACTGAGCTACATCGGCACAAGAGGTTGTTCCGCCCTCCACCGGCGGCATCCGCCAATTTCCGGCAGGACAGTTGAAAAAACCTGTCCCTCGCAGGATTTGGAGCGGGAGACGGGGATCGAACCCGCGACCAACAGCTTGGAAGGCTGTGACTCTACCACTGAGTTACTCCCGCCTCGCAACATGCGCGATCGACTCGGTGCCCATCCTCTGATTGCTGACCGAAGCGTGCTCTTCCACCTCGTGAACATGGTGGACAGGGGAGGATTCGAACCCCCGTAGCTCGCAAGGAGCGGCAGGTTTACAGCCTGCTGCCATTGACCGCTCGGCCACCTGTCCGAAGTTGTTTCTGACGATCCCGGAACTCGGGGCGTTTCTGCCCGCAGCAGGTTCTTTCCGGATCCGAAGACTGAAACCCGCCGCGGTTTCATACTCTCGCTGCCCTGCCGTTGCCACCGTCAGGCTGCAACAAAAATTATAAACCTCTTTGCCGGGCGCTGCACAGTTTTCCCCGGCGCGAACCCGTGCTGACGCTAAACAAAACCAATCTCAGCTTTGGAGCTGGCGAAGGGATTCGAACCCCCGACCCTCTGATTACAAATCAGATGCTCTACCAGCTGAGCTACGCCAGCGGCCACAAACTTTCAATTATAGGCATTCGGCCTCCGAATTGCAAGAGGCTAAAATTAAGAAAAGTTTCCCCCTGCCCATCGCGGTCCTTACGCCCTTGTTTATTGTTTTACCTCGCCGCAATCAGCAAGACCAGCAGCAGGAGATTAATGGCATGGGCCGCATAGCAAAGGGGGCAGTCCGTGTGCAGAATTCTCCGCAGGGCGAAAACCAGGTAAAAACCCAGGACAACTGTAACGGACGCGGCGGCGATCAGGAGATCGGTAAACGTGATGAAGTAAGAGGTCATGCCGATCCGAAACGAAAGATCTGCCGGTTGCCCCATGGCCCAGATGAGCAGCAGCCCATAATAAAGTATGCCCAGCAGGGAGTTGGGAACGCCGAAGACGCTGCCATATGGGGTCCGGACAACTGTAACGCAGCTTGATTTCTCGCGGGCGCAAAGTATCCGGGGCACCCAGCGCGATTGTCGCACGCGCCCGTAGTAGGCGAAGGTGAAGTAGAGGGCGTCCGCCAACCCCGCGATTGACAAGACGATGATTGATCCACGCAGGATCAAGGCGATTTCTTTCCGGAAGCCCGGTTTGGCGCCTGTTCACCTTTCCAGCGGAACTGGCCTTGCTGCTCCAGTCCCAGGTGCGCGAGCACGCGGCAGCAGAACTGGGTGACGAGGTCGTCGATGGTTTTGGGGCGGTGATAGAAGGTCGGCACAATAGGGAAAATCCCGGCGCCGGCTTCCTGCGCCTGGAGCATGTTGCGAAGGTGAACGCGGCTCAGCGGCGTGTCGCGCACGGCCAGGATCAGCTTGCGGCCCTCCTTGAGGCAGACGTCTGCCGCGCGCTCAATCAGCGTGGAACTGATGCCGTGGGCCACCTGCGCCAGGCATCCCGTGCTGCAGGGGATGACGACCATGCCGTCCACACGATAGGAGCCGCTGGCGATGGAAGCGCCGATGTCGGAATCGAGCAGGTACTCGGTTTTTGGAGCCGGTTCGCCTGCCAGTGAGGCGGGAAGGGAAGCGCTCTTGCCAACGTCCAGTTCCAGTTCCTCACGCAGCACTTTGAGCCCCGCACCTGAAACGACCAGATGGATTTTGCCCACGCGCTCATCGGATTCAAGCATCTGGAGCATGCGCCGCGCAAACACCGAGCCGCTGGCGCCGGTGACGCCCAGCACGACGGTTTTGGAGCCTGAAAGCGGAGCGGAGGCCATGGAAGGCATTCTCCGCCAGGCGTTTCCCCAAAGTCAAGGAACCCCGGAACCCTTTGTTGGTTTGTTATACTCATACCATTCCGGCTGGCGCAGGGGCCTTCGTTGATCGGGCCGATTAGTTCTGTTCCCGCAAAGAGGTTGGCGCCGCCCGGGCAATCTGAAAGCGTCCCTGTCTCGAGCAGGGCATGGAATGGTGGGGGAATGTCACCAGACGAAATCAAAGCAATGCTCCGGCAGGTGAAGAGCGGGAAACTCAGCGTGGAAGCTGCCGTCGACCGCCTGCGGAACCTTCCGTTCGAGGATATCGGCTATGCCCGCATTGACCATCATCGCTCGCTGCGCCAGGGCTTTCCGGAAGTCATCTTTGCGCGCGGCAAGTCTCCTGACCACGTGGTGGGAATCGTCCAGGGCATGCTGCGCAACCAGCACAACATTCTGATCACGCGGGGTGATGAGGAACTGTTCGAGCTGCTGAAACCGCTCGATAAGCGCACCCGGTTCCACGCGCTCTCCGGCGCCATCTCCATCCGGCGCGACCGCAAAATCCGGGGCAAGGGCAAGATCCTGGTGGTGAGTGCGGGCACGTCCGATATTCCCGTGGCGGAAGAGGCCCAGGTAAC
>DATEKC010000128.1:0-48958 GCA_035277665.1 Terriglobia bacterium
TGAATTCCCCGGCCAGATCGGAGGCCTCAACCGGAAAGAAGGCGTCACCGCCGGTTTCCTTTGCCAGATACTGGAGGACCTTGTCGCCCCGGGTATGTATTCCATACCAGTTGGTGCTGATGGCATAGACAGTGGCTTCCGCCTTCTGCGCCATGGACAAGGCCTCTTCCCGCGAGTGCTGGCTGAAGTTGTCCTGGCCGTCAGAAACCACAATCAGGACGCGCCGAAGGTAGGGTTCCGGCGCGGGGTTATAGATCATCTTTTCCTTACAGGCAAAATAAATGGCATCATAGAGTCCCGTTCCGCCACCCGCCTGCAGAGAATTGATCCCCTGCTTCAATTTGTCAAGATCACTCGTATAGTCCTGCACCATCACTGGCTCAACATCGAACCCCACAACAAAGGCCCTGTCTGTGTCGGGTCGAATGATGTCGTAAAGAAAATCGTTGGCGGCTTCCTGCTCAAAAGACAATCGCATTCGGATGCTGTTGCTGGTGTCAATCAAAACTCCGATGCGCAGCGGAAGATTGGTCTCACGATTGAAGAAAAGAATCTTCTGGGGCGTGCCGTTTTCGTAAACTTTGAAGTCGTCTTTATTGAGGTTCGTTACCAGGCGGTTCTTCTTGTCAATCACAGTGAAGAGTACGTTTTCCAGATTCACGTGGACTTGGATCTGGGCCGCTGCGTTCTGGCCCGGAGCCTGGCTGGAGGATGAACCGGGATTTGTCTTTTGATTGGTCTGTGCAGAGATTGGTCCCGCGAGGAAATATCCGATCAGTAGTAAACCCAAGACCTTCTTCATCGTCGCCCCGACTGTTTTCCTGGGTCATTATAAAGTGGGGGTCCGGCGACGTCAACGAAGGTTCGGCCAGGAAGGGCTGAGAGACTTTGTTATTGGAAGCCCGTAACCCTTCAGCGATCCGGTCCGCACTGTGATAATTCTGCTACAGACTGAGGCGGACTGCGGAACGGTAGCCTTATTCACTCGCAGGTTTGCCCGGAGCAGGGGTCCAATGAGATGGAAGATCGGACTGGTGTTGCTGCGTCAAGGTACAGATGCCTGGAACCATGTCAACTTGCGCATGAGGGCCGGATAACCAGTTGGTCAGGTACATATTCGACAAAGTGGGGCATTGCCTTTCGCATTTTCCCTTTGACGAACAAGAAGCTTCAGTGGTGAAATTAGGTTATTGGTCGCTGGGAGTTTTGTCTCTGCGGGGCCATAGGCGAAAACGAGGAGGAATCCTATGGTGCGGGGTGCATTCAAAATTTTGGCATTAGCGCTGGTGATTGCGGCGCTTCCTGCCGTGCTCCAGGCTCAAACAAGCCTTGCGGAGGCACAGAATCAATACTGGATTCCCGAAGGGACCGAGTTTAAGCTCGCCCTTCACACGACGATCAACTCCAAGAAGTCAAAAAAAGGCGACGTTGTAATGACCACGTTGCTCGAGCCCGTTTTCGTTGAAGATCAGGAAGTGCTGCCGAAGGGCGTTCGTGTGGACGGGCGCGTACAGGAAGTCCATGGTGCCGCCCATCGTGGGAAAGGCGGCCAGCTTTATGTTCTTTTCAACAGTCTCACGCTGCCCGACGGCCAAAAGATAGCGATTACCGGCTCTCTGACAGAAGTTTTTGCCAGCAAGAACGGGGGGGATAACTCCACAGTGGATGCCGAAGGTGATCTCAAGGGAGGCGGCCCGAGCAAGGTAACGCGGATCATCACGTTCGGAGCCCCTACTGCAGCAGGGGTTGCAGCCGGCGGGGTTGGCGTGGGCATTGCTGCTGGAGTAGGAGGCGCGCTCGCCGCATATTTCCTGCCCAAAGGTAAACAGGCTGAACTTCCGGCAGGTTCTTTGATAGGGATGCGACTGGACAGAGACCTGACTATCACGCTCAACCCTCAGCAACAGAGCCAGAACGGCGCCGCAGCCCAAGCCTTAATCAAGAAATAGGTACTTTTGCTCTAAACTGTTCAACTTATGGCATTTGCGGGCTATTTACCCCTGAGGGTGCTTCAGCCCGTGAGTGATTGCGCGAAACCGACGGACAACCCGACCCACAGTAAGCGCAGCAGGCCAGCCAGCCCGGAGCACAAAAACTGCTTAAAAATTCATCAGAGGATCACATCGTGGATACGTGGATGTAAGGTTTTGCAACACCGGGATGCAGATTATGGCAGCTCAAGCAGATAAAATGCCATAGAATGCAAAGGCTTAGCCGCATTCATGCGTGCTGACTTCTCGGCGGAGCTTTTCTTGGTAAGGATTTGAAGGGCTTTTTGGAGTTGCCTATCGTCGGGCCCGCCAATTTTCGGAGGCGCCGTTTCTCCGGACGCTGCAGCCGCTTCATTTTCAGCAGATTGCATCACATTCGGTGTGATACCGTTTCCGGGAATTGGAGTCCCGTCGGGCGTGTAATACTTGGCAATGGAAAGCAGCAGTGCGGATCCATCTCCCACAGGAATGAGCTTCTGATAAACGCCGACGCCAAAACTAGTGACGCCGACTACATCACCGCGTTTGTTGTCAAGGATAGCGCCAGCCACGATTTCCGCCGGTCCGGCCGTCGACTGGTTAATCAGGACGACCAGCGGCAGTTTTGTAATCTGATCAGAAGCCTGCGCGACGACTTCCTTTCGAGGAAAGCGCTGACCGTACAGGTAGGTAATGAGTCCATGATCAAGGAAGAGATTCGCCGTCTTTTCGCCTTCCTTCTCACTTCCTCCGGCACAGTCTCTCAAATCCAGAACGATCTTGTTGTCTCCGGCGGCAATCAACTGCTTGAGTTGGGCGGCAATTTCTTCAGATTTTCCCTCATCAAACGTCGGGACGTGTAAATACGCGGTGCCAGATTCAATCGTCTTTGCCACCAGCGGGGTCTTTTTTAGAGTCACTCGGGTCAAGGTGAGTTTTTCCGGCAAGCCCTGGGTCCCCTTAATGATAGACAATTCAATTGAAGTCCCGGGAGCGCCGTCCAGCAGACGGTCAATCTGAATCACTGACAATTCCCTGATCCGCTTACCACCCACTTCGTCAATAAGGTCGCCAGGATTAATTCCCGCCTTCTGCGCCGGGCTGTCCGGCATCACGGATACAATAGTGGCAAATCCCATCCTCTTCGAGAGGAAGATCCCAATGCTTGCCGGGCCCGGCTGAGGATGTTGCAGGTATTCCTGATATTCCTCAGGAGTAAAGTACGTGCTATAGGGATCCAATGCTTCCAGCAAGCCCCGGATGGCGCCCTTGGTCACATTCTTCAGATTTGGCTGGATTACATACTCCTGCTGGATTCTGGAAAGGACCTGGCTGTAGACACCCAAGTCGCGGTAGGAATCCTCCCCCTGGTCAGTGCTCCCACGGCCAAGCACGCCTCCAATGATGACGTAGAAAATCAGCACCGAGGATATAAAGATAACAGCGAGACGGATACGCTTCGTCATTTGCGTCCCTACTCCTTATGGCGGGAACCCCTATCCGGACCCCTGCAAGACACTATACCATACCTCCAACTCCGGATGCATTGGCGCGTCAGGCGCATTCCCCGGCCTTAGCCAGGCATTATGTTCTCTGCCAATTTTTATCGATTGATCGCAGAATGCCGGCATCCGTCAAGATCAAGGCGGGCCGTGTTCGGCCGTGTGGAGGTCACAAGATACAAGGGCCAGCCATGCTGCGTTCACGTTGGCGTAATCACAAATTAACTCCGCCGTAATAATCGTAATCGACAATCTAGTTTTAGTCCGTGACCGCAATTGGTGCAGTCCAGCCAGAGTGAAAAGAAAGGAGCAGATGGAAACTTCAGCAAAAATCTTTAAGCGCCATCTGGTGGCCAGTGATTTTGACCAGACGCTCAGCTTTCATGATTCCGGGTACGTCCTGAGCGAGATGGTAGGCATTCCCGGCCAGGAATTTAAACGTAAGACCACGATCCTATCGGTGCAGAACTTCGTTCAGCAAGGCGCGGAACTTTCTTACCTTCTTCTCCACGATCCTGACCTGCACGCCCGTGTTCGAAAGGAACACCTGAACCGGGCTGGCAAAAGCATCCGGCTGAAGCGGAACATCCAACAACTCCGGGGCCTGCTAAGTGGTGGAATTGAAGGTTACGCCTTTGAATTTCTTGTGCTTTCTGCTGCCCCTCAGGAAGTCGTGGAATCGGCGCTTGAGGACATTATCCCGCTGGAGCACGTCCATGGAACCCAGTTACGTTACGACGGTGCCGGGCGCGTGGAGGGCATCGTCCGGGTCAATGCAGGATATGGCAAGGTCGCCACGCTCGATGACCTTCAAGCATTGCTCCAGATTGGCGCGGACCGGGTCATCTATGTGGGTGACGGCAGCTCCGACGTGCACGTCATGCTCCACGTCAACCAGCGCGAGGGATTCACCCTGGCGGTTTCAGAGGCCCGCACCATTGCTCAAATTGCCCGCAGGACCGTCCTCAGCGCTGATGCTCTCAGCGTCCTCGTTCCCATCCTGGAAGAGATCGTCGGCTGGAACCGTCCGCGCATCCGGAGCTTCTTTGAGGAACAGGGGCTGTTGATTCAGGGGTGGGATAAGGTGCAGGCTGACTGGCTTACCTTCCGTTCATCTTCCTCCCAATCAAACGGACACCCCCGCGCCGATTATTGAACCACGCCAGGCAGGCTATTGCCCTCCGAATCCCAGCTTCGCGTTCGGGTCCGCTGTCGTTGTGCTCATGGAAGCAAACTCGGTTGGCGATACAATGTAAAGAATTGGCGATCCGGAGCCGAGAGTCACTCTCCCGTTCGACGAAACCGCGTATGACGTGGAGCTTGCTTGTCCGGAAAGCAAGGTGCCCTCGACATCCTGGTCGCTGACGAACGAAACATTTCCGGTCCCGCTGAAAGTGACCGCCCCGGTGCTCAAAGTCGCCGGGAGCACTCCATACGGCGGCTGAACCGGCGCCGCTGCAAACTCCCGGTCGCCAAAGAAGCCGGTGAATTTCAGTGACGAATTCGAGAACGTCCCGGTGGATTGCGCCTGAAACATTCCTGCCGTAACACCATTGTCTGCACCAATTACAAATGCCTGGTTTGCGGAAACCAGAAAGCCGACCAGAGCAGGCATCCCCTGGGGAGGCGTCAGCGTGAACCGTCCCGTCGTGGCATCGGGGGAAGTGTAAGTCCCATCGCCCGTCATCGTCGTCAGTGTACCCGCGCTGTTTACATCCATGGAGAAGCCGGCGTTCCCGCTTCCATCAAAGGTAACGATGCCCAACGCCGCATCAGAACCGCTCGTACCAGCCGAGTCAACCTCCATTACCGCCGCCCCACTGAACGAACTGATCGAGTATGGCCCGCCCGTCTGTGCATCGATCTCGCCTGCCACGAGCCCGTAGGTCGAGGCAGCATCCATACTGATCACCACCAATCGACTGCCTGAAACAATGTAAGAAACAAAATCAGCGGGCGCAAGCGATGTGCCGTTGAGGGTTAAAGTGCATCGGCCGGTCGTTGTATCAACGTTGTAAGCACTGGTGTTGTCGATGGCACCACCGTTTGTTAGTGTGCCGCTGTCATTGGCATCAAACACGCCGCCCGTGATACCGCCCGTCCCGTCGGCTATGAACTGTCCCGCAATAGCCAGGAGGTTCCCTGCCATGTCGGAACCCGTGAAACCAAAAGCATAGCTGCCCGCGATGTCCTGTTTCAGGAATGAGGCGCTCTTCTGCAATTTGATGACGCCGCTCATGAGATACCCGCTCGAGTCAAACTCCACGGCGGAGCCTTCCGATGCTGTTCCTCCAACCAGATTCCCCACCGCGATCGCCATGGAATAAGTGGAACCTGCGGAGTTGGTGAAGGTGATAGTGCCCCGGCTATCTGCTCCCACCGAATAGGTTCCCGAATTGATCGTCAGGCCGGCCTGCGGCGGCGCGCCCGTGTCGTTCAGGTCCTCGACGCCGCCCGAAATCCCCCCGGCGCCGTCAGCCACAAGGCTCCCTGCCGCCACGACACGGTTTCCATAAGTGTCGTAGCCGCTCAGCAGAAACGCGTAGCGCCCACTCAGTTCCGTGTTCTTCGTCCCGGAGTCATTAATCGTGATGCTGAGCTGCCGAGTAGCAGTCTGTGGCGGTGTGCTGGAATCCGTCACCATCACGGTGAAAGTTGATGTCCCGGAGACGAGTGGCGTGCCGGAGATACTTCCGGTGCCGGCATTCAACGAAAGCCCAATCGGCAAAGTGCCCAAACTGATGCTCCAAGTTACGGGCAGAGTTGCATAGGCAGCCTCAACGGTGGCACTGTACGCCACATTCACGGTGCCGCCGGCCAGGGAAGTCGTGGTGATCGCCAGGGCCGACTCAATGGTGATGCTGAGTTGTTGCGTCACCGCCTGCGTGGAGGCATCGACAACCTGCACGGTGAAGTCCGATTTCTCTGAAGTGGTGGGTGTTCCTGAAATCACCCCCGTGCCGGCATTGAGCGAGATCCCGGCGGGGAGACTTCCCGTCGTAATCGACCACGAGTAGGATCCCGTTCCGCCGCTTGCCTGCAACGTCGCGCTGTAAGCCACGTTCACCGACCCATTCGGCAACAAGCTTGTCGTAATAATGAGAGGGCTCGTGATGGTGATGCTCAGTGACTGGGTGGCCGAAGCCGGCTTGGCAGCCGAATCTGTTACCTGCACGGTAAAGTTTGATGTCCCGGAAGATGTGGGTGCTCCGGAAATTTCTCCGGTGCTGGCATTCAGCGAGAGCCCGGAAGGAAGGCTGCCGGTTGTGATTGACCACTTATAGGGTTGAGTTCCCCCGGCCGCCTGCAACAACGCACTGTATGCCACGTTCAACGATCCGTTTGGGACCGAAGTTGTTGTAATGATCAGGCCGGTGGCAATCGTGAGGCTCAGCGACTCGCTAGCCGACTCTGGACTCGGAGCCGAGTCTGTAACCTTCACAGTAAAGTTCGTTGTCCCTGAAAGGCTGGGAGTCCCGGAAATCCTTCCGGTCCCTCCATTGAGAGTTAACCCGGCCGGCAGACTGCCAGAGGCAATACTCCAGGTGAGATTTCCTGTTCCGCCGCTTGCCTGCAGGGAGAAACCGTAGGCGGTATCCACCACACCAGCCGGCAGCGACGTGGTGGTCATGGAAGGGGATGGATTCACCACCACCGTCGACGAAGCGGAAGCAGTATTTTGGGCCACGGAAGTGGCCTTCACCGCCACAGTCAGCGGGGCAACAATGCTGGAGGGAGTGGTGTAGGTTGCGGATGTTGTGGATGTTTTTACTAATGTTCCACAGGCGCTACCGCTGCAATCGTTTCCCGAAACGCTCCAGGAAACGCCCTGGCTATTGGAGTCGTTTGTGACGGTGGCCGTGAATTTCACGGTCTGCCGCTGGTCGATAACCTGCTGTGTTCCGGGTGATATGGCGACGGACGGCTGCTGAGATGCGGAGCCCTGGGAAATAACCGCGTTCGAACCGCCCCCGCAACTCGTGAAAAAAAATATTACGACACTGAAGAAACTTACGGCACTCTTCACGGTGACTTGCCTCCCCCCCCCTCAATCAGCAAGTCGTTCGTTTGCTCACCAGGAATCGCGGCGGCAGGATACATTACCGGATGAAACGCTGTCAATAGAAACTCAACCACTGGCGACTTGATTAATCCGTTGCGTACAGCCATGGCACTCACAGGAAAAGTTCCGCAAGCGTGAATCGAACGCTTTAAGGGCGATTCAACAAGCAGGAAGTGCTTCTGGCGTGCTTCCACGATCACTCGGGAATCATCGAGTTAGATAAACTGCTGATCGGTAGGTCCGGACATGGCCGACAGCTCCTGCGATTTCACTTCGCCTGTCATATGGGCGCCCATCACTAGTTCGCTGTGCCGTGCGCTTTCAAGAACTTGTTGGCGCGCAAGCAGACACGAAATACGATCGCTAGAAATCTTCTTGCCTATTCGCTTTTTATTCGCCTATAATGATCTGAATTCTAGTTCGTGTGGCTCCAAGCCCAGCCACCACAGGAGGAATCCGATGGCGCTGACACGGCGGCAAAAACAGGTCCTGGATTTTCTGGTCCACTTCATCAACCGGCACGGTTACTCGCCGAGCTTTGAAGAGATGGCAACCGGCCTCCACCTGTCCTCGTTAGCCACTGTACACAAGCACCTGCAGGTTCTTGAAAGAAAGGGATTCATCCGCCGGCGTTATAACCAGAGCCGCTCAGTGGAAGTGATAGCTATTCCCGGATCTGTGCCTTATGGGAAAGAGTTCGCGCGCGCCGGAGCAGCACAACCGGCATCCGGAAACGCGCCGTCCCGAGCCATGCCTGGGGATTCCCTTCACTTTCAACCTCTTCCGAACCTTGAATTCCCGCTGCTCGGATACATCGCCGCGGGCCAGCCTGTGGAAGCGATTCCGCAGCCGGAGAATTTTTCGTTGGGTGACTTCACCAGCCACAAAGGCAAGATTTATGTTCTGCGCGTGAAAGGCGATTCCATGGTGGATGACCACATCTGCGATGGCGATTACATCCTGGTGGAGAACGCAGCGACCGCGCAAAACGGCGAGATCGTGGTGGCGCTGGTTGGTGAAACAGACGCCACCCTGAAGCGGTTCTTCCTGGAAGGTGCGGAAAAGGTCCGCCTCCAGCCCGCCAACGCCCAGATGGACCCTATCATCGTGCCTGCGTCACACGTCAAGATCCAGGGACGCGTGATTGGCGTTCTGCGCAAGTACTGAAAAGATGGATGGGACGGCAGGGCCGGCGTCCCGGCAGTAATTGCCGCCCGGGCCGCAGTGCTGTAATCCTCAAACGCTAACTGAACTCACTACTAACAAGGTCCGCGGGTTCTGAAACCGCAGCCCGTGTGTGCCGGCAATTCGCTCCATCTATTGGCCAGCCGGCCCGTGCCCTGCCGGTATGGAGAATTTCGAAGCGTCGATGGGAACGTTCTGCTGCACCTGAGCCACCTGCACCGTGGACTGGCCCTGCGGCTGCGAAACGGTCCATCGGAAGGGCACTTTCACGCCGTCAACGTCGCGATAGTCGGAATAGTCAGTCTGCTGCGGCAAGCCGCCGAGCGCCGTCTGGGTGAAATAGACCATCCGCAGCAGCAATCCCGATTGCTTGCTGAAGAAGAGTTGCACAGGCGGCTTGGCAGGCCGGATGCCCAGCACGACATAAGCCTCCTCGTCACCGACTTTTTGCTCCGGCCTTCCGCGCAGCGAAGGGAAGATTTTCTGGATGTCGAGAGGGAAATACAAGTCAGCATCAAGGCGCGCCCGGTCCAGCTCACTGCCTTCCAGCGGGTGCGGCGGCCGGGGCATCATGGATGCCCAGCCCTCGTGCCCGTTATAAACTGTCAGACTTTGGCCTCGCTGTAATTTCATCACGCTGGCCCGCTCATCCGGGGCCTTCGCATAGATCTCGACGGGCATGGCGTGCCCAAAAGCTGTCATGGTGCCTGTCATCACCCGGCTCTTGACCGTTCTCAGGGCATTCGCTCCCCCCAGTGCTTCGACGTACTTCGCCACAATAGTGCTCGGCTGGGGCAGTGAAGCAAGGCTTGCAGGTTTGCCATGCTCTTCCATGTGAACAGGGTGAGCCTGGACTTCCCCCGCTTCGGCGATCGCCGGCATTCCGGCCGGATGCGACGAGCCGTTATGGCACGTGTCGCAAGTCACCGCCAGATGTCCGTGGAAGTTGTCTTTGTCAATTGCGAGCATCATCTGCATCATTTCCCGCGCGCGTTGCTTGGGCTTTTTGGTGTCTTCATCAAAATGATGCTCTACATGGCAGTACTCGCAATGGACACCGAGCGATGCTGAGATGAACTGCATGGTGGGAATCAACTCATAGGAGGGAATATTCTTGAGGACCTTGATGTTCTTGAAAGCCTCCGCTGCCGTTTTGGCTGCCCGGGGTTGAGCGGGTTGCCCCACTTGCTTTGGCGCAGGTTGCGCCAGGCTTCGAGGCCCTCGCGCAGCGCACATCAAAATTAAAAAGCCAAATGAAAGACCGATGCAGGCCGCAGCCGCACTTCTCCATCTCTGGACCATGTTTGCCCCTTTCGTGTGGAAACCGCTCCGCGGCATCCCTCGCGCGAAAACGGCTGAGTAGCATTTCCTTAGACGCCTGCGCTGCGCGTGCAGTTACATAGCACAGCGATGCAAGGCTTCCTCGCCGGCCTGATTCCATGCGTTGGCGTTTCTGTTACGAGAGATTTCCGCGCTTTAATTCCCGCATCATGTGGTCGCAGGAACGGACGCACAGGGCCATGATGGTGAGGGTAGGGTTCTGACAGGCCGTGGAAGTAAAGCCCGCTCCGTCCAAAACAAAGAGGTTCTTGACGTCATGGCTCTGCTGGAACTGGTTGAGAACCGACGCCTTGGGATTGTCACCCATGCGGGCGATGCCAACTTCGTGGATGGCCCAGCCGGGACCGTCGGCGCGCGTGACGGTCCGGATGTTCTTTGCTCCCGCAGATTCAAGCATCTCGGCTGCGGATTCCGCCATGTCGTTCAGCATGGCGTATTCGTTCTCGCTGTAATTCATGTGGAAATTCAAAACAGGAATGCCATAGGTATCCACGACATTCGGATTGATTTCCACGTAGTTGTCCCAGCGCGCCAGGCACTCGCCAAAGCCTCCAAGGCTGATCGAAACAACAGGGTCTTGAACGGCCTTCTTGAACGCTTCGCCGAAACCGTGGGCATTCAGGTTGAAGTCCGCTCCACCGCCGCCCTGGAACCCAAAGCCTCGCAGGAACTTTTTCGACCGGGGGCCGTCATGCGTGTTGCGAAAACGGATCACATAGATTCCATCAGGCCGGTTGGGTCCGTTTATAGATGGCTTCCCGGTAAGCTGCGGCAATTCGCCCGAGGCGCCCCCGCCGGAGATGTGGTCCATCAGATAGCGCCCCAGCACGCCGCTGGAGTTGGCCAGGCCGTTCGGGTATTGCCGGTTGGCCGAATTAAAAAGGATACGCACTGATTCGAGAGACTGCGCGCACAGGGCCACCACACGCCCATAAATTTCCTTCGGCTGCCGCGTGTTGCGGTCAATGTAAAGCAGTCCTTTGGCACGTTTCCCGTCCCCGTCCATCAGCACCTTGTAGACCATGGCATCGGGTATGTGCGTGCAGTTGCCTGTCTTTAAGGCGTCCGCCACCGTCGTGAAGAAGCTATTGAAATATGAATGCGTAGCGCACCCGCGCTCGCAGGGGCCGCAGTAGTGGCAGGCGGCACGCCCGTTGATCGGTTTCGTCAGGTTGGCCGAGCGCCCCAGCGTGATCGTCCGGCCCAGCTTCGTTTTTACTCGCTCCCGCAGCAGGGTTTCGGCACAGGTCAGCCCCATGGGCGGCTGGAATTTCCCGTCGGGTAGTTCGTAGACACCTTCCGGCATGCCGGTGATGCCGACGTACTCTTCAACGATGTCGTAATACGGAGCGAGGTCTTTGTAGCTGAGCGGCCAGTCGTCGCCGTAGCCGTCATGCGAGGCGGCCTTAAAATCAAGATCGCTCAACCGGTAACTCTGCCGGCCCCAGACGTTCGTGCGGCCCCCGGTCACCCGCATGCGCCCCTGCCAACTGAACGGCATGCCTTTGGCAGTGGTGTAAGGCTCGTCCAGGTCATTGCAAAACCAGTCGTAGTTGTATTCCATGCAGGCGTAGCAGTCTTTTTGCCGCGGCCGCGTCCGGCGGATGACCTCCGGGGCCATGTCGCGGTACTTCAATTTGAATGCAGGTTCGTGCTCGGTAAAGTTCTTGTCCGACTGCTGCCGCCCGGCATCCACCAGCGCCACTTTCAGGCCAGCTTCTGCCAATCGCTTGCACGCCCATCCTCCGGACGCGCCGGAACCAACCACCAGCACGTCATAAATTTGGCTTCCTCTCTGGGTCATCACACCTCTCCAAAACTCATTGTTGATACAGAGCCCCCAAAATTCGAGCTACAGGTTTCCCCGCTTCATCTCGGCCAACAGGTAGTCGCTGGAACGCGTGCAAAGCGCCATGATGGTCAAGGTTGAGTTCTGGCAGCCGCTGGATGTAAACGCCGAGCCGTCCAGGACAAAGAGATTCTTGATATCGTGGCTTTGCTGGAACTGGTTGAGAACCGAACCTTTGGCGTTGTTTCCCATGCGCGCGACACCCACTTCATGAATGGACCAGCCGGGGATTGAAGGCCGGGCAAACGTGGTCACGTTCTTCGCGCCGGTGGCTTCGAGCATTTCGCCGGCCGATTCCGCCATGTCCTTCACCTGCGCCAACTCATTGCCGCCATACTTCATGTGGAAATTGAGGACGGGAATGCCGAAAACATCCACCACGTTCGGGTTGATCTCCACATAGTTTTCCCAGCGCGCCAGGCATTCGCCATATCCATGAAGCGAGAACGCCTGGACCGGTTCGAGCAGGGCTTTTTTAAAGGCGTCGCCAAATCCCGGGGCCTTCCAGTTGAAATCGACGCCTGCTCCCGTCTGGAAACCGTAACCTCGGATGAAATCTTTTGACGGTGGGCGGCCCGGAACATTTCGGAACCGGATGATATAGCTACCTGCTGGATTAACGGGTCCGCCGAGGGTCGGTTTCCCGCCGAGTTCGGGGAAATAACCGACTGCTCCGCCTCCGTAAATGTGGTCCATCAGATAACGGCCCAGCGTGCCGCTCGAATTGCCCAGCCCATTCGGGTATTGGCGGTTGGCCGAGTTGAAGAGGACGCGCACCGACTCCAATGATTGCGCGCAGAGTGCCACCACGCGACCGTAGACCTCCTTCGGCTGCCGCGTGATCCGGTCGATGTACAGCACTCCTTTGGCCTTGTTGCGGTCTGTGTCCATCAGCACCTTGTAGACCATGGCATTGGGAATCAGGGTGCAGTTTCCGGTATGGAGCGCATCGGCAACGGTGGTGAAATAAGAATTGAAATAGGAATGCGTAACACAGCCGCGCTCACATGGACCGCAGTAATGGCAGGCCGCCCGCCCGTTGAGCGGTTTGGTCAGGTTGGCGCAGCGGCAAGGCGTCAGAACATATCCGCCGTGCTTCTTCAGCCGGTCACGAACCAGAACTTCCGAGCACCCCAGCGGCATCGGCGGCTGAAATTTGCCATCCGGCAGCGCGGAAACACCTTCGGTTTGCCCGCAGACACCTATGTACTGTTCAACCTCGTCATAATAGGGCGCCAGGTCCTTGTAGCTGAGCGGCCAATCCTGGCCGTAACCGTCCCTCGAAGCGGCTTTGAAATCCAGATCGCTCAGGCGCAGGCTGAGCCGGCCCCAGACATTCGTACGCCCGCCCGTTACGCGCATGCGTCCCTGCCAACTGAATGGCATTCCTTCGTCGGTTGTATACGGCTCATCGAGGTCGTTGCAGAACCAGTCGTAGTTGTACTCCGTACAGGCGTAGCAGTCCTTTTGTACGGGCCGCGTCTTACGAATCAGCTCCGGGGCCATGTTTCGATATTTCAATTCGAAACCAGGCGTGTGCTCGCTGAAATTCTCGTCCGATTGCAGCCGGCCTGCATCCACAATCGCAACTTTCAATCCGGCTTCAGAAAACTTTTTGGCCGCCCACCCCCCGGATGCACCGGACCCGACCACGAGCACATCGTAGGTATTTTGCGCGCTCCTGCTCATCAGGCATCTCCCGACATTCTTGTGGTTCCTGTTGTCACTGCGCCTCGTTCACGCTCCCGAGAGAACCCTCACCGCCGCGGTCGCCGGGAGAGAGAAGAAACGCATCCGGACGAACGGGTCAACCCCCCGAACCATCAGCGAGAGCCCTACCGGGTTCGTATGATGCACCTAACGCTCGAAGAGAAATGATCGTAACAAGCGAGAGAACAAACGTCAATCATAGGAAGGGCGCGAACCTGCATATGAAAAGTTGTCTTGAACGCTGTTTCGGTGATAGCATGAGCCCCGCATTGATTCAGGGTTTGAACCCCCTGATTTCAGGAGTAAGAATCACACTTAAGGCAGGCAAAGGATGAACAAGAAACTGGATCCGGCCGCTCCCGGCAACCACTCGAACTCAGAGACTGGAATCAATCGCCGTGAAATGGTCCGGCGGCTCATGATGGCGGGAGGCGCAGGATTTGCGCTGCCCGGCATCGCCGAGGGACATCCCATCGCCAGGCATCTTGCAAATCATGGGGCAGCCGAAAAAGTTGGCTCCGCAGCCGCAAAAACTGACTCGTCTCCCGCTTTCCTTGATCTGCATCAGAGCGAGACGCTGGATGTCCTGGGCGAACGCATTGTCCCCGGCTCGTCCAAAGCACAGGTCAACCGCTTCATTGACCTTCTGCTTTCTGTAGATACACAGGAGACGCAGAAGAAATTCATCGCATCGCTTTCAGCTTTTGAAGCGGAATCCCTCAAGCGCTTTTCCCATCCTTACAAAAGCCTCACCGTAAGCCAGCAAAACGAGATCCTCACTTTCGCTTCCACCGCGGTAGAGAGTGGGGCCACGGAGAGCGAACCGCACAGTGTCAGCCTTCGTGGCCACTTTGAGAACATCAAGAGCTGGGTTTCCGGCGCGTATTACTCGTCGGAAATCGGCATGAAAGAATTGGGATGGACTGACCAGGTCTTTTTCACGAGTTTCCGGGGATGCCCGGATTCTGAGAAACATCAGTAGTAACTCTTTTGCGACAACGCGTGCATTCATTTTATTTTGCCGTCACTTTAGAATTTGAACACACACAATGTCGCCGTGAACTATTAGGGTTTTATAATAGACGAAGGCCCATACACGTTGTTCCAACTGATCTGAAGTGCATCGGGTTCACTACCCCGCAGAGCGGCAAGTTGTGGCGGGAAGAATTGCAAAAACTTGCGCAGTTGGCTGTTAAAAAGGCACTTATAAGGCAAGGCAGGGAGAAGCCAGGGGGGGCTGCGAAGGGGCCGCAAAGAGCTATATCATTCTATAAATCAGCTATTTCCGGTATGTTACTTATTGCTTAATAACTTTCTTTCTTGAAAGTTAAGTGTATTTTAACTTGACTTGCCAGAAGTTTGTGGCACAATTGATAACGGTAGATTAGCAGTTACCTATTGACTTGGGAGGCATTGTTAGATAGGCTCTTCTCCATTGCGGGTATAGTCTGACCCGGAAACATCCACCTGGAGGAGAGTCTGATGAAGAATTACATTCTGACCTTAGTGTTGGCTGTGTTGGTAGTGCTGGCAAGCGTGTCTCTGCGCAAAGCGTTTGCAGCGAGCGTTGTTGTTGGAAGCAGTCCGGCTACGTTTTTTGCAATTGGCCCGTCCCCGGCACCGCTACCGCCCAAAGTTGCTGCGATTGGTCCTTCGCCCGCACCGCTTCCGCCGAAAGTTGCTGCGATTGGCCCATCGCCCGCACCGCTTCCGCCGAAAGCTCAGTAAGATGTTCGAAGCGCCCTGAGCAGCCTGGCGAGGCCACTGAAGGTCGAGGTGATCTAACAGGCTGCTTATGAGCGGCATTACAGCAAGCAACCTTTTGAGCTACGCCGGGTATATCCTTGAGGCGGGCCTATTGGTGTATCTGTTCGCCAATGGTTACGCCAGGCGTCTCTGGGAACTGGTTTTCTACCTCGTCATGTCGCTCAGCGTCATCGCCGCTCGCAGCTACACGCTGCATCACTATGGCCTGGGCTCATCGCAATATTGGAACTGTTACTGGACAACGGATCTGTTGCTTGTCCTGGCCGCTTTTGTCGTGGTCGCTTCGTTTTTCAGGCGAGCGTGCTCCGAAAACCAGGAGATGTGGCAATTTGTAAGGCTGTTGCTGGGAGCGGTCCTCGTCGCGATTACCATTATTTCCTTTTTCTCGCTTTCCACCCATAAAGACAGGGTTTTTTCCCTCTTTATTGTTGAGTTTTCCCAGAACCTCTATTTTGCCAGCCTTGTTCTGACTACCCTCTTGTACCTCATGACCCTTAAAATGGAGGTTGCTGACGAGAGGCTGGGCATGCTTGTTTGTGGATTGGGCATCGAGTTTGCCGGCCCGGCAGCGGGGTTAGCTTTATTCTATTTGGCGCGAGGCGCCGAATTATCCCGCCTGGTCGGAGTCTATTTTTTCCCGCTTTGTGATGTCGGAATGATCTTGACCTGGTTCTATGCTGTTTCCAGGGTACCCGATCTGGCGAAAGCGCCTCGCCCCAGGGTGGATGCAACACCCGCTTATGCGCGAGGAGCGATTTCCCATTTTTAGCTGGGGTATCTTATGTTTCTTGCTGCTCTAATTTTGACATTGTCGATCGCGATGTTCTTCTTTTACATTCAGACGATCTGTCTGAAGATTCTTCGACAGGAGTTTGACCGCGATTACTTCCTCCCCATCGTCAATGCAAATCGCCTGGAATTCCCTTCCGTCCGCAAAGCGGTGGAAGAATTTGACGCGCCCATCGACTATGCCCGATTCTGCATGATGTTGAAATGCGACTTTCTGGCCCTGAGCTACTTGTTAAAGAACGCAGCCAATGAAAGCCATCGCTACACGCCACAGGACCGGCTTTTGATTCTTTACTTTCACCTGACCTATTTCGTGCTTCGCCTCCGGCATTTCCTGCGATTCGACGAGAAGACGCCGTTCCTCCGCCTGACCGCAATCCTTCAATTTTTCGGCAACGTTGTCGGCCTTCGTGTCAGTTCAACGCACTTCAAGGAAGTCAGCGCCTCAGATTATCTTCTCACTCTCTAATCTATTGGGGCCGTCCAAAACGGCATCCTGCACCCTTAAACCGTGGTTGGGGTGATCCTTTGAGTCTCCTCGCTTGCCTTCCCCTTACTTTTCCTGTCGAGTCGGCAGCTTATATACTGAAACGATGAGCATTCTTTCAAAATCTTCTACCGTAAATGCTGATTCCCGCAGGGCGAGGATCGTCTGCACGCTCGGTCCGGCCACCGACCCCCCTGAAGTGCTTAGCTCGCTCCTCAGCGCCGGGATGGACGTTGCGCGCCTCAACTTCTCTCATGGATCACACTCAGAGCATGGCCGACGGCTGAAAAGACTTCGAGAGGCGGCTGCAACCTGCGGCAAGGCCGTAGCCATCATGCAGGACCTTCAAGGGCCCAAGATCCGCACCGGCCAGCTCGAAGGCGGCCGACGCGTCGAACTGCGGGAAGGAGCTGCCGTCACTATCACCACCAGGCCCGTCCCAGGCAATAGCCGTTTTATCTCAACCACGTTCCTGCGCCTCCCCCAGGAAGTGCGCGCAGGCAACAGCATCCTGCTCTCGGATGGTCTCATCGAACTGGTCGTGGAGAGCGTGAGAGGAACAGAGATCCAGTGCCGCGTGGTCAATGGCGGCGAGCTGGGCGAGCATCAGGGCATCAACCTCCCCGGCATTGCACTGGGAATTTCTGCTCTCACCAGGAAAGACCGTGAGGACCTTAAGTTCGGGATTCAGAATCGCGTCGACTACATTGCTCTTTCCTTTGTGCGCCGGGCTGAAGACGTGCTGGCGTTGAAACGCATTCTTGCCCGGGCGGAGCGGTCGATTCCTGTAGTCGCCAAGCTTGAAAAACCGGAGGCCATTGATCACCTGGATGAAATTCTCCAGGCCACGGACGCGGTCATGGTAGCTCGCGGCGACCTCGGAGTTGAATTGCCTCCGGAAATGGTGCCGGCCATTCAGAAGCGGATCATCAACAGCGCTTTCGCCATGCGGATTCCGGTGATTACCGCAACCCAAATGCTCGAATCCATGACCGTTCACCCGCGGCCGACCCGCGCGGAGGCTTCCGACGTTGCCAATGCCGTCATTGACGGAACGGATGCCCTGATGCTTTCAGGAGAAACCGCAACGGGCCATTACCCCACGAAGGCCGTCGAGATGATGGCGAGAATTATTTCCGTCACGGAAAGCACGCAACGGTCGGTGGAGTTCCTCAACATGAGGGACCGAAGCGATGCGCTCGATGTTCCTGAAGCCATTTGTGAATCCGCCGCGCACATGACGGCCGAACTGGACCTGAAGGCGGTGGCGGTCTTTACGCAATCGGGATCGAGCGCCCGGGTAATTTCAAAGTACCGCCCGAGGGTTCCGGTGTTCGCCTTCTCGCCTTTTGATTATGTACTGCGTAGAACTGCGCTCTATTGGGGTGTAAGGCCCGTTCACATGCGCAGGCTTCAATCCACCGACAAAATGGTGGAAGCCGCCGCCCAGCGGCTGAGGGAGATGGGCGTCGTCAACCGGGGCAATTTCATTGCAGTCATTGCCGGAAACCCGATCGCCAAACGCGGAAGCACCAACATCCTCAAAGTGCATCGGGTTGAGTAGCCCACGCGCGCCTCTCTGTTTCCGGCAACGCGCTGAGGAGAAATCCAAAGCGAGTGAAGGAGACCGTTCACCGGGAGGCAAGAGCGTTCCGCCCTCCGGCCAAGCCTCGCATCACCCGCCGGATGCAGCTAGCGCGCTGCCATTTCGTGGCTATGAGCCCGGCGGAGATAATACTCGTACGCGCCAAACAGAATGCCGCTGAAAAGAACGCCGCTGATCAGCGAATTCCCGTAGAACGGAATTCCCGCCGCGTAGCAGGCCCCAAGGCCGCCGAAGGTTGGCGGGTACAATCCTCCGCTGATCCAGACCGCGAAATTGCTGATCAGGAAAAAGACGCTCGGCCCGGCAATCGAGGCGATCAAAACGTTCCGTACCGATACGCGGTTCTGCAGCCACCAGCCAACCATCACGATGGCGGCAAAGCCAACCCAGTTGAGAATTTGCTCCGGCTGGAACGACGTCTGGTACAGCAGCGAATTCACCAGCAGGTCGCTGCCGGCAAGCAGCAACACCGGGAACCAGATCGAATCGCGCTTTTTGAGATAGACCCCGCCAAACAGGAGCCCGGCGTACACGGGGCTAAAGTTCGCCGCGCCGGGGATGAACCGTGCTGCAATCGCCAAAGCAATGATGAGGTAAATCATCTTTGTCTCCTTCGCTCAAAATTCCAGGCGGATGCCGGCGAGGTAGGTCCGCTTCAGCGCCGGATAGCCCAGGACTTGCATATACTTCTGATTGAAAAGATTTCCCACCAGTCCATAGTAAGTCATGTGCCCGAAAGACCGATAGCTCCAGGAAAGGTCCGAGTCCGTGTAGCCGTTGTTCCAGATCAGCGGCGGTTCCAGGCCCACAAAATCGCTGTCTTGCCGGCGCCCCACGAACATCGTGGTTGAAGTCACGTTCATCCTCCGCCAGTCCCACAACACCTGCACGGAACCGGAATGCCGGGGGCGCCTCAGAAGCCATCGCCCGGCCTGCAAGGCCGGGGAAAAAGGGTTGCCGCTCTCGATAATTTCCGAATCAAGATAAGTGTAACTCCCGATCGTGCGCAAACCTTTCAAAGGCGCAATTTCCAGGTCGACCTCTGCGCCTTTGGCGACGGCGCGGCCCAGGTTGAAATACGTGCCGCTGAAGGTCTGGTAATTCGTCGTCTCGAACGCGATCTGGTCCCGGAAAAGGTTGTCGAAGCCGTCCAGTTCCAGCCGGCCACGGCCTTCCCAGAACCTCTGCTCGACCCCATAATCCAGCGTCCGGGTGCGCTCGGGAGCGAGGTTCGGGTTCCCCACAACGTAGGGCGTGTTGGAGTAAGTTTCCAGAAAGCTGGGTTCCTTGACGCCCAGGCCAAAATCAAACTTCAGCGTGGTAGTCCCGAAAAACCCCCGGCCGTTTCGCAACCGATACGCAATCGAGGTGCGCGGAACCACCACTGTCCCAAAACTGCCGTTATCATCGATGCGGACCCCGTCGCCCAGCGACAGCCGGCCCCACAACATCCGATCCTGAAAAGTATATCCGAAGTTATTTCGTTGCGCACTCGTTGCAGGATTCTGCGCGAACCGGTCAACCAGGAAGCCGTGTTCTCCGTCCCAGTCAAAGGCAAAAGTATCCTCGTGCCACCCGAAACTGCCGCCGAACGGCGAGCCTTCCCAGTTGGACTGGTAGCTCACGTGGTCGCGCCACTCGTCGTCGAGATAATTCGTCGGAAAGTCGTAGTATTGGAACGCCGCCGTGCGGCCCTCGAACGTGGGCGTGAAGGGAGGATTCTGGCCGAGGTCAATGGAAACCTGGCGGCTCTTTGAAAACGTGTAGGTTAACTCCTGCTCCCAGGATGAAGTCACCTGGTTGTGGAGTGAAAAAGCGCCATAGCCTGTCCGCTGCCGGAATGAAGCATCCGTGATGGGCGGCCCAAACGCCGTCTGCCCGGGAGTTCCTGCCAGGCCGAAATTCCCCATCATGATGGCGCGCAGCGTGGTGGCCTTCCCCACCTTCAGGCCCAGATCTGCCGAAAGCGTGGCGACGTGGAAAAAGTCGTTGGGCGCCTGGTTGTCCGTGCTGAACTTCCCGCCTTCCAGGCTGTAATCGAAGGGCCCGTAGCCGCCCGTCACCGAACCCCGTCCCTGCCAGGTGGAATCTTTCCCGCCCTCCCCGCTGAAAGAAAAGTGAGGGAGTTTCGCCTCCGCGCTGCCACGCCGCGTAAACAACTGGATCACGCTGGTCATGGCATCGGACCCGAACAGGGCGGACTCCGCGCTGCGGACCACTTCCACCCGGTCCAGGTTGCTGGTGGTGAGCGTGCTGAAGTCAAAGAAGCCGCCCGCCTGGTTCAACGGAACGCCGTCCAGCAGCACCTTGTTGTAATCGCTGTCGCCCCCGCGGACGAATACGGTGGTCACACCGCCCGGCGCGCCGTTGCGGACTACCGTAACGCCCGGCAGTGGCTGCAGCAGGTCACTCACCACGGGCGCATTCCGGTCCACGATCTCCTGGCGGGTAATCACGCTGGTGCTCGCTCCCAACTGGCTCGATGCCGCCGGCGTTCGCGTGGCCGTCACCACCACGCTTTCGTGGACGGAGGCCATTGGCAGGACAAGATGAAGGTTTTCGCCGGTCCTGGCGGATGCCGTGGCCGCGCCAAAGCCCGCCAGAGAAATTTTGATGGTGTAGATGCCGGAGGCCAGCCCCGCAAAACGGAATTGCCCCCGTTCGCCGGTCACCGTATGAGCGATTTCCGCTCCCTGCCCGCCGAGCAGGCGCACGGTTGCGCCGGGAACTTCAGCGCCTTCGGGATCCACAACGTTTCCGCGAAGCGTTGCAGCGCTCGCAGCAGTTGCATTTGCCAGAAGCATTAACAGGAGAAGGAACAAAGGCCACACTAAACTGCCTGCTTTCATAATTCCATCCTTTCTGCCCGCACCCCCGCGGGCTTTCCGGACGGAAGGACACACGAAGAAACAGCCGGAAAAACAAAAAGCCTTCCAATTCCTCATACGGAACCGGAAGGCTTCAGCAGCTCTCCCTCAGTCCTCTTTCCGTCGAAGAGTCAGTCTGAGTTTTACTTCCTGGGTAGGCTTCCTGGCTTTCGGGTCATCGCGGGACCTTCTACCTTCCCACCCCGGACTTCCGGGACAGTGGCCGATAGAGTCGAAGATCCAACTCGCCGATTACAGTGGCGGGACCGCGGCCGATTTGCACGGCCTTTCCTTTTATCCCCGCACCCGCGGGGCACCACAGGAACATAAATTTTCAAAGAACAACCAACGAACTTGAATCTAGCACTACAGGAGGCTGCGCGTCAATCGGATTGGTGTGTTGGATCATTTCTTGATCGTGGATACGATTGCTTGCCTGACGTGCAGCGGTTATATTAACTGAATGAAAACGGCCGTCTCCATTCCCAATGATATCTTCGAGGTTGCTGAGCGGCTGGCCCGGCGCACCCGGAAATCGCGCAGCCAGTTGTTCAGCGAGGCGCTTAAGGAATACCTCGCGCGGCACACGCCGGACGAGATCACGGAAGCAATGAACCGGGTCTGCGATGAGGTGGGAGAAACGAAGGACCCATTTGTTTCCCACGCCGCTCATCGCATCCTGAGGCAAAGCGAGTGGTAATCTCCCAGGGCGAAATCTGGTGGGCCGATCTGCCCCCTCCCGAAGGTTCGGGCCCGGGGTTTCGAAGGCCGGTCGTTGTGGTGCAGTGTGACGCGCCTAATCGAAGCCGGGTCGCCACTGTGGTCTGCGTGCCGCTGACGGGCAACCTCAAGTGGGCATTGGCGCCAGGCAATGTGCATCTTTCGAAGCGCCTCACAGGGCTGGCAAAAGATTCTGTCGCCAATTTATCGCTGGTCGTCAGCGTTGACAAGGAATGCCTCACCGACCGCGTAGGCAAGTTGCCAGCCTCAAAGCTTCAGCTGGTTCTCTCGGGCATTGACATTGTTCTTGGGCGATAGCGCTGGGCGTCTCCCGTCGCAAGTTTGATCACAGGCGGATTCCGCTCGGAGACTCCTTAACAAGGAAAGCCCGCGAACAGAGAAGCATTGCCCGGCGCCTCTCACAGGTGCCGGCACCCCATCAATGCGCGCGCGAGAAATGCTCGTGGACAATCTGCCACTTGTCGCCGCTGCGGACGAACACGTGGCTGCCGCGGCCGTGGATGGCGTGCCGGGGGCGGCCTGCGCCAAGTTCTACTGTCCACGTAAACGTGGCCACCGCGGTATCTCCAAACACCTGGACCTGCGGTTTAACGATGGCGTATTTCATCCTGCTGCTGGCGTGACGGTAATAATCGAACGTCTTTCGCATGGCGGCACGGCCGCTGATGCGCTGCTGTTGAGTGGAAGAGAATCCGACGACTTTCGAATGGAAGTGCTCGAGGAGATCGCTGGTTTTGCCCGCGTTGAAGTCCCGAACCAGTTCCTTCTCGATTGCCAGAATGCTTTGCTGTGCAGATGCCATGGGCTCCTCCTTCGTCAGAGTGTCACGCGCCGCATCCCCAGCCGGCCCTCAACACGCTCTACAACCCCATCTTAATTGATCCAGCGGTCAGGATCATCCTTTCTTTCATTGTCGCGCATGTAGACTTCAAACTTGCGCCGCAATCGCGCCCTGCGCCAGTCTTCGTACCGCAATTGCATGCGGCCTGAAAACCCGCCACCCCGCAGGTAAAGGTAGGCTACCAGCATCCCACCCAGGTGCGCCAGATGCGCAATGCCGGAACCCGGCCCGCTGATCTCGCTGAAAAATTCGATGGCCCCGATGATCACGACGAACCATTTGGCGGGGATCGGGATGATGAACCAGATGAAAATCGGCCGATTGGGGAAAAGCAGCCCGAAGGCCAGCAGCAGACCGTAGATAGCTCCCGAGGCCCCGATGGTCAGTGAATTGGGCGACCCGAAGAGGGTGTTCAGCACCACATCAAAGACGCCGGCGCCGATCCCGCAGACGAGATAGAATTTCAGGAATTCCGATTCGCCCCACATCTGCTCGAGGTCCGGCCCGAACATCCACAGCGCAAACATATTAAAAAGAATGTGGAAAAACCCGCCATGCAGGAACAGGTACGTGACCAGCTGCCAGAGATACAGCCGGTGCACCACCGCGTAAGGCTGCAAACCCAGGTAAATAAACGGCGACTGCCAGCCAAACAGCCTGAGCGGCAGATAAGTCACCACAAATACCGCCGCCGTGATAATAATCAGGGCCTTCACCATCCGCGTGAAGGGCGGGAAAAACGACATGTAGGATTGAGTATAACGAGGCATTAATTGAAGCCTATCATAAGAACGGCACTGGAGGGAGAGACTGCGAACCCTCGCGCGACCGGCGCGCCGCAAGCTCACGTTTCCGCGCGCCTGGCCGAGCCCCGGGATTTCGCCACAAAGTAGAGCAGTGCCGCAAGCCCGGTAAAGATCACCAGCGCCGCAAGGTCACTCTGCGCAAAGTTTGGAAACCAGCGCAAGCCCAGCGCAAACTCCTGTTCCTTCTGGAACCCGACCACGGTGGCGAGCGCCAGGCCGCCCAGCGATCCGCCCGCAATCAGTCCCGAGCTGAACAGGGCCCCGCTGCCGGTTTCGGATTCCGCCTCCTCTTCTTCCTTGTGCTTGCCGCGGTCCACCAGCCACTTGATCATGCCGCCCGCAAAAATGGGCGCGGTGGTCGAAAGCGGCAGGTAGAGTCCCACGGCAAAGGCCAGCGAATGGATTCCGCACAACTCCAGAACAATCACGGTGAACGCTCCGAACAGCACCAGGGTCCACGGCAGCTTGCGGGTGAGAATGCCGTTGATCACCACGCTCATCAGGGTTGCCTGCGGGGCAGGATAGTCCGTCGAACCGATGCCCTCCACTTTTACAAAATCAATTTCTTTCGTGGCGGGATCGAAAAAGTAACGGCCGTCGGGAATCTTGGCCGATCCGATCACGCTGATGACTTCATACTTGCGCCCCTGGTAGATTGTGGGCCCCTGCGGCTTCATCGCGGAGGTGATCGAGACGCCGGAAATGTGCATGGGCTTCACTTTGGTTGCGCTGCTGTTCAGCAGTTGCATGGTGAGCCCCACCACAAAAACCGATGTCATCACGCCGATTGCGTAACCGAGCTCCTGCTTGCTGGGCGTTCCTCCCACGAGAAAACCGGTTTTCAGGTCCTGCGTGGTGGCGCCGGCGCTGGCGCCGCCAATCGCAACCACGGCGCCGATGCTCAGGGCGATGGCGGAGTACATTCCGCCCGTCCAGCCGACCAGCAGGAAAATCAGGCAGGTTCCCATCAGGGTGGCGATGGTCATTCCGGAAACCGGGTTGGAAGAGCTTCCGATCAGGCCCACAATCCGCGCCGAAACAGTGGCAAAGAAGAAACCAAACAAAACCATCAGCAGGGCGGAGACCAGGTTGCCGCTCGCTTTGGGATTGATGTGGAACGCCAGTAGCGCCCACAGAAAACCCACCACCAGGACCGATCCGCCGGCGATCACCGTCAGCGGAAGGTCGCGCGCCGTGCGTTGCACCTTCAGGCTGGCTACCAGCTTGCTGTTCCTGAGCTGGTCGAAGGTGGATTTAAAGGAGCTGATGATCGTGGGAGCCGTCCTGGCCAGCGTGATGATGCCCGCGGCCGTCACTGCTCCCGCGCCGATGTAGCGGATGTAACTGCTCCAGATCTGCGTCTCGGTCATCTGCCCGATGGGAATGGTTCCGGGGTACATCGCCTCCGGAATGTGTGAACCGAAAAACTGGATGATGGGAATCAGCACCAGCCAGGAGAGAACGCCGCCGGCAACCATCGTTCCAGCGACTTTCGTCCCGATGATGTACCCCACGCCAAGATATTCCGGCGTGATTTCACCCGCAAAGGTCGAGCCGGGATACCAGGCAGGGTGCCATTCCGGCGTGGCCTTCCAGAAAAACAGCCCGCCCTGCTCGCCCATCAGGAATTTGTAAATGATCCCGATCGCCGCGCCGCCGAAAACTTTCCCGGCCTGGATGCCGCCCTTTTCCCCGGTAATCAGAACGTCCGCGCAGGCTTTGCCTTCCGGGAAAACCAGGTTGCCGTGTTCCTTCACCACCAGGGCGTTCCGAAGCGGGACCACAAACAGGACGCCCAGCAGGCCCCCGGCCAGTGCCAGCGGGAAAATCCGCCAGTAATCGAGTGTGTAGCCAAGAAAAATCAGCGCCGGCAGCGTGAAGACAGTCCCGGCCGCGATGGATTCGCCCGCCGAGCCCACCGTCTGGACAATGTTGTTCTCAAGGATGGTCGAATTCCCCAGCCACTTGAAGACCGTAATGGAAATGACCGCAACGGGGATGGAAGCGCTCACCGTCAGGCCGGCGCGCAGAGCGAGATAAACCGAAACCGCGCCAAAGATGATGCCCAGAAACGCGCCCAGCAGGATGGCGCGCGGAGTGAATTCCGGCAGGACAACATCCGCCGGAACGTAAGGTTTGTAGGAGGCTGCAGCATTTGCCTGGTTCTGAAGTGTCGGTCCAGATGCCATTCTTTCGGTCCACAAAAGATCAGAAAGTGTTCACCTGAGGCTGAACCCGGTGGCCCCTTGCGCTATCCACCCAGTTTGGCGCGAACAATCTGGTTCACCCGCTTGCCGTCAGCGTTCTTGCCAGCCAGTTTCTGCATGGCGGCCTTCATTACTTTGCCCAGATCCTGCGGCCCGGCCGCTCCGGTTTCCTGGATGGCGGCGGCCACGGCGGCGCTGATTTCGTCCTCTCCTGCTTCAACCGGCAGGTAAGCCTGCAGGATTTCCGTTTCCGCTTCCTCTTTGGCGGCAAGATCTTCGCGGCCTCCCTTGCGGAACTGCTCCACCGAGTCGCGTCGCTGCTTCACCAGTGTCCGTAGCACGGCAATGGTCTGGTCATCGTTGAGCGGAGCGCCGACTTCGATCTGCTTATGCTTAAGTGAAGTCTTGGCCATCCGCAACACGGAGAGCTTGAGTTGCTCCCGCGCCTTCATGGCCGCCACCAGGTCTTTTTCCACCTTTTCCGCAATTGTCATCTACAAATCCTTTTTTTAGAACTCCCGGCGAATATACCACATTCCCGCGCGCTTTCGTGCCAGTTCAGCCGTCCCTTGAGATGAACTTCCTTTAACCTGCACTATTCATCAACACTTTCGTTTGTAAGCTTGAGCCGCCCCTTTAAAGGCTGGTGCGCAAACATCATATAACGGCAGCTCAAAAACGCACAAATGTGCCGCCCGGAGTGCGACGCTCTCCTGTTTGCAATCGCTGTTCCGGCCCGATATCCTGCTATGAGGCGGGCAATTTCGGTTTGAGGTTCTATGAACAGCGCGCATCTGCCAGTGGGAATGGCCCTGATTGGCGTCACCGTCGGGTTCCTGAGTCTAAGGTACTTCAGCAGAGCAAAGGCGGGCGGGTTTCGTCCCTCTGGCTGGGCGGGACTGGCCATGCTCGTACTTCTCGAGATATTGCTCGGTTTTCGCGTCTACTGGGTTGCCGTCTATTTCACTCCTCTTTGCTGGACGGCTTACATTTTGCTGGCCGACGCCGCCGTCTGCAGCCTGAAGGGCTCGTCCCGGCTTTTCGATTCGCCGCGCGAGTTCTTTCTTCTGGCGCTATCGTCGATTCCCCTGTGGCTGATCTTTGAGGCCTACAACCTGCGGATGCAGAACTGGACCTACGTGGGTCTGCCAGCCAACCCCGCCCTGCGCTATTTCGGGTACGCATGGTCATTCGCCACGATCTGGCCGGCCATCTTTGAAACGGCGGATCTGCTTCAGGCGATGGGTCTCTTCAGTTGGCCGATCCGCCCGCACGCGCCCTTCAGCCGCGCTTATCGGACCTCTCTGATGGTGATGGGCTTCCTGTTCCTCACCGTGCCCGTGCTGATGCAGGCGGAGGTCGGGCAATTCCTTTTTGCGTTCGTCTGGGTAGGGTTCGTGTTGCTGCTGGATCCCCTCAACTACGCCTGCGGAGGCCACTCACTTCTGCGCGACTGGGAAAACGGCAGATCGTCGCTTTTCTGGAATCTTATGGCCGGGGGTCTTGTTTGTGGCGTCTTCTGGGAGTTCTGGAACTACTGGGCTGCCGCCCGCTGGCTCTACATCTTCCCCATCCTGCAGGGCTGGAAGATTTTTGAGATGCCGCTGCCGGGCTTCCTGGGGTTTGCGCCATTTGCCGTGGAATGCTTCGTGATGTTTGAATCTGTAAAGCTGCTTGCTGGAGGGCTTATCCAAACGCGCCAGGAAGAACCCGTTTCCCGGTCCTATTCCTCCGCCCCAGAATGAGAATAGAGCAATGAGCAACCGACCGTCTTTCGTTAAAGCCGCAACCGTTACCGATATCCCCTCGGGGTCTATCCGGTACATCGTTGTTCATGAAAAACCCATGGCGCTCTGCAATGTGGACGGACAATTCTACGCGGTGAATGCCGTGTGCCCCCACATGGGCGGCCCTTTGGCCAGCGGCCGCATCGAGGGTTGCATGCTCACCTGTCCGTGGCACGGCTGGACCTACGACGTGCGAACAGGCCTGCCCGATCACCCCGGCGGACATTCCATTTCCGCCTACGAAGTCCGGGTGGAGGGCCAGGACATTCTGGTCGGCTGGCTCAAACGGCCCGGGCAATAAGAATTTCCAATTTGGCGCAATCGGGTCGGAGTGCGCACCGGAAGGAAACCGCCAGGCCCCGGGTGAAGACGCGTGTTTGCTCCGCGTTCTCTGCGGCCCCGATGGAACCAAATCAGATGGGGTTGAGGGCCTCAGCGTACTTTGTGTGAAATCTTTTGGGCAACGAACGATACAATGGCCTCCGCAGGCCAAAAATGACCCTTAAGTTTACAGAGATGGAATTCAGCAGGCTTGCCAAAGGAAAAACTCTCTCAGTTGTAATCATCCTTTTCGCGCTGAGCGTCCCGGCAGGCCGTGCCGCGGCCCGCCCGCAGAACTCAGAAGCTGAACAGATCAGGGTGGCGCGGCAGGGGCTCGACCTGTTGATGAACGGGGACCCCGGCGCCGCCATCAAGGTCTTCCGGAAAATCCAGACGGAGGATCCGGATTCGGCGCTGGGCTATCTGATGGAAGCCGACGCCCTCTGGTGGAAGATCTATTTCGCCAGCGGCGACCTCATCGACCCGGATGTTTTCGTTGTGCCCTCACGGTCCAGCACGCCTTACGATTCGCGATTCAACAAGCTGGTTAACGCGGCCATCGCCAAAGCGCGCGCAAACCGGAAAGCCAACCGCGACGTGGCAAGAAACTACCTCTATGAAGGAATGGCCTGCGGGCTGCGCGGCCGGCTGGCCTCGATGCGGGAAAGCAACCTTGCCGCCGCGCGCGCCGCTAAACAGATGCGGTCGCTCCTGATCGATGCGGCGCAAAAGGACCGCCACCTGGCGGACGCTTACGCAGGGCTGGGGCTTTACGACTATTTTGTGGACACCCTGCCCACCATCGTCAAGCTCTTGCGGTGGATGATCGGGCTGCCCGGCGGAAGCCGTCAACGGGGGCTTCAGGAGATCGATTACGCTGCAAAACACGGCGAACTGACCCGAGGCGAAGCGCTTTATTACCTGGCCAAAGATTATTCCCGCACCAGTGAAAAGCAGTATGGCAAGTCGATCGAACTCTTCCAGCAGTTGCGCAGCCGGTATCCCGCCAACGGCCTCTGGACCCTGATGGTAGGAAGCCTCGAAATCCGCACGGGCCATGCCGAACAAGGCGAAGCCCTTTATCGCGAGGTCCTGAACCGGGAGCGGGGCAAGCAGACTGCTGCCGGCGAAGCTCTCTACGGCGCCGCCCAAAAAGCCCTGAAACTCCGCCACCCGAGCGAACAGATCGAGTGATGGCTTCTCTCTGTGCTGCTGACACCTGGAATGTTTGCGCTTTGCACAAATTTTCGGGCGGCGTTTGGTTACGGCCCTGCCGCGCTGGGATCTCTGTGTTAAGGCCTTGAAGGCAGGAAATTCGTCCGCTTATTGCTTCAACTGAGAATCGAGGGACGAAGATTGTTCATGGGCGTGGTAGGAGCTGCGGACCAGCGGCCCGGACTCCACGTGCCGGATGCCACGGCACAGGCCTTCCCGCTTGAGGGTTGCAAACTCTTCCGGGGTGTAGAAACGCGCCACCGGCAACTGCTCGCCGGAAGGCCGCAAGTATTGCCCGATGGTGACAATGTCAACGCCGACCCCGGCCAGGTCGCCGAGTACGTCAAAAAGCTCTCCCATGGTCTCGCCCAAGCCAACCATCAGCCCAGACTTGGTGGGTATTGCAGGATTGATTTCGCGCGAATGCTTTAGCAGCCGCAGCGACCGCTCGTAGCGCGAGCCGCGCCGCGCCACAGGATACATCCGCGGAACAGTTTCAATGTTGTGGTTCAGAACGTCGGGCCGGGCTTTCAACACGGTCTCAAGGGCCTCGTCCGATCCGCGGAAATCGGGGATCAGCACTTCCACCTTGCAGCCATCAAGCCGCCGGCGCAGGGCCTCAATCGTTCGGGCAAAAATCGTAGAGCCGCCGTCCTTCAGGTCGTCGCGATCCACAGAGGTCACCACAACGTACTTGAGTCCCATGTTTTCGGCAGCCCCGGCCACTCGTTCCGGCTCCGCCCAATCCACCTGGCCGGCCGGGCGCCCCTTGGGCACCGCGCAAAAGCCGCAGCGGCGCGTGCAAAGCTCGCCCAGAATCATAAAAGTGGCTGTGCGGTGCTGCCAGCACTCGGCGATGTTGGGGCAGCGGGCGCTCTCGCAAACAGTGTGGAGTCCGAGGCCGCGCATCAGGCCTTTCAGCTCAAAATAATTTTCACCCGAAGGGATGCGCACCTTCAGCCAATCCGGCCGCCGCGCCGGACGCGAATTCGCACCGATCTGGACCAGTTCCGCCATATTCAAACTTTCATTCTAACTTGAACGCACCGGGTGGACAACCTAACATGTATCCCACCTCCCGCAGAGGCGGCCTTAAGTCGCCATGTGGCGAGCCAAACCCCATTACTGGCCGGTGCGCCGCCCGTTACTTAACCTCCAACAGCGCACCGGCGCCCGGCGCCAGCCAGTTCATTTCCCCCGTGAAGGCGATAGGCTGGCCGGTGTACGGAGAGATAAAGACCAGATGCTGGTTCTCGTCTCTCAGATCAATCGCGTAGCGGATGGAATATTCCAGCGACTTGTTCACAATCATCAGGAACGGATGGCCCTCGCTATCCCGGAACTCGCCGATCAGATATTCGGGGGCAACAGGAGGGCTTTGAAAGGTGGTCGCCCGCACCTGCTTCACCAGCCCGCTTTTCGCGATGGGATCAGCGCCTTCAGGCAGCGGCGCGGAATGATAAACGCCCGTGCTGTGCAGCTTGATCATCCAGGGAGCCAATTCGCGAATCTGATCGTTCAGCCGCCGCAGCTTGTACCACGTGGCTGTGCGATGCCCGAACTGGTCCACCGGCGCCAGCCGGAAGTTGCCCACTTTCGGGGAAAAATAGGTGAAGTACTCGATGCCGCGCCCGCCATAGGCGATGGTGCTGTAGGCCTGCAGCCGCAGGGTGGCGTCACTCGGCTCCATGTAACTGAAATGGCTGTTGGAAAGAATCACGTTCCAGAACGGGATGCCGGCTTGCTGTGCTGCGTGCCGGACGGTCGCCAGGTTGGTAAAAAATCGGCCCATCATCCTGCCGTTGAACAGCGAGTAATTGTCATAACTCAGCAGCGGTGGGTGGGCGTCATGCACGAACTTTTGCACATATGCTTCATAAGTTGGAGCGCCCAGTTGCGCGGGGGTTGCATAATTGGGCAGCAGGTTCACGTAAGGCCACGTTCCGGGCATTGCGCGCCGCAGTATGGCTGCCACTTCTCTCAGGCCCGGCATCATCCCCGCGGGCGGCTCGTCTCGAAGCAGAAAGCCCAGTGCCGCTGGATGATTGCGGACTTCTGCGATCACGGCGTCAATCTTTGCCAGCAATTCCTTTTTGTCCGGCATCTGGGTCCAGTCAAAGCCGCTCGCGCGGTCATCGGCAACGAAACAGGCCATCTTTGCAGCCTGCACCTTGTCGAGATCGCCCGGGGAGCAGAACCCCGAGATGTTCAGTCCCGCCTGGCGCATCAGATCAAGCTGGTGCGGATCGGACGGCGACTGGTCCCAGGCCATCAGGGCAAAATCCCGCGGCGAGATCTGAGGCGGCTCGACATAGCTTTGGGCCCTCACAGGGAAGGCAGGCCCAGCCAGCAGCAACACGCTCAAAACTATATCCAGCCGCAACTTCATCATTGCCTCCAGCAATACGGGACTTGGGAAATCGAAGCCTGTATTATACCTGTTCCGGGGGCTTGCGCTGATGTAGCGCCGGATCGGAGGCTATCCATGGCATGGATTAAAACTATTGAGCCCGAAGATGCAACCGGAGAGCTGAAGAATGAATACATGCGGGCCGTCGCGCGTGCCGGAAAAGTTTTCAACATTCTCAAAGTCCAGAGCCTGAATCCCGAAACCCTGTACGCTTCGATGGGCCTCTATCTGGCCACCATGCACGGGCCTTCCGGCCTCTCCCGCGCCGAGCGCGAACTGCTGGCCGTCGTGGTCTCCCGCGCCAACAACTGCTTCTATTGAACGGAAGCTCACGGGGAGGATCTCCGTGTGGAAAGCGGCGACGCGATGATGGCCGAACAGGTGAAACGCAATTATCTGCGCGCAAAGCTGCCGCCGCGCAGCAGGGCCCTGGCAAAATTTGCCGATCTGATCACGCGCAGTCCATCCGCCGGGCGCAAAAAAGACATCGACGCCCTTCGCAAACACGGGCTCAGCGATTGTGACATCCTTGACGCCGTCGAGGTCATCGCCTATTTCAATTACATCACCCGCGTGGCCGACGCGCTGGGCATCGACCCCGAACCCGAAATGCGCGCCGCGTCCAAACGCAGGCAGTGGTAGGGCGTTTGGAGCTCAAGGTCTTCGCCAAGCGCATCTTGCTAATCCTCGCAGTTTCGGGCACTATGGCACTCAGGAAGAGGTGCTTATGATTTTCCACGTTACTCTCGATCGGGCGGAGGACGGCTGGCTTGTAGCCGAGTGCCCAGCACTCCCCGGCTGTGTTTCTCAGGGAAAAGACGAAAAGGAAGCCCTCGAAAACATCAAAGAAGCCATTACGGCCTGGCTATGGGCCGAGGACCAGAAAGCCTCATCAAAGCTTGCTAAAGAGCCGGGCCGCCAACAAATCGTCGTAGCCATATAGCTGGATGGGCAAGCTCGCCAACATTTCCGGTAAAGAAGCCGTGAAGGCCTTCCAGCGGGCAGGTTGGCAAACTGTCGGCCAGGTTGGGAGTCATTTGGTTCTGGTCAAGGTGGGTACTCGAGCCAATCTTTCCATCCCTCAGCACAAAGAACTTTCGGTTGGAACCCTTCGATCCCTCATCCGACACGCTGACCTCACTGTCGATGAATTTCTAGCCCTGCTCTAAAGTGGGCCGCAAAAGCCGTCCAGCCGTCGCGCCACGCCGGCCACCTTCAGGACCGGAAAACACGCCTCAAGATTTCCCCGAAGCAGATTTATGCGCCGCAGGCTGGTATTTGCCCGGAACGGCCCGGAATCCGATGGACAATCGGTTCCAACCATTGATGGTCACGATGGCAAGCGTCAGATTCACGAGTTCTTCTTCCGAGAATTGCTTTCGCGCTTCCTCATAGACCTCGTCCTCGGCATGGCTTGAAGCGATCAGGGTGATAGCTTCAGTCCAGGCCAGGGCGGCGCGCTCGCGATCGGTAAAGAATGGCGTTTCCCGCCATGCGTCCAGCGTGTACAGCCGCTGTTCGGTCTCGCCGGCAGCCCTCGCGTCCTTGCTGTGCATATCCAGGCAATAGGCGCAGCCGTTGATCTGGGATGCCCGCATTCTTACCAGCTCCAGCAGCGGTCTCTCCAAGTTCGATGAGTGCTTTACATAACTTTCCAGCGCCGCCATGGCTCTGTATGCGGCAGGTGCTACCTTAGTGGGATTAAGTCTCGGTTCCATTTTTTTCTCCTCCTTTAAAGTTTATAGATGCACGAGACGAAAAAAAGGGCCGGCTAAAAACCAACCGGCCCTTCCTCTCTGAATCTATTCTGGTTTGAGACTGCCCCGCGGTTTGATCCTCTCCTTCGGAGGCTCCGGTCGCGGCCCTAATCGTCGAAGTGGCCGCTCACTCCCTTAAAGCCGCGGAATGCCTGTTTCAGGCCCCAGCGGATCACCCTCGAGCTGTCGTAGCAGTGCGAGAGGATGTAATTGCAGGTGGAGAGGCACGTCGTCGAGCAGGTTTTTTTCATTTCGTCGAGCTGGTGGTTGTCAAATTTGTGGTTCCCCACGGTGCCCCAATCGTAGGTGGCGGAATACATGGGGAAACACGGCGCCAGCGTGCCTTCGGGACGGATGATCAGGTTGTTCTGTCCCGCCCGGCACGGCCAGGGTTTCACCTTGCCGCGCATCAGCTTTTTCATGTCGTGCATGTGCGTCTGGGGGTTGGCCATCTTGTATCCATGGCGGCTCTTGCCGATCAGGTAATCGAGCAGCGCTTCCACCTTTGGAAAGTCGTCCGGCGTCAGGTAGGTGGTGTTGTCGTCCAGGTGCTTGAAGTGCTCCTGCTCGAGCATCGGCGCCTCGTTCAGATGGTAATCGGTAGCGATGCCGTTCGCGCGCGCGATCTCCGTCAGTTCCTTCACGTCGTCCTGATTGATGTGGGTGATGTTGATGTTCATCATCACCGTATAGCCGTAGTGCCGCTGGCGTTTGATCAGGTAGTCAAAGTAGGGCCGGATGCGGTTCAGCGCTTTGGGCAGGCCGGGCTTTTCTTCCACGCAGTCGATGGCCAGATTGACGATTCCGACTCCGGCATCAGCGATGCGGTCAATCACTTCAGGGCGCATCAGCCGTCCGTTAGTGGGAAGATAAACGTAAAAGTTCTTCTTGGCGGCGTAATAAACCACCTTATGGACAAAACCCGGCCGCAGGAGCGGCTCGCCGCCCATCAGCGCCAGCACGCGGCAGCCCGTATCATCGAGCCAGTCAATCGACCGGCGGGCGACATCCTCGGTCATGCCCTTCACGTCGTTGTTGTAGCTCCAACAGTAGTGGCAGTCGACGTTGCACTTGAACTCCGTGAAGAGGTAGGCAATGATCGGCCGCAGTTCGGAAGGCTTGAACCGGGACTTCACAAAAGGCAGCGCCCAGCACTTCAGCGCGCGCATGGTGTTGATCTTGTGATACTGCTTCTCGGTGTAGTCCACGCCCTCGGGAAGCGGATTCTGCGGATAAACGGGTTCCGGCAGCGTCAGAGCCGGTGAATCCGGGCCGGCTGGCTTCGGCTTCAGAGGTGGAGTTGCTGTCCTGGTTCCAGACTTCATCAACAGATCGTGCAATTGAACATCCACGCGAACCGGCATGGAAGCGCTCGCAGTACGCTCCAGATTTTCAACTTCTGCCATCGAGATTTCCTTTCTTCACTTAACGTTAGAATCTATTCGAAAGGCGCTATTGGCTACGTACCCGCATACAAAAGAGATCAAATTGCTATTTTATGCGAATTAATGAGGCTTTCAAGCCAGTAAATACCAAGTTCGACATATTCAGAGAGTATACCCTCCAAAGCGACTTTCGGCACGAGGTTCTACTCTTTCTGTTAAGAAACTTCTCAGGCCCACTGGCTGGACTATAAGGATACAAGCCCTACCATCACCTTCTCCCGGGTCTCCAAACGACCTCAAACTCCCAGGATGCGCGCAGGGCAACATTATGTAGGATGCATCCGCAAACCCTTGGTTTCATGGATTTTGATTTGAGCCGGGTTCCCTGCCCCGGTTCGAATTCTCTTCAGAGCTGCACTTCCCACAAGTAACTCGACCGCCGGTGGTTGTCATTTTCGCCAAGGTAAAGCCGATGTTCATCGTCAATCGCCAGATCGTGTACCCGTGCAGGGCGCTCGTTCCGAGCTGGATCACTCAAGTCTGTATACCCTTCGATCCCGTCCGTCCGCGTATCCCATCGAATCAACTGCGTGTGTCCGTTCATACCACCCGCGCCGTAAAGAACACCGTCTTTGAGCGCCAGCGCCGGAAGCCGTCCCGTGGCCGTAACGTTTGCCACTTTTTCCACCTTGCCGCTGCCGGTATCGATGCGGGCCAGCACGCCCGCGACCGTACCCGCGTAAATGGTGCGCTCGCCGTCGTAGGCCATGGAATCACAAAAACCAAAGTCATTCCTGTGCCGTGTTTCGGCAAGCGCGCCGGCAACTCCTTCCGGGACCGGAGGGTCGGCGAGCAACTGCTCCCGGGCGGACTTCCGGGGAAGGCCGTAATCAAACCAGACGTACAGGTCGCCCTCCGGGTGATACTTGAACAGCCGCACCGGTTCCCACCCAACGGTTTCGTCCCATGCGCGGGTCTCGGCGCAGGTGGCCCACAGCCACCCTTCTTTATCGACAATAGCGTTGTGCGGCTGCACAAACATCGTGGCATTGGTCAGGTAAGCCACCAGGCTCGACTTTCCGGTTGCCAGGTTTACCCGGTAAACCGCTTCGGCGGGATAAGTGAAGGCATAAATAATTTCACGCTTCCAATCCGCAGCAATGGACTGGATGTAGAGGTGTTTTGCGGGCACGCCAAGCTGCTGGAAAGCCCCGCTCCGCGGATCGAACCTGACCAGTTTGCCGCCCTTCGCTTCGTGCTGCTGGTCAAGGTCATGTAAAAGCGAGGTAGCAAAATAAAAACACTGGTCATGGGGATTCAGCAGCAGGGTCCGATGGATCTTCACATCGAACGGGTCCGCCCACTGCCCGGTGTTCATGGATTCAAACGTCTGCGCGCCGGGGTCGAAACGGTAAAGCAGGTCGCCATCCAGGGAGTTAAGCCCGCAATAAAGCCGCCGGTCGAAGGGGTTCCACGTCACCGCATCAAAGCTGATCCAGCCCTTGAACCATTCCGCATGCGACGCCAGTTCCTTGTAACTCCACTGTCCGGCAATCTCCTTTTCCCAGCCCTCCAGCTTGTAATCGCGCAGGATGTGGGCTTTAACACTCCGCGGACGCATAGACCCCCTCGCCCCCCAAAATCAGCTTTTCAATTTCCAGCTTGTCATCTCCCACGCGGAACAGGACTAGATTGGCCGGCGCGCCTTCGCTCACCTTGCCGCAAGTTTTAAAGCGGTCGAGCAGCCGCGACGGATTGGCCGTGGCCGCCTGCACCGCTTCTTCCAGGCTCACTCCGGCGTAATCCATAAAAACTTTTACAGTGCGATTCATGCTGACTGCCGAGCCTGCCATGCTGTGCCGGTCCGCCATCACCACCTGGCCCGTGGGGAGAAGCTCGATGTCCAGACCCACCAGCTTATAGCGGCCTGGCGCGAGTCCCGCCACATGGACTGCGTCCGTGATCAGCACGCAGCCGTCGATTCCCTTCATTCGATGGATCACCTGCACCAGGTCGCGAGGCAGATGGAACCCGTCGCAAATCAAACTGGCTGCCAGTTGGCGCAAGGCAAGCTGCGCCCAGATCGGCGTCTGGTGCCGGTCAATGAGCTGCGGGCAGCCGTTCCCGAGGTGGGTGTTCAACTGCGCTCCTGCTTCGGCGCCCTGGTGGATCTGCGTAGGAGTGGCGTCCGTGTGGCCCATTGAGACCACCACTCCGGCGTCGCGCGCCCGGCGGATGAAATCGAGCGCGCCCGGCAGTTCCGGAGCCAGCGTCACGATTCCAATCCTCCCGCCCGCCGCCTCCTGCAGTTCCATGAATTCCTTCCAGTCGGGTGGCCGCATCACTCTGGGGTTATGGGCGCCGCGCGAGCCTCCGGGAGAAATGTACGGCCCCTCCAGGTGGTAACAGGGAGCGCACTCAGCAAAACGGGGCTCGATGCGGCGTGCCGCTTCCAGCGCCCGGAAGCATTGCAGCAGACCTTCCTGCGTGTTGGTGATCACCGTGGGACAGAAAGTTGTTACGCCCGTTTTCCAGAGCGCGGGGAGGATGCTGCCCACCCGCCGTGGGTCAAGGCTTGCATCGCAAAAGTCGATCCCCGCAAAGCCGTTCAACTGGATATCGATCAGCCCCGGGCTGACGTAAGGTTTTTCAGCAACCTCCGGCCCCAGGATTTGGACCATGACGATTCGCTTTTTGTGTATTTCAATCCGGGCCAGGCCTTTGCCCGGCAGGTTGGCTGTAATCTCCATCTTTTCAATAATATAGAATTTCTCTCCTTCGATTTCACGGGGACTGGAATCTCCGTGTTGCCGGGGCCGCGCCGGCCGGAAGCCTCCAACCGGGCGTACTTCCACCAGGATAACCTTGGGCTCCCAAGGCCGGCCCCAGCCTCGCAAATGCAACTGATTCTACTCTATTCACGCGGGCAAAGCGAAGTGTTGGAATGTCGGTTTTATCACACCGAGGTATGACCTGGAACACAGCAAATAGTGACGGAAATTCTAGAATGGAACCGTAGGATGGCGAGGATAAGCGCTTAAGGTGCGGCGGATCTTCACTTGCCACAGAGGAGAATAATTATGGCTTCTCAACTGACTCCACTTTTATCTGTACGCGGGCGAGCGCAATCAGTGCCTCAGGGAAAGCAGAAGCGAAAGGTGAGCGAAATATTGCTGGAAGCCATCGTGGTCCTTTTCTTCAGCTTGGGGCCGGCAATCGGTGCGACGCTCTTTCTGATGTGGTTTGGCGGGCTGGTCTGGGGTGTGCTCTCGTCGCTCTTCCGCTAGCGCCGGGCTCCGGGAAAATCCTTCATTCCGCTTTACTGCTCGCGAAGCTTCTGCGCGTACGCCTCGGCCCCGAGGACGGGCCGATACCCTCACAAAACTTCACCGGCCTCTTCTCAGGCGCCAGTGCAGCCGCCTGAATATTCAAATGCTGAAAATAGCTTGATCAGGATGCCTAAGCAGACTTGTTGCCGACGTCTTTGGCCTCTTCAGTAACCCCTTTAATGGCGCCCTTAAACTCTCGAATCCCTTTTCCAAGGCCTCGGCCCAACTCGGGCAGTTTCCCCGGTCCAAAAATAATTAGAACAATCACCAAAATAAAAATAAGATGAGTTGGTTCCAGCAATCCATCCATAAAGGTCCTCCCGGCGGCAGATAACTTTCCCGCCACCAGCCTCATTATATCCCCGTACAGAACAAAACCGAAGCGCGGGCCCGGATTTATTTCCGGCGGCGGCGAAACACTTCCAGTGCGTTCCCAAATCGCCCCCGCGGGTGTAGCATTTCATTCTTTCGGAGTTGCAGAAATGGCTTCAAGTTCGTCGCGAAAAATTCTCTTGGCCCTTCTGGTATTCAGCCTGATCTTGCCAGCGGCGGAATTTTTGGTCGCCAGGCGCAAACCGTCCCAACAGGCGGCGGACTCCCAGTTGCCGGCAGGGTGGAAAACTTATCATCATGCGGGAGTTCCGTTCGAGTTCAGCTACCCGGGGGAGTTTCTACTGGAGGCACAGTTCAATCCCAGA
Organism: Terriglobia bacterium; assembly: GCA_035277665.1. GTDB lineage: Bacteria > Acidobacteriota > Terriglobia > UBA7540 > UBA7540 > SCRD01. The sequence goes on from DATEKC010000128.1 coordinate 38,634, forward strand.
CTGGGTTTCATCGCCGCTCTGATGAAGAAGCCCGGTACGTCCTGGCTGGTCGATATTGACTTTAAAGATCGCGCAGAATACCCAACGGACCCCGACAGCAAAAAGTCGTTGGAGGAATTTGCCATTGCTTGGGCCCTGACCGCATGCCAGGCCGACGGGCCGGAAGGCAGCGAGTCATGCCCCTCCGTCAAGCGCAAGCAGACGTTCAAAAACCAGAATGGCCTCGAAGTTGTGGAGCTTTATCTCAATCACGTGAATGAAAGCTACGACCCGCCCAATATCGAGAAAACCGTAATCGGGCCGATTGAGGCGGTGCTGCTGCCCACTGGAAGGTCCGGCCAGGTTCTTACCTTCAGGCACACGGAGGAAGATCAAAAGGGGCTGGTAAACGATGATTTACTAAAGCGCATTGTCCATTCGGTGAGACTCGCCCCCTGAACCCGGCCCATCGCCGGATTCGTTACCCTAATCGTCGGCCACCTCGTAGCCGGCATCCGTCCAGCCGCGCCAGCCTCCCGCCATGGAGGCGACGTCGTTGTAGCCCATTTTCTGCAGGCTCTCGGCAGCCAGTGCCGAGCGGTAGCCGCCGCCGCAATAGAGAACCAGCGAGGTGTTCTTGTCGGGAATGGTCCGCTCGATGTCCCGCTCAAGGATCCCTCTACCGATGTGAATGGAGCACGGCAGGCGGCCTGTGGCCCATTCGCTCTCTTCGCGGACGTCGATCAGGCAGAACTTCCTGTCGGAATCGAGCCACTCTTTTACCTTGTGAACGTCCACTTCCTTGATCCGGCTCTTCGCCTCGTCAACCATTTTTATGAATTCCTGTGAATGGTTCACGGTCCCTCCTGAATCTAGATCATACACAATTGCGGCGGGCTGCTGATAGGTCGTTCGCAACCCGTCGTCTGCCATCAGCCCGGCCGTCTCATACTTCCAGCCCTGGCAGCTTGTTGAAAAACACCCTCTGTCACGTCATCCTGAGCCCTTCGCTCGTCATTCCGAGCGCAGCGAGGAATCTGTTTTTGGCTCAGGATAAACTCCGCGAAGGATCTGTTTTATTCATTTTCATGTAGGTACAGCAGATGCTTCGCTGCGCTCAGCATGGCGGGTAGCCTCCCTCAACAACCTGTTAAATCCGCCCGAACTTCTTGATGGCTTCCTCGACGGATTTGTATTTGAAAATGAACGGATACATCGAGTGCTCGGTGAAGTCCAGTTGTTGGGCCTTCTTCAGCACCTCTTCCGCCTTGTCGCGCGGCACGACCACCACGCCGTCATTGTCTGCGGCGATGATGTCACCGGCGGAAACCGGCACGCCGTCGCAGTCGATCTGAATATTCGATCCTCCAAAAATATAGTGGTCCACCGAAGTCGAGGGAACGATTCCCCTGGCATAAACCGGAAACTGGATCCTCTCCAGGTAGGAGGTGTCGCGCGTTCCGCCGTCAATCACCGCGCCGACAAATCCGCGCGCCGCCATCGCGGTGCCCATGATGCCGCCCATCCCCGCGATGTTGTCTCCGTCTTCCAATTTCATCACGTAGACATCGTTGGGGCCGCCGTGGTCGATGGCCGCCAGCATGCCACTGAGCGCCGCGCCGCCCTGATTGTTTTCCTGCTTCTTCAGCAGCACCGTCACGGCGTATCCCACAAACTTCGTGCGGAAGATCGGCCGCATCTGATGGCTCATGTACATTTTCCGGCCGTAAAGTTGCTCCTCCGCGTCGGAAATTGACGCAACTTCCACCTGGCGATAGTCCCGCAGCATCTCCTGCTGCGCGGTCATGGTTGCGGGAGCGGTTGCGGCGCTCTCCTGGGCCTGAATCCCCTTACCGCCGCTCGACATCCAGAGGAAAGCCACGCAACCAACCAGAACAAACAGCGCAATTTTCTTGAAGTGATTAGAGTGCTTTTCCATTTTCAACTCCTGTTCAAATTTCTATGGGATTGCAAATCCTTGTTCCTACCCGAACTCCGGGCCGAGAATGGCGCAGAGCAGCTCCGGGCGGCCCGGGTAAGTATTCGGCCCACGCACCATGCGGGTGAGCGGTCGCGAAACTTTGAATCCTCGCGCCTGCAGCAGCCCGGACATAAACCGGCGGTCCCGGAGGGCGTCGATAAAAACGGTCTCGCGTCTCGAGCGCGCGAGAAATTCATCCAGCAGCCCGGAGGCCGTCTCCTCATCGCGCGCCATCCACGGCCCCAGGTGGTCGGCCAGCGTCCCGCGCCGCCCGAACGTGTATCCCGTGATCCCGCCGTTCCACTCCCCCACCAGGGCAAAGTCCGGATTCTCCGCCGCCAGCGCCCGCAGCAGTAGATTGCGATCAGCGCCAAAAACTTCACAGTCGAGTTGCAGGACGGCTTCTGAAACCGCGTGCGGCCCGTTCCCCGGCGGCGCTTCCGGAGCACTCCGCTTCAGCAGCCAGCGCTCAATTTCGTACTCGTCCTCGAATCCCAGCTTCTGATAGATGGGCCGGCCTGCCGGCGTGGCGTCGAGTTTCATAGTCCTGATGCCGATGGCGTCGAGGTGTTCGACGGTCTTTTCCAGCAGGCGCGTTCCGATGCCGCGCCCGCGAAATTCCGGGTCCACCAGCACCATCCCGATCCAGGCAAACCGCTGCTCATAGACAATCGTCGCCGCCGTGCCCACCACGACTCCATCCACTTCCGCCGCAAAGCATCCCCGCGGGCTCGACTCGAGAAAGCACCGCCAGTCGGCCGGAGTCTGGTTCCATCCCGCCAGCTCTTTCAGCCGCATCCCGGCAGCGATGTCATCGGTTGTCATGGTACGCAGTTTCATGGATTGTCGGCACGATCCTCCGTCGTCATCCTGAGGAGCCCCGCCGCCACGGGGCGACGAAGGATCTGCTTGGCTTGTCTTCAGGAAGACACAACAGATTCTTCGCTTCGCTCAGAAAGACGGGCACCTTATCGTGCAACCTGATCGGCAATTTTACGCCGTATTTCTGCTCAGGTAGTAATACAGGACAGGCGTCACCAGAAGTGACAGAACGATGGCGATCAGGATGCCGCCGATCACAGCTATCGCCAGCGGCTGCAGCATCTGCGAGCCTGCGCCGATCGCCAGAGCCAGCGGCAGGAATCCCAGTGCCGCCGCCAGCGCCGTCATCACGATGGGCCGCAGCCGCCGCCTGCCGGCCTGCACAATCGCCTCTTTGGCGTTGTATCCCGCAGCGCGGAACTTCCCGTCCGCGTCCAGAATCAGGATGCCGTTTTTGGCCACAATGCCAATCACCATGATCAGCCCCATAAACGAAGACAGGTTGAAGGTCTGGCCGGTAATGAAAAGTGCAAACAGCACTCCTGAAGTAGACAGCGTGGCGGAGGCAAGAATAGCCACCGGCGCGGAAAAGCTCTTGAACTCAAACAGCAGCACCAGGAAGACGAACACCACGGCCAGGAACAGCACCAGCACCAGGTCGCGGAACGACCTCTGTTGTGTCTGGTAGAGCCCGCCGTATTCCACCCGAATCGACGACGGCATGTGCAGCCCCGCCAGCGTCTGTTTGACGGCGGCGATGCCGTGCCCCAGGTCCAGGCCTTCCAGGCGCGCCGTCACGGCCACGTATCGCTGCTGGTTGTCCTGCAGAATTTCGGTCTGCCCGGGCAGTTCCGTCATCTGCGCCAGGCTGCCCAGGCTGGCCAGTTGCCCCGTGGGGCTGATCATCAGCGTGCTGTTGATGGCGCTCAGCGACGAGCGGTCGGCCTTGGGAAACCGGATGCGCACGGTGTAAGGCCGGTCATTCACCACCGCGGGCTCTGTTGCCGGAACGCCATCCAGCATCGCCTGGGCCTCCGTGGCCACATCCTGCGGCGTAAAGCCCGCGTGGGCCGCTGCGGCCATGTTGACCTGATAGACCATGGCCGGGCCGCTTGTAGTGGAATCAATCCCGTTGTCGATATCCACTACAGGATGCTTGCCACTCACATCGATTTTACCGATGGCGTCCGCCACCTTCGGCGCCCAGGAATTGATCAGTTGCGCGTCGGGTGAAAACAGCTCAATAAAAATGGGCTGCGGGGCGCTGGTCAGGTCGCCGATCATGTCCTGCAGTTTCTGGACAAAATCCACCGACACCGCCGGTTCCTGCTGCTCGATCTTGCCGCGAACTTCGTTCATGATTGACCAGATATCGCGGCTGCGTTCGGTCTTGAGTTTGACGGAAATGTCGCCCGTATTCGCTTCCGTTACCGCCGCCAGCCCCAATTGGAGTCCCGTGCGCCGCGAGGTGTTGGCAACTTCCGGCACTGAGCGGACAGTTTTCAGGATCTGGTTCAACATGTGGTTCGATTCATCCAGCGAACTGCCGGGCGGCGTTACGTAATCAATGATAAAGCTTCCTTCATCAATCTCCGGCAGCAGGTCAGAGCCAATCCGCCGGTAGCAGAGAAACGCCACCGCGATCAGCACCACGGCCAGCACTGCCAGCAGCCAGGGGCGGTCGAGCGCGCGCCGAAACCAGCGGTCATAAAAACCGATCACGCGGCTGATGGTTTTGCCCATCGATCGATCTTCCAGCTCCGCCATCCGCCGCATCTCGAGCTGCTCGGGCGTCAGGCCTTTCGTTTCGCCTGTAGATTCGGCTCCGGCCGCGCCCGTGGAAGCTTGCGGTGAAGTCGCATCGTCCGCGCTTCCGCCCGGCGCACCTGCGTCCTGCGCCGGCTTGTGGCGCAGCAGGTAGAGGCAAAGGTTGGGGGTCCACGTCAGCGCCAGCGTTAGTGACGCCAGCAGCGCCACGCCCACCGTCACCGCCAGCGAGCGGAAGAAAACGCCGGTGACGCCGGTGATGGCGACGAGCGGCACAAACACCACGATGGGCGTCAGTGTTGAGCCGATCAGCGGCACGGTCAGTTCTTCCAGCGATCGCGCCACGGCTTCAAAGCGGCCCTGCCCCGCCTCGCGGCGCAGGACAGTATTCTCCACCACCACGATGGCATCATCGATTATCAAGCCCACGGCCGCCGCAAGGCCCCCGAGCGACATCAGGTTGAAACTTTCGCCCAGGAATTTGAGGGCGACAAAGGTCATCAGAATGCTGATGGGGATCACCATGCCGGCGATGAAGCTCGACCCCCAATCGCGCAGGAACAGCACCAGCACTGCGGACGCCAGGATGATGCCGATCAGGATAGCGTCGCGCACGCTCTTGATGGATTCCCCTACAATCCACGACTGGTCGTAAAAATTGCGGATCTCGACTCCGGGCGGCAATGTCTTTTCCATCCGCTGCATTTCCTGCTTCACTTCGCCCGCCACGCGCATGGTGTTGCTGGCGCGCTGCCGATTCACGTTGATCAGCACGGCGGGCTGTTGATTGGCGGTCACAATGGTGTAATTGGGGGCAACGCCTGAAGAAACGCCCGCCACGTCCCGAACGTAAAGCGGATTGCCGGCGGCGTCCTTTTTCACATAAATGTTGGAGATTTCCGGCGGGTCGTGGATCTGGCCGGTCACGAGGTCGAGATAGAGTTTGTGGTTGTGCTCGAGCAGCCCCGGCGACTGGATCAGGTTTGAGCTGTTCACGGCGTTCAGCAGGTCGGAGATGCTCAGCCGCGTGGCCAGCAGCTTGGCAGGATCAGGCGTGATGTGGAACTCCGGGACCTGCGTGCCCTGGACCAGAATGCTGCCCACCCCGGCCAGGCTGTTCAGCCGGGGCTTGATTTCGTAAGTAGCCAGCTCCCACAGCCGGGTTTGCGGCACCGTCTTCGAGGTCAGGCTGTAGCCCATGATGGGAAAGCTGGAAAACTCCAGCCGGTTGGTGTCAATCCGCGCCATGGCCGGAAGGTCCGGCCGCACCTTGGCGATGGCCGCGTTTACGCGCTGCAGCGTCTCAAACATGTCCACATTCCAGTTGAAGAACAGGTCGATTTCCGCCGAGCCGCGGCTGGTGATCGATTTCACGTCTTCGATGCCCAGCACGCCGCTCACCGCTTCTTCAATCGGCCGCGTGATGGTCACCATCATCTGGTCAATGGGCATTACGCCGTTGTCCACGCCCACAATCACGCGCGGGAAATTCGTGGTGGGAAAAACTGCGATGGGGATGGTGGAGGCAAGATAGCCGCCCACCAGCGCCAGGGTGATGATCAGGAAAATGATGGGCTTGGTCTCCCGCGCAAACCAGTAGTGGGACGCGTCCTTGTCGCGGCCCGCGGAATTGGCTGGAACGTCGGGATTTGAGAGGGTGCGGTTAGCCATTTCAAGCCTGGTCAACGTGATACGTCAATAGGAGAACAAGACAGCACCGGCAAAGAATTTCTTACAGAGGGCACAGAGCGAAAAATTAATCATGGAGCACACAGAAAGGCTCACACATGGTGCGCGCAATCTTTTCTCCGTACTCTCTGTGCTTCAAAAGCTTTGCGATCTCTGTGTTGAGCTTTGGATTTTCCATATGCGTCAGGGCCTAATACTTCACCTTGGTGCCATCGGGCAGGCCGTAAGCGCCCTGGCCCACAATCAGTTGCCCCTGCTTGAGCCCCTGGGTGATTTGCACCTTCTCGCCCTGTTCGATGCCGGTCTTGACTTTGGTCTGGTGCGCCACGCTGCCAGAGTCGATGGTCATCACGTAGGGTCCCGAATCGGGATCACTCTGCAGCGCCGACTGCGGAATCACCAGCGCGTCGGGCACTTTCCTTGCCGTCATGGTCACGGTTACGGTCGAGCCGGGCTTCAGCTCGTCGCGCGGGTTGCGTGCGTCGATCCACACCTGCACCGTAGTGCTGTTGGGGTCCACCGCCGGGCTCACCACCGTCACTTTTCCCTCGACCGGCTTCGATACGTCCGGCCCGGAAATTTCCGCCGCGTCGCCCACCTTCAGCGCCGCCGCTTCCGACGCGGGAACGCGCGCCCGCGCCACCACCTGGGACAGTTCCATCACCGTCAGCAGCGGTGTTGCAGTGGATGCCATGTCTCCCGGAAAGAGCGGCCGGTCCGTGACGACGCCATCAATCGGGCTGCGGATTTCCGTATAGGAGAGTTGCGCCGCGGCACTGTCATAGGCGCCTTTTGCGGAATCGAGCTGGCCGCGAGCCGACTTCAATTGCGCCTGCAGGCCCACGGATTGCAGCTTCTCGAGTTGCTGCTCGGCGGACTGCAACTGCGCCCGCGCCTGGGTCAGCCCCACCTGCGCCTGGTCCAGTTGCTTGCCGGCCAGCGCGCCCTGCTGGTAAAGCCTCTTGCTGTTGTCAAAAAGTTTCTGGGCAGCCTCATACCCCGCCTGGGCGCTCTTCAAGTTGCCTTTTGCCTGGGTAATCTGCTCGGGAAGATTGGAGGCAGTGGCGGTCTCATAGTTGGCCTGCGCCTGCTCGTATGCGCCCTTGGCCTGGGCGGCGGCGCCGGCCAGGTCCTGGTTTTCCAGCACGGCCAGCAATTGGCCGGCGTGCACGCGGTCTCCGCGCTCCACATAAAATTTCTGAACGGGGGCGCTGACCTTCGGCACAATAGTGGCCTGATGGAGCGGGAAGAGCACAGCTTCTGAACTCACCTGCTGCTCGATCTCGCTGCGTTCGACATGCACCGCCTGCACTGACACCACGGGCTGGTTTTCCGGCGCCTGCTTGCCGCCGCAGCCCGTCATCACGAGCGCCGCACTCAGCATCAGCAAGGCCGGCGCGCGACGCCGGTATCGACGGAGCGGTTTATTGGGCATCAGTTAGAAGCTCCCCGTGAGCGTCTGGAGATTGGCCAGGGCCACGCGGTAGCGCTCCTGGCCGGCCGCGTAACTGTCGCGGGCCTGGGTCAATGTGTTCTGTGCGTTCAGCACATCCAGCACTGTTGCATCTCCTGAGTTATATCGAAGCAGGTTCAGCCGCAGACTATCCGCCGCAAGGCTCGCTGAACTTTGCAGGCTCGCCAGCTCATCCCGCGAGGTCCGCGCTTCATTATAATAGGAATAAAGGTTCTTCAACACCTGTCGCTGCGCATAGCTCAGTTCCACCTGCGCCTGGTGCTGCTGATAATGGGCCTGGTGCAGCTTGCTGATGTTCGCTCCCCAGTGCCACACAGGCACGTTCAGCGAGGCTGTTACAAAAAAGCCCAGGTTCGGCAGGCGGCCCGCCTCCGGAAAAGCGCTGGTTACGCTGCGCAGCGCGAAAGCGTTGGCCTCGATTCCGTAATCAACGTCAAACGACAGTGTGGGCAGGAATGCTGCTCTGGCCTGCGACACTCCGTGGCGCGACTCGCGCAGGGCCGCCATGGCGGCGCGAATTTCCGGGTTGCCGGCTTCCGCCATCTTCGCGGCTTCCTCGAGCGTGGGCAACGGCGGAGAGGTATCGAGGTCATCCACCACATTGAAGTTCTGATTGAAATCCGGGAACAGCATCACCGCCAGTGCCAGGCGGGCGTTGTCCATTGCCAGCGTGGCTTCCTGGAAAGCCTGCTTCTGCTGGTTGTCCTGGATCTGAAAAGAGATCACGTCGCTGTGCGCCACCTCGCCTCCCTTCTCCAGGTCCTGGCTGGCTTTGAGAGAGCGGTCGGCCTGGTCGAGCGCCTGCTGCGCCGTACCATATCCCCGCTCCGCCACCACCAGCGCGTAGTAGGCCTGCGTCACCACCACGTTCAGACCGCGTTGCGCAATTTCCTGCTGCGCCCGCGCCATGTCTTCCGCGGCCGTGGCGGCACGGTATCCGGCCAGCGTAAATGTATCCGCCGAAATCGTCTGCCGGAAAACCCCCCAGGCACGGTAAACGTGGACGCCGTCATTGGTAACATATCGGCCGCTGGGCACAATGCCGTTGCCCTGGGTCAGCAGTTCCTGCGCAGTAGCATCTACCGAAGGCAGCAGCGTTGCCCGGGCCTGCGTCACGTTGGCCCGCGCCATTTTGGCGGCCGTTACAGCCGCCTGGAACTGCGGGCTGTATTTCTCCGCGCGCTGCAAAGCGTCATGGAGCGTCAGGGTCAGCGGCGCGTTGTTGCTGTTGGCGTTTGTGCCGGCTCTTGGTTGCTGAGCGCCCGGCGCGGAGGCCAGGGCAGTGAGAAGCTGAGCGTCCGAAATTTTGGAAGCCCCCGCGGCCTTCGCTTCCTTTGCTGCAGGAGACTGCGCGCTCGCCCCGGCCGGCATGAGAATCAGCGCCAGGATTGCAAAGATACCGCCGGCCAATCGCAGGCCCGGCAGGCGCGCCCCGGCGCGGCCACCGCGCATAAATTCAGGAATGATTGCTGTCTGTTTTCGCCCTTCCATTCCATGTCGACCCTTCTGCATGTTCACCTCCTGATCTCTGAATTCTCGCAGATTATCCTCCCGGACTCACGCGCTTTTCGGCGCTGAGGGGTTTCTTGATGTCCACAGCAAGGCGGTAGCTGGCGCTACCGCACTCCAAGAGAATCTGCCTCCAACCCGACTGTCCCAATTTCGAACAGTTTGCCCTGTTTTGGTGCAGTTTCACGCCCTGATTGCTTTTCTAACTGACGCATTCCAAAAGCTTTAAAAAATATCGTCCCATTTGTCCCACATGTCCCAAACGTCCCATTCTGCCCTGATACGTTTAAAGAGGACAGGTTTCCAAAGGGGAATCTGTAGCGGCGGCTTCAAGCCGCCATTCAAATTCGAAATGCCCGTGGCATGCCAAACCCGCCGCTACGGCCTGGTGGCGGGATGGACCCGCCGCCATGGGCAACTTGAGGAGGAAACGTGAAAGAAGAAAACGGAAAGCTCACCCTGAAGGAACTGGAATCGAACCGCCGAAACGCCAAAAAATCCACCGGACCGCGCACCGAGGCCGGCAAGCGCCGCTCGTCGCTGAACGCGCTGAAGCACGGTTACGACAGAGGCCCCAACACCATGGAGGATACCATGGTGCTGCTGGGCGAGGACCCGCATGAGTTCTACGCCTTTCGCGACGGTCTCATCGCCAGCCGCCAGCCCGCCGACGCCGTCGAGCGGATGCTGGTGGAAGACATTGCCATGCTGGCCTGGAAAAAGCGCCGCCTCAATCGCGCCCAGGACGGCCTGCAGGTGCGCAGCCTCGAGCTCCTGGAGTTTGGCCGCCACCGCCAGGTGCTCGAAGTGGGCCGCGAAAACCCCGATGTCTCGCAGGACGAAGTGTTCAAGTCCGGCCTGCGCCGCCTGGCAAAATCACCGGCAAAGTTCGACGAAATCCTCTCGCAACTGGACACCCTGTCGTCGCTTGTGGCCAAACAGGATTTTTCACTGGACATCGAGCCGGTCATTGTCATGCTCTACGGACAAATGCCCACCCTGCAAGGCGCGCAGATTTCCAACCTCTACGAGAAGCTCGGCGAGACCGGAATCGAAACCGAAATACAGCAGAAACTGGCGGCCGGCCTCAAGGTGACCATCGAG
>DATEKC010000129.1:0-5062 GCA_035277665.1 Terriglobia bacterium
GTCCAAGCCGCGGGAGGGGCATTTCAAAAGTGGCGGCGCGAATCCGTCTCGATTTCTGCGGGAGGTTCGCCTTGACGAGGAAGCGGGCGATGTCAAAGTCGGCGACAAGATCCTGGCAGATATCTTTGCGGCCGACGACACTGTGGACGTGATCGGCACTTCCAAGGGGCGTGGGTTTGCCGGCTTTCACAAACGGCATCATTTTGGTGGAGGTGGTGGCGCGCATGGATCGATGTTTCATCGGGCCCCAGGTTCGATTGGTTCTTCGTCCTATCCTTCGCGGGTTTTTAAGGGGATGAGGGCGGCCGGCCATATGGGTGTCGGCCGAGTCACCGTGCGCAATCTCCGCGTGGTACGGGTTCTACCCGATGATAATGCGATCCTGGTTAAGGGCGCCGTACCGGGCCCCGATGGCAGTTATGTAATCGTGCGGAAGGCAAAAGCTCCTCACAAGTAAATTGAGAACGGGTTGCAGGCAGAAGAGAGTCGGAAACATGGCAACAGTGGAAGTCAGAAATCTTGAAGGGGCAAAAGTCAAGGATCTCGATCTTGCCGACGAGGTCTTTGCCGCCAAGCCGAACGGCAGTCTGCTTTGGGAGGTAACCAGGGCTTATCTGGCAACTCAACGCCGGGGTACACACTCGACCAGAAGCCGGGGAGAAGTTTCCGGGGGCGGCAAAAAGCCCTGGCGGCAGAAAGGAACCGGGCGCGCCCGTGTGGGTAGCACTCGAAGTTCCTTGTGGCGGCATGGATCGATAGCCCACGGTCCCAAGCCACGGGACTATACCATCAAGCTTCCGAAAAAGGTGCTTGCCGGTGCATTGCGATCGGCCTTGGCGGCAAAGTTCCAGGAAAACAAGATGACCGTGGTGGACCGCCTGGGTCTCGATGAAGCCAAAACCAAGAGGTTTGTTGCCGTTCTTGGAAAACTTGAGGTCGGGCCTGGGGCGCTGGTTGTGAGCGAGACCCGTGACAGGAACCTGGAGTTGTCTTCCCGAAATGTGGAAGGCTGTGAACTGGTTCTTCATCATGACGTTCATGCTTATCACATCCTGAGCCACGATCGGCTCTTGATTTCCGAAGGCGCGCTCACGCGATTGCAGGAGGCTTTGAGATGAAGAAGACGGGTCACCAGATCCTCCGCAAACCTATCATTACTGAGAAGAGCGTTGATTTGAAGGATGCGTCGCGAACGCTCTGTTTCCAAGTGGACAGGGAGGCCAACAAGAATGAAATCAGGGAAGCGATTGAAGAGATGTTTGTGGAGCTTCGCGACAAGATCGAATCGGTCCATACGGCTTCCTTTCGTGGAAAACTGCGACGGCGCGGGTGGACCAGTGGGCGGCGGTCGGACTGGAAAAAGGCCTACGTCAAATTGAAAGAGGGGACCCGGGTTCCTGAGTACGCTGAGACGGTATAAATAGCTGTTTTAAGAGTGAGCGGAAGATTATGGGAATTAAAACGTATAGGCCGTACACAAAAACCCGAAGGTATCAGACCGGGTCGACGTTTGAAGAATTGACAACCTCAAAGCCCCATAAGCCGCTTTTGGAGCCGAAAGACCGAATCTCCGGGCGGAATAACCGCGGGAGGATTACGATCTGGCGCCGGGGCGGCGGGCACAAGCGTCACTACCGCGTCATCGATTTTAAGCGAGACAAGGTAGGGATTGCGGCGCGAGTGGCGACAATCGAGTACGATCCCAATCGCTCGGCTTTTATTGCGTTGCTTCACTATGTGGATGGCGAAAAGCGTTACATTCTCTATCCTCAGGGGCTGAAAGTCGGTGATCAGGTTGTTGCCGGACCAGAGGCCGATATTGTTGTGGGCAACTCGCTGCCTTTAAAGAACATTCCTCTTGGGACCACGGTTCATAACCTTGAGCTTCGTCCGGGCAAAGGCGGACAGCTTGTCCGGAGTGCTGGCGGCAGTGCGCAGGTGGTGGCCAAGGAAGGCGACTACGCCCAGGTCCTGCTCCCTTCGGGTGAGGTCCGGCGTTTGCATATCGATTGTGTTGCTACGATTGGCCAGGTGGGGAATCTGGACCACGAAAACATTACGGTTGGCAAGGCAGGCCGCAAACGCTGGAAGGGAATCCGGCCCACAGTTCGTGGTGTTGCGATGAATCCTGTCGACCATCCGCTAGGCGGAGGAGAAGGTAAGACCTCCGGAGGCCGCAATCCTGTGACTCCATGGGGCAAGCCCACGCGGGGATACAAGACGCGGCAAAACAAGCGGACCGATCGCTATATCGTCAGGCGACGCGAGAAGAAATAGGGAGGAAAGGTTGTCGAGATCGCTTAAAAAGGGACCTTTTATTGATGATCACCTGATCCAAAAGATCGAACTGCTCAACCGACGGTTCGAAAAGAAGGTGGTCAAAACCTGGTCAAGACGTTCGACGATCGTTCCTGAAATGGTTGGGCATACGATCGCAGTGCACAATGGTAGAAAGTTTATTCCTGTTTACGTCACGGAGAACATGGTGGGTCACAAGCTGGGTGAGTTTGCCCCGACGCGTACTTTTAAGGGCCATAGCGTGAAGGCGGCCACCGAGCGCACGGCAAGCCCAAAGCCCGTAGCCAAGAACGAGAATTGAAGGGCTGGAACTGACAATGGAAGCGAGAGCAACAAGCAAGTACCTGCGAGTTTCACCCCAAAAAGCCAGGTTGGTTGTGGACCTGGTTCGTGGGCAGAACGTCAACGCTGCACTGGATACTCTGCGATTTACAAAGAAGCGAGTAGCGCAGGAAGTTTTAAAGATCCTTCAAGCTGCCATTTCCAATGCCGAACAGAAGTCAGATTCGGTTGATGTTGATGAACTAGTGGTTTCGAAAGCCTATGTGAATGAAGGTCCGCGAATGAAGCGCATTCGACCGGCTCCGATGGGCCGCGCCTATCGCTACCAGCGGCGGATGAGCCATATTACGCTGGTGGTTGAATTGCCGGAACCCCAGGAGTAGCGTGTTGGGACGGGCTGCTGCAGTTGCCAGCGTCCGGACCGTCCCGGGGATTGACAGAGGAGGTTGTTGGTGGGTCAAAAAGTTCATCCTTATGGGTTCCGTCTTGGGACCATCAAGACTTGGAAGTCCCGATGGTTTGCGAAAAAAGGGTACGCAGATCTGCTTCATGAAGATTTGAAGCTGAAACGCCAGCTCAAGGCCAAGTTAAAAATGGCGGGTGTGTCTTCGATTGAAGTCGAGCGGCCAGGAAATAAGCTGAAAATTTCTATTCACACGGCGCGCCCCGGTATCATTATTGGACGCAAAGGTTCTGAAATTGACCGCCTCCGCCAGGAAGTTCAAAGGCGTACCGGCCGAGAGGTGCTGCCGATCAATATCCAGGAAGTGCACCGGCCTGAACTGAATGCCCAGCTCGTGGCGGAATCGATTGCCCTTCAGCTGGAAAAACGCGTGGCCTTCCGTCGCGCGATGAGAAAAGCCGTGGACTCGGCGCTCCGCTTCGGGTGCAAGGGAATCAAGGTCCGCGTTGGCGGCCGGCTGAACGGCGCAGAAATTGCGAGGACCGAGTGGTATCTGCAGGGGCGGCTTCCTCTGCATACGCTGCGGGCAGATATCGATTATGGGCTCGCTGAAGCCAGGACAACGTATGGCGTGATTGGCGTGAAGTGCTGGATCTACAACGGCGAGATTCTTGAGCAGCGACGCCGCCCGGCTGCAAAGGCCGACGAAGTTGAGGCCGCTGCTGGCTAAGTCCGGCTGGTAAAGACGGGATAAGCGGTTTTTGAGGGTAGATGACTTATGTTGATGCCAAGCAAGGTGAAATTCCGGAAGCAGCAGCGGGGGCGGATGTATGGAAAGGCGTGGCGGGGTTCCACAATAGCCTTCGGTGATTTTGGACTGAAAGTGCTTGAGCCGGGCTGGATTACGGACCGCCAGATTGAGGCCAGCCGCGTGGCCGTCATGCGGTTTGTCAAGCGCGGCGGGAAATTATGGATACGCGTCTTCCCGGACAAGCCCGTTACCAAAAAGCCTGCTGAAACCCGTATGGGTAAAGGAAAGGGCGCACCCGAGTTCTGGGTTGCCGTTGTGAAACCTGGGAGGATCCTGTTTGAAATGGAAGGTGTGACGGAGGAGGAAGCTCGGCGTGCTTTTCGGCTGGCGGGCGACAAGCTTCCCCTGCCAACCCGGTTTGTCACACGGTTGGAAACCACCCATTGATCTGATGAAGGAGTGCAGGGCGTGAAACTCGAAAAGGATAAGAAATGGAAGTGGCCCGCCGAAAATATGCGGGAGTGGACGGACGAGGAGCTTGAAACGAATCGGGTCCAATTCGGCCAACAACTTCTAAAGCTCCGCTTTCAGCTTTTGGGTGGCCAGGGGGATGTTCTGCCAGTGATGCGCCAGCTTAGGAAAGGAATTGCCCGGGTCCATACAGTGCAGCGGGAAAGGGATCTGAAATTAAGCGCTCAGAAAAAGTCCTGAGGCCGTAGGGAAAGGGCAAAGAGATAAGGACGATGGGGAATGCTGAATAAGACGCGACAGCAAAAAATTGGAATGGTCAGTAGCAATAAAATGCAGAAGACCATCGTGGTAACAGTGGATCGAAAAATCATGCATCCTCTGTACAAAAAGGTCACCCGGAAATCGAAGCGGTTTCTGGTTCACGACGAGAGAGGTGAATGTCAACCCGGTGACATGGTGCGCATTGAGGAAACTCGCCCGCTGAGCCGGCGGAAGCGTTGGAGGGTCGTGCAGGTCATTTCCAAGGCCATACAGGTCGACCAGGTGCCGGAGGATAACGCATGATTGGGATGCGCACGATTCTGCAGGTGGCTGATAACTCGGGCGCCCGAAAGCTGTCCTGTATCCTGCCTCTCGGTGGAAGCGTAGGCCTGCAGGCTGGCCTGGGAGACGTGATTACGGCTGCCGTGAAAGAAGCCGCTCCGGAAAGTCCTGTGCCGAAAGGTAAGGTTGTGAAAGCTGTGATTGTTCGAATGAGGAAAGAGCAGAGACGCCGGGATGGCAGCTACATTCGCTTTGACGAAAACGCGGCGGTCTTGATTAATGACCAGGGAGAGCCGGTGGGAACGCGTGTTTTC
>DATEKC010000130.1:0-11648 GCA_035277665.1 Terriglobia bacterium
CGAAGTCTGGGTTAGAATACCGCCGTGAACCGCAGAACCTTTCTCGGAATCGCGGCGTCGCTCGCCGCTCTGGACATCGACATGAACGCGCAAACCACGCCCATACCCATCATCGATACCCACATTCATCTCTTCGACCCCAGGCGCCCGCAGGGGATTCCGTGGCCGACCAGGGACGATACGAAGCTCTACAAACCGGCCCTGCCGGACCGCTACCTGAAAGTGACGAAGGGCCAGGGCGTTGTGGGCGCGATTGAAGTGGAAGCCAGTCCCTGGCTCGAAGACAACCAGTGGGTGCTGGACGTTGCCGCCAAAGCTCCGGTGATTGTGGGAACGGTCGGCGACCTGGAACCCGAGAAACCCGATTTCCGCAAACAACTGGAACGCTTCCATCGCAATCCGCTGTTTCGCGGCATCCGCTGTGGCAATTTGTGGGGCCGGGACATCAGCAAGCAGCTTGGGAACCCGGATTTCATTCACGGCCTCAAAGAGCTTGCCGCGGCCGGACTCGAGATGGATTCGGCCAATCCCAGTCCGGAACTGATCGCGGCCATAGTCCGGCTGACGGACCTGGTTCCCAGCCTACGCGTGGTGATTGATCACCTGCCGCAAATGGAGGAGCCCACGGACCCGAAGGTGAAGAAAGCAGTCGAGGCCAACCTTCGAGAACTTGGAAAACGTCCGCAGGTTTACGTCAAGATGTCGGAAGTTCTGCGGCGGGTTGACGGCCGCCTTCGCCTCGACCTCGATTTTTACAGGCCGTTACTCGACCGCCTCTGGGAGATCTTCGGCGAGGACCGCCTGGTCTACGGCAGCGACTGGCCCAACAGCGACCACATTGAAACCTATCCGCAGGAGTTGACGCTGGTGCGCGAGTACGTGCTGGGCAAGGGCCGCGCGGCCGCCGAAAAAGTATTCTGGAAAAATTCCGTCGCCGCCTACCGCTGGACCAAACGCGACGCCCGGCAGCCCGATCCCGCCACGGCCTGAGCGTAACCGCTGTTCCCGCTTCCCATGCCGGCGTTTGTGGCATATACTTGCCGCCTTACGGGCTGAACTGATTTTCGTCACCCTGCAAAACCAACTTTTCACCGGGAGCAGAACATGAAGCGACCTTCTCGCTGGCTGTTTGCAACGGTTGTCCTGATGATGACGGCGGCCCTGCCGCTTGGCGCCGCCGAACGCTATCACGTGATCTTTCAGCACGGCGTTCCCGCCACCATGCGCGACGGCGTGGTGCTTTACGCGGACATTTACCGCCCTGACGCTCCGGGCAAGTTCCCGGTGATTCTGGAACGCACGCCTTACAACAAGGACGGCAGCTCCGATTTTGGCATGCAGGCGGCCCAGCGCGGTTACGTGGCCATCGTTCAGGACGTGCGCGGACGTTACACTTCGCAGGGCGAGTGGTATCCCTTCAAATACGAATCACAGGACGGCTACGACACGGTGGAGTGGGCGGCCGGGTTGCCCTACTCCGATGGCAAGGTAGGAATGGTGGGCGGGTCCTACGTGGGGGCAACACAGATGCTTTGCGCCATTGCCCATCCGCCGCACCTGGCGGGCATCTTTCCGGTGGTCACGGCTTCAAACTATCACGACGGATGGACCTACCAGGGCGGGGCGTTCGAGCAGTGGTTCAATGAGTCGTGGACTTCCGGCCTGGCGCAGGACACCCTGGACCGCAAGGTCCGCGACGAAAGCAATGCCAGAAAAGGAATGTGGACGCTCCCCCTCAGCGAATATCCGCTGTTCAATTTTGGCGCCGCCTCGCAATGGCCCACCGATCTTGGCGCGCTGGCGCCTTACTTCCTTGATTGGCTCAAGCATCCTTCCTATGACGACTACTGGAAGCGCTGGGCGATTGAAGAGCACTACCCGGACATCAAGGTCCCGGCGTATATCGTGGCCGCCTGGTATGACATTTTCCAGGGTGGCTCGCTCAAGAACTATCTGGGCATCCGGGAGCACGGCGGCACCGAAGCCGCCCGCAATGAAACGCGCCTGCTGGTGGAGATCGGCGGCCATGCCGGCAGCGGAAGGAAGATTGGCGAAGTGGACTTCGGCCCCGAAGCCGTTTACAACATGGATGACATCGAGTTCCGCTGGTACGACCACCTGTTGAAGGGCATCGACAACGGCATCGAAAATGAAAAGCCGGTGAAGTTTTTCGTGCTGGGCGAGGACAAGTGGCGCGAGGAAGCAAGCTGGCCGCTGGCGCGCGCAAAAGACACGGACTACTATCTCCATTCCGAGGGCGGGGCCAACCTGCTGACGGGCAACGGCGCGCTTTCCACGAAAGCGCCGCAATCCGAGCCCAGCGATCATTATGTTTACGACCCGGAAAACCCCGCGCCCACGCTCGGAGGCCCCCTCTGCTGCGATGCCGCCCACCTGATGCCGGGTCCGGTTGACCAGCGGCCCGATGAGGCCCGGCCTGACGTGCTGACCTTCACTACTCCTGCTTTCAGGCACGACTTTGAAGTCACCGGCCACGTGAAGCTGGTGCTCTACGCCAGTTCCTCGGCGGTTGATACGGACTTTACGGGGAAGCTGGTGGATGTGTGGCCCAACGGCTTTGCGCAGAACCTCACCGAAGGCATCCTCCGCGCCCGCTATCGTGATTCGCAGGTCAAGCCCGAGTATCTCAATCCCGGCCAGGTCTACAAATTCACCATTGACCTCTGGTCAACCAGCAACGTCTTCAAGGCGGGGCACAAGCTGCGGCTGGATATCTCGAGCAGCAACTTCCCCCGCTTCGACCGTAATCCCAACACCGGCGCCGGCCCGGAAAGCGCTACGCGCTGGGTGAAGGCCACCAACGTGATTTATCACGACAGCGCTCATCCGTCTGTGCTGGTGTTGCCGGTGGTGCCGCGCTGAGGCGGGCCGGCCCGCAAACGCAAATTGCAACCTCGCCCGCCGGAGTTATAATAGCGGGCTAAACCGGAAGCCGTCACATCCCTTAAGCCCGGGAGGGCGCCATGCGAACTCGTGCCTGCCTTATTCTTCTCTCAATGCTGATCGCGACAAGTCCGTTCCTCGAGGCCCAGACTTCGCCGAACGGCTCGCCGCTTCGCCTGGATCTCGCCAAAGGCTGGAGCCTCGAATCCTCCGCGCGCGTTACCCAGCCGGGAAGCGCCATCTCGCAGGACGACTTCAAACCCTCCGGGTGGTATGAGACCGACGTTCCCGCCACCGTCCTCGCCGCGCTGGTCAAGAACAAGGTCTACCAGCATCCCTACTACGGAATGAACCTGCGCGAAATACCGGGCGCCTCGTATCCGATTGGCCAGAATTTTTCCAACCTTCCCATGCCGGTCGGCAGCCCGTTCAAAGTTCCCTGGTGGTACCGCACCGGTTTCCATCTTCCCGCAACCTTTAACGGAAAACAGATCTGGCTGCACTTTGGAGGCATCAACTACCGCGCCAGCATCTGGCTGAACGGCAAGCAGATTGCCGGGCCCAATCAGGTTGTTGGCATGTGGCGAACTTACGATTTCAATGTCACTGCTGAGGCCCTGCCGGGCAAAATGAATTCGCTGGCCGTTGAGGTTTCCGCCCCCAATCCCGACGACCTGGGCATCACCTGGGTGGACTGGAACCCTGCGCCCCCTGATAAAGACATGGGATTGTGGCGGGGCGTTTCCATCACGGCCACAGGCCCCGTGGCGCTGCGCGATCCGCAGGTGGAGACGAAATTTGACTTGCCGAATCTGGACGTCGCCCACCTCACGGTCCGCGCCCGGCTCCAGAACGCCACCGATCATGCTGTCCGTGGCGTCCTCAAAGGAAGCATCGGCGAGGTCAGCATCCAGCAGGAAGTGGAGCTGGAGCCACACGAAACACGCGAAGTCGATTTCCTGCCCGGCCGTTTTTCGCAACTCGATTTCCACCACCCTCGTCTGTGGTGGCCGTGGGAGATGGGCCCGCAGAATCTCTACCACCTGAAAATGCAATTTGAGGCGGACGGTAAAATCTCCGACAGCCAGGAAGCGCAATTTGGCATTCGCGAAATCACCTCCGAAATTAACTCGCACGGCTATAGCGAGTTCAGGGTGAACGGCCAACCCATTCTGATCCTCGGCGCCGGCTGGGCTCCTGACATGATGCTGCGCTTTGACGCAAAACGAACGGAAGAGGAGATCCAGTACGTCAAGAACATGCACCTCAACACCATCCGCCTGGAAGGCAAGATTATTGACAACCATTTCTTCGACCTGTGCGACCGTTACGGCATTCTGGTGATGGCAGGCTGGTGCTGCTGCGACCACTGGGAAAAATGGAAAAGCTGGAAGGCGGAAGATTACACGGTTGCGGCCGAGTCACTGCGCGACCAGATCCGGCGGCTGCGCAACCATCCCTGCATGCTCACCTGGCTGTACGGCAGCGACAATGCGCCGCCTCCGCGCGTCGAGCGGATTTATCTGAAGGTGCTGGCGGAAACCCACTGGCCCAACCCGCACCAGTCTTCGGCCACCGCGCAGGTGACAAAGGTGACCGGCCCGTCCGGCCTGAAGATGAACGGCCCCTACGACTGGGTCCCGCCAAACTACTGGTTGCTCGACACAAAATACGGCGGGGCGTTCGGGTTCGCCACCGAGATCAGCCCCGGCCCGGCCGTGCCGCCCCTATCCTCTCTGAAGATGATGATGCCGGAAAAGGACCTCTGGCCCATCAACTCCGTCTGGGACTTCCACGCCGGCGGCGGTGAATTCAAGACCATGACAACGTTCAACAACGCGCTGAAAGGGCGTTATGGCCAGGCAACCGGAGTGGAAGATTATGCCGAGAAATCGCAGCTGATGACTTACGAAGGCGAGCGGGCCATGTTTGAGGGCTACCGGCGCAACAAGTTCGTTTCCACCGGCGTCATCCAGTGGATGCTCAATACGGCCTGGCCGGGTCTGATCTGGCACCTCTACGATTACTATCTGCGGCCCGCGGGTGGATACTTCGGGACCAAAAAGGCCTGCGAGCCGCTCCACGTTCAGTACTCCTATGACGATCAGTCGGTCGTGGTAGTGAACTCGCGCATCGAGCCATTTCAAAACCTTGAAGTGAGCGCCGCGCTTTATGACATCAACCTGAAGAAGGAATTTTCCAAGGCACAGACTGTCAGCGTGGCCGCAAACAGCAGCACACGGGTTTTTGACGTACCCAAGCTGGATGGTCTGTCCACAACCTATTTTCTCCGCCTGACCTTGAAGGATTCAGCGGGAAAACAGGTGAGCGCCAACTTCTATTGGCTCTCAACCAAGCCGGACGTGCTCAACTGGCAGAAATCCAAGTGGTATTACACGCCCACCAGCAGCTATGCGGACTTCAAGGCTTTGAAGGAGCTTCCCGAGGTGCGATTAGACGTCCGCGCAGCAACGCACGAAAATGGCGAGCGTGACGTCACCCGCGTGACGGTCAAAAATCCGTCAGCGCACCTGGGGTTTTTCATTCATCTCAGCGTCAACCGGGGCGAGCAGGGCGACGAGATCCTTCCGGTGCTCTGGCAGGACAACTACTTTGAGCTGATGCCGGGCGAGGAGAGGACCATCGAGGCCAGCTATTCCAGGGACGAATTGCAAGGCGCTCAGCCGTATGTGGCTGTTGACGGCTGGAACATCACACCCGGTTCGGTGGCGGCGGGAATGTAACAGAAAAAGGTGCTGCAACCTGCGGGGTTGTCCGGCCCCCGCTCAGCATTGCCAGGCGAGATTAAAAATCATATAAGCCATTTATCATGTGTGTGTTAGCAGCACGAAAGGATTCACGAGCGTCCCCTGCAATCGGCCGGGAGTGCCGGGAATGGCCGAACCCTAGAAATCCCACTTCGGCCCGTGCCTGGCGCCATTCAGCCGTGATTTGCTCTCCACCGAGCAATCCAGTTGACAAGGGCCTGGAGATTGACTAGCATTAATCTTTACAATTTGGTTGTGTAAGACCTGAATCTCATCCAGAGTGGCCGAGGGACGGGCCCTAAGACGCCACGGCAACCGCCCGGGAAGCAAGTCCGGGGTCAGGTGCTAACTCCCGCCCGTAAATGGGGGAGATGAGACGGAGGACGTAGCAATTTTCTTGAGCCTCCCCGATGAGAACCGGGGGGGCTTTTTTAGTTTGCCCTCTCCGATCTCCTTTTCATCCCAAGCCACTCTGGAACGGTCATATTGCTTGGAGGAATCGTGAGCTATCAAAAGCATTTAAAATGTCGTCAGTGCGGGCGAACTTATCCGATTGAGCCCATCGCCGCCTGCGAAGACTGCTGGGCCCCGCTGGAAGTGGTTTATGATTACGACCGCCTCCGCGAGGAGGTGCCGCGCAAGCAGGTGGAATCACGCCATCCCACCATGTGGCGCTACCGGGAACTGCTCCCGCTGGCGGGCGAGCCTGCCGTGGGACGCTCCACCGGATTCACGCCGCTGGTGGCGGCGCCGCATCTGGCCAAGGCCCTGGGCGCCCGCGAGGTCTATCTCAAGAACGACGCCGTCAATTTCCCCACGCTTTCCTTCAAGGACCGTGTGGTTGCCGTTGCCCTCTCGAAAGCCCGCGAGTTTGGCTTTGACACCGTGGGTTGCTCTTCCACTGGAAACCTGGCCAATGCGGTGGCTGCGCAGGCGGCCGCAGGCGGCTTCAAGAGTTTTATTTTCGTTCCCGCCGATCTGGAACCCGAAAAACTGGTGAACACGCGGATTTACGGCGCTACGCTGGTGAAGATCAGCGGAAACTACGACCAGGTCAACCGGCTCTGCTCTGAAATTTCGCAGAAATATCCCTGGGGCATGGTGAACGTGAACCTGCGCACCTTCTATTCCGAAGGCTCGAAGACGTTTGGTTATGAGATCGCCGAGCAGCTTGGATGGCGGGCGCCGCAGAACATCGTGGTTCCCATGGCCGGCGGATCGCTGATCACCAAGATCCATAAGGCTTTTGGCGAACTCCAGAAGCTCGGCTGGATTGAGCCCGCGGCGACAAAATTCTACGGCGCCCAGGCGACGGGATGTTCGCCCATCACCACGGCGGTCAAAAACAAGACCTGCGAAATTGTTCCGCAGAAGCCCAGCACGATCGTGAAGTCGCTCGCCATCGGCAACCCCGCGGACGGCTTCTATGCTTCCAAAGTGATTCAGGAAACCGGCGGCGCGGGTGAAGACGTTTCCGATGCCGAAGTGGTTGAAGGCATTCGACTGCTGGCCGAAACCGAGGGCTTTTTCTCTGAAACCGCCGGCGGCGTGACGGTGGCCGTGGCGCGCAAGCTGATTCGCAGCGGGCTGTTGAATCCGGCGGAATCCATCGTGCTGGCCATCACCGGCAACGGGCTGAAGACCATCGGGGCCGTCAGCGGGACCATCCAGGCGGAGGAAGCCATCCGTCCAAAGCTTGCAGAGTTTGAGGACCGCTATCTGAACATCCACGCGGCGGCCAGCGCCTGATGCCCGCAGGCGCGGCGATGCCCGGCCCGATCGAGCCACCGGGCTTCAGAAAGATCCATAGAACCGGAGGCAGAAACATTTGCAAATCACAGTTCGTATTCCCCCGCCGTTAAGGAAGTACACCGAGGGCGCTGAGACGGTTGAAACCGCGGCGCGGAACCTCAGTGAGCTCTTTGATGGCCTTGACCAGAAATATCCCGGCTTGAAGAAAGTACTCTGCGCTGAAGACGGCATGCCGCAGCGTTTTCTGAATATCTACGTCAACGATGAGGACATTCGTTTTCTGGGCGGCCTGCAATACAGCTTCAATGAGGGTGATGAGGTGCTGCTGATTCCCGCCATCGCCGGCGGCGCGCCATTGGAAACCTCGGAACCTGTTTCTCCCGGATGCCGGTAACCTCATGCCCCAGCGCGGATCAGTCCGAGTCCCTGCAACCAGCGCCAACCTCGGGTGCGCCTTTGACTGTGCGGCGCTGGCCCTGGGCCTCTATCTTGACGTCCACGTAACGCGCCGTTCTGATCTGGACGTCAGCGTCCACTATCAGGGCGTCAATCCTGAAAGGATTCCCTCCGACGAAAGCAATCTGATTGCAGCCAGCATGAAGAAGATTTTGCAGCGCTGGGGCAAAGACTACGGATTCGATCTGGAAATCAACAATCAGATTCCCGTGGGCGTGGGGCTGGGTTCGAGCGCGGCGGCCATTGTGGGCGCCATCGCGGCGGCCCACTGGCTGACGGAGCGGGCCCTTTACGACGACGAGCTCATCTCCCTGGCCACGGAAATCGAGGGGCATCCCGACAACGTTGCGGCTGCCTGGCACGGCGGCTTCACGGTTGCGGTGGAAGAGAACCAGCGCGTGACGGCCTATTCATCTCCCGTCCCGGATTTGTTCCAGCTCGTGCTGGTGATTCCCGACTATGCGCTGCCCACCGAAAAGGCCCGGGCTGCGCTGCCCGCCCAGTATTCGCGGGCGGACGTTACCCACAACCTCCAACGGGCGGCCGTGCTGGCAGCCCAGATGTTCTCCGGCAAAGTCGATTTCCACCGCAGCCTCTTCGACGACCGCCTCCACCAGCCCTATCGCGCGCCCCTCATGCCTGGCCTCAGCGAAGTGCTGGCGCTCAGGCTCCCCTGCCTGCTGGGCCTTTGCCTCAGCGGAGCGGGGCCGGCCATTCTGGCCTTCGTCAGTGGAAAAGCTTCTGAAGTGGGCGAGGCTGTCTGCCAGACCCTGCGAGAAAAGGGCGTGGAAGCGCAGTATTCCATCCTCTCTCCCGACAACCGCGGCGCCAAAGGCTGGAGCCTGCCGGTCTGATTGCCCGCTGCCCCTGTTCTTTATCCCCTGAATTCTGCCCGCTTGAATCTTGAATTGCCGCCGCCCTGGCGCGTCTTCGGCAGGACTGAAGGTCGTGCCCTTTCGCGAAACCCCGCGGAGTTGCAGAGCGGCTCCGCAGGGCGGCCAGGACAAGGCGCACTACCAGCTCAAACAGGTCGGGGCGATTCGTGCTTGACACGACAGGGCAGGAGTTATAATAGCTGTTTAGTCAATTGGAAGCTCAAAATGGAAACTTCAGATGACACCGCATCTAAAAATCGATAGTTGATCAGGCCAGTTTCTGTTGACAGACTGTCCCTCTCTGGCCTTCGACGATGGGATGTGCGTCTCAGTTCACAATCGAAATTCCGAATCGCACGACCCTTTTACCCAATCAAGGAGCGAAATTTTGATTCTGTTTCACAAGACGACCTGCGCGGAAATCGCCACCCTGCTCTTCCGCACCTTTTTTCTTTTCACGCTGCTCGCCATGGGAGCGTTTGTGGCACGGGGGGGCACAGATCCCTTCGACCTGGCAGGGCCGCGTGTGGAAATGCGCGTGACTCGTGCCCGCAAAACCCTGCCGATTTCCGAGGTCGCCAACCTGCAGGCGGGCGACCGGCTGTGGATCCATCCGAAGTTTCCCGAGAGCCAGTCGGTCCACTATTTGCTGGTCGTCGCGTTCCTTCGCGGCACCACGAATCCGCCGCCCGATAACTGGTTCACTCGCGCGGACAGTTGGACGAAAGAGGTGCGCGAAGAGGGAATTGTGGTCAGCGTGCCACAGGGCGCTCTGCAAGCTTTATTATTCCTGGCTCCGCAAACCGGCGGAGATTTCTCCACGCTGAGGTCGGCAATTAAAGGACGGCCGGGAATCTTCGTTCGAGCTTCCCAGGAGCTGAATCAGGCCAGCCTGGACCGTTCCCGGCTCGATAAGTATCTGGCGGTGGTCAAGCAGACGTCCGACTTGAAACCGAAAGAGCTGAAGGCGCGGTCGGAAGAACTCGCACGCACTCTGCACATCAAGGTGGATCAGCAATGTTTTGACAAGCCGGTGGAGCAGCAGGCGTCATGCTTGATGCAGGGCAGCGACCAACTTGTGCTCGGCGACACTCATACACAGTCGATGGTCGCGGCGCTGACTTCGGGAGAGTCCTTAAACCTGATCGGAGCGGTGAGTGCGACTCCGGTAGTCGGCGCGACTACGTTCAGTCCGTATGTTGGAACGGTGGTCGATCTGGCGCGGCTGATGGGCAATCTGCACACCGCCGATTACCAATACATTCCCGCGCTGGCGCGTCCGCAAGCGAATGAGCTGAATCTACGGCTGAATAGTCCGCCCTCGTTCCGGAACCCGAAGTCCGTGCTCGTGGTGGGCCTGCCTGCAGTGGAGGCTGCTCAGTTGCCGCCGCTTCAGGCCGTGGACGTGAACCAGGTTTTTTGTCTGCACAAGACGCCGCTGGTTCTGCCTGTGGGCGGCGCGCCGCTGGTGTTCTCAACGAACATCGCTCACGACTTCGTGCTTCGTGTGCCTGAAAAACCAGGCAAGACAATCGACCTGCCTGCTACAGCCGATCCCGCGCGGGGAGGATTTGTGGTGGATACGCGCTCAGCTCCGGCTGGCGCAATCTTGTCGCAAGTGAAGGCGACACTCTACGGGCGCTGGGGTTTTGAAGCGTTCGAGGGTCCGAGCTTCAATGTGCGGGACGCGCACTCGACCAAGTGGACAGTTCCTGCGGGAGACCAGGGCGCGCTGGTCGTTGGACGCCAGGATACGTTGCACCTCAACTCGGACTGCGCGGTTTGTGTGGATTCGGTTGCAGTTCGTGACGCGCAGGGCCGCGAATTGGCGACGACATGGAAGGTCGTCAAACCGGACGAATTGGAAGTGCACGTCCCGCTGCAGGATGAGAAAGCGGGCATGATGACCGTGCGCGTGAAGCAGTTCGGCCTCAAGGCGCCGGACGAACTTTCTTTGCCCGCCTATTCCGAAGCGGCGCACCTCAATCATTTCACATTTAATGCCGGCGATCACCAGGCGCTGCTCGTTGGGACCAGGCTGGACGAGGTGAAGGCGGTCAAAATCGATGGAGTGGAATTCGTTCCAGGAACGCTGATGCGCGACGGGCAAAAGGACCAGTTGCGTTTGCTGGCCTCGACAAAAATTCCCGCAGGCGCGTTGAAACCGGAGCAGGCTGTCACTGCGCACGTGGCCCTGAAGGACGGCCGCACTCTGGACCTGCAGTCGGCAGTGGAGCCGCCGCGTCCGCAAGTCTCGCTGATCGGGAAGAGCATACAGCCGGGTCCGACCCCTTCTGCGATTCGATTCGCAAGCCAGGACCAGCTTCCGCAAGACAGCCGCCTGTCGTTCTTCCTGAAGTCGGTGACGCCGAAGAAATTTCCGCGAAGCGAAAAAATCGAAGTAGCCACAGCAGATGAGTCATTCGACGTGTCACTCAGCATTTCCGACGGCAACCTGGTGTTGCAGGATGCTGAAACGGTGATGGCCACGCTCGATCCGGCCAAAAGCTTCGGGCCGTCCGCGTTTGGGGCCCTGCAGTTTCGTCCGGTGAGCGAGGATGGGACGAAAGGTGATTGGCAGCCGCTCGCGCGCCTGGTCCGCATCCCTTCACTCAAAGAGGTGCACTGCCCTGATTCTCCGGACAAGCCCTGTACGCTGAGCGGGACGAATCTGTTCCTCATTGATTCGGTTGCGTCGGATGCGCAGTTCACGCACAGCGTGCCCGTTCCGCTCGGGTTCGCTGGCAGCACGCTCACCGTTCCGCGGCCGGATGGGACTTTGCTCTACATTAAATTACGGGACGACCCATCCACCGTGAATACCGTTGTCCTGCCGGTGTTGCCGGAATAGCTGCCGGCCTGCGCGCGGCCTTGCCGCAATCATCCAGCTTAA
>DATEKC010000131.1:0-2035 GCA_035277665.1 Terriglobia bacterium
GCCCGCTTCAGCCTCATGACAAGTTCGCTGTTATGATCCGGAATTAAATCCTGCGTGAAGGCGCTGCCCCACGTCATACGGACGCCCGCGTAGGAAGCCCCAAGGTCTTTCAGCAGGAAGGGCACGCCGCAAAACGGCCCATCCGGCAATGCGCCCTGCGCAGCCTCTCTCGCCTGCTCAAACATGGGAGTAATCACGGCATTCAGCCTGGGATTCAGGCGTTCGATCCGCTCGATAGCGGCGTCAACCAGTTCGATGGGCTTGACTTCCTTTTTCCGAACCAGTTCAGCCTGCGCCGTTGCGTCCATGAACGCGTATTGGTCGGATGACGACATCGACTCCTGTACCTCCTTTAATGGCAAAAAGACGAACAGATCAGTATTACCACGGAATATTCATGACACAACAGGGTTTAGTGAAAGGCACAAGTTTTGCGAAGGCGCGGCATCAGTCGCTGGCAAAATTCCGCAGAATCGGCAGTTCGTCCGTGCTTTCCAGCAGATCCAGGGCCCTCTGGACAATCTGATGCTGAAGCTTTGGATCATTCGGCTTGCCCAGCGGGTAGCCAAACGGAAAAGGGACAAAGAGGCTTCGCGGCGGCCGCACTTTCCTGGTGACCGTCTGCAGCAATGAGATCCCCACGCTGGGGATGCCCGCCTTCTCGATGACGCTCGCGATCAGTCCCACGGACTGATTGCACATCGGTCAGGCCGGCACCAGAAAAACCGCGTCCACACTATCTTCCCGCAGCATCTCCGCAACACGCGGCGCGGAATCTGAAATCAGTTTTCCGGGCGCGGAAATCGATCCCATAAAACTGAAGTGCCGGTAATTTAATCCGGCAATTTCTCCCCGCTGCTCGAGCTCCCTAAACCGGTCGATCGGGAACACCAGGTTCGCGTCTTTTCGGGCGCCCGTCTGGTCGAAATCGGAGCTTCGCTGCGAGATTTTCAACTGGCGAACATCCAGCGTGTTGGGCAATTCGCGGAAGGAACAATCTCCCCCACGAAAGGCGAGATCGAAGGGAAGCTGGCCGCCAAGATGAACACCGGCGGAAGATATGAGCGCAAATTTTGACCGCGCTAATGGCTTTGCCAGGCGCGCCCCGGGCGACCAATCTACCGTCCGGAACCGGTAGGACTCGACAAACAGGCGGTGAGTCAGGTTGAGGTCTTCAAGACGGGCCATGAGGGCAAGAAAAGGGTCAGGCGGATTTTCTCTGAAACAAAGTGTGGGTCGGGAGGGCCGTTCGCAAGCCGCCGCCCGATCCGGCGCCGGCAGCGTTCAAGCGAAGACCCTAACGAAGGCTGACCAGAGGGCTTGAAGGGGCAGGAGCCTCCACCTCGGAATCAGCGGCATCCATCACACGCCCGGCCTCCTTGTCCGCCACAAACCGCTCAATCTCTTCCAGCAACGCCGGAACGATTTCTTCCTCTTTCACGCGGCGGATGGCCTTACCCTGCCGATAAATCATGCCGTTGCCGCGCCCGGCGGCAACTCCCAGGTCGGCTTCGCGGGCTTCGCCCGGGCCGTTCACGGCGCATCCCATCACCGCCAGCGAGAGCGGCATCTTGATGTGGGCAGTGGCTTGCTCGATTTCAGCCGCAATCTTGAACAGGTCCACTTCCAGCCGACCGCAGGTGGGGCAGGCAATCACCACGGGACCGCGGCTGCGAAGTTCAAGCGACTTCAGCAACTCATAGGCCACGCGAACTTCCTCCGTGGGATCTGTCGCCAATGAAACGCGAATGGTGTCGCCGATACCATCCGCCAGCAGCATTCCCATGCCCACACAGGATTTCACCGTGCCGGAAAACTGAGTCCCAGCCTCGGTAATGCCGAGATGAAACGGGTAATCGCAGCGTTTCGCCAGCAGCCGGTAAGCCGCCACGGTCAGCTTGACGTTGGAAGATTTCAGGGAAATGATGGTGTCGCCAAAACCCAGGTCTTCCAGGATACGAAGGTGATACTCGGCGCTCTCGACCATCGCTTCCGGAGTGGGAAATCCGTATTTCTCCAGCAGCCGCCGCTCGAG
>DATEKC010000132.1:0-43270 GCA_035277665.1 Terriglobia bacterium
CGTTTTCCCAACCCGGGGATGTACCAGATGTATCTGAAGGCGGAGTGCCAGGGCTCGGAGAAAATCCTTCGCGCCAGGGTCCGCCGCTCGCTCTTGATTGATGACCTGTTGAAGATTGAGGTTGCGGACAAGTCCGCGGCATCCGTTGCCCAGGCCAGGGCCTGGTTTCGCAGCCATCCGGAACAGTTTCGCATCCCGGACTCTTATGCCGTCCAGACCATTTCCGCCATGGCGCCGGAAAAGGCGACCCCGGAACAGTTGAAAGAAGCCCGCCAGCGCGCAGAGAACTATCTGCGCCAGGCCAGATCGACTGCGAATTATGAGCAATTCGGGTTGCTGGCGGAAAAGATTTCCGAAGATGACTTTCGGGTGATGATGGGCGATCACCAACTTGTGGAGGCGGCAAAGCTGCCGGCCCAAATTCTGGGCGCGGTGCGGAAGATGCAGCCCGGGCAAGTCAGCGGAATTATCCAGATCGAGCGGGTGTTCACGATCGTGAGGCTGAACAAGCACGTCCCCGCCGGTATGAAAGACTTCGCTGAGGTTAAAGACGCGTTGCGCCAGCAACTGCAAAGAAACAATGTGGAAAAGCTGCGCGCGGAGTTAAATCGCCATCTGCACAAGGGCGCCAGGATTGAAGAGTTCTAGAACAAGCCGGCCGTCGCAAGCTGAAGTGTGGAGGTTTGCTGGTGTCCATGTCTCCCGGTGGCAAAACCTTTGGCAAACCGGGCAGGGTGTGCGGCGAAAGTATGGATGGAAAATCGCAGTTCTCGCAATGCTCCTCCTGGCGCCATGGTCGATTGCCTCCGCGCAGGTGAGGGCGGGCGATGTCAACATGAACCTCAGCGGCAGCGTCAGCGGCGGATATTCGGGAAGCTACGCGAATTTCAGCCCCTCGACCAATGGAACCGGATTCGGCGGGACCGGGGACCTTTCGGGCTTCTATTACAATCCACAGTTTCTGTCGTTTAGTGTCGCCCCGTTTTACAACCAGTCGCGGAACAACTCCACCTATCAATCTATAACGGACAGCTCAGGCGTTACCGCTAGCACCACCATTTTTGGCGGAAGCAAGTATCCCGGCAACCTGACTTACAGCAACATATACAACAGCGAAGGCAACTTCTTTCTGCCGGGAATAGCCAACTACAGGACCAACGGAAACTCGCAGACTTTTGGAGTGGGCTGGTCCGGCAACCCGACGGACGCGTTCTCGTTTTCAACGGGCTATCAACAGGCCGGCAATAACTCGTCGGTGTACGGAACGAATAACCAGATCGAGTCCGATTATCACTCGCTCTTCTTCACTTCGCATTACAGCCTGGCGGGGTTCCGGCTGGGCGGCGGCGTTCACTATTCGAACGGAGGTTTCACATTTCCACAAATTTTTGCGGGCCAGGCCAGCCAGTCGAGCCATGTTGACACCACAACTTACAACCTCGATCTTTCGCGCAATGTGGGCTGGAACGGCAACACCTGGGTGAATTACACGAGGAGCCAGACGGGCTACGACACCCTGGGAATAAGAGATTCGGAGGCGAACAACCTGGTGACCGGGGGCATCACCCTGAAACCGACGAAGAAGCTGAGCACGAGTTTCGGCGGAGATTACAACGACAATCTTGCCGCAACCTTATACCAGGCGGCGAGCGGCGCCGGCGGCGTAATTCCTCTGGCGCTCCCGCCGGAAGTTTCGCACTCCTGGGGCGTCTACGGCGATGCCCAATATGCCCTGTTTGACCAGCTCTACGTTACCGGCAATTTCATTCACCGCCAGCAGTTGTTCCTGGGGAATTCCATTGGCTCGACGGCATTCGGCGGGGGAGTACATTACTCGAGGGATTTGTTCGGCGGCCATTTCACAGGTGGAACGATTGTCACCCGCAGCAGCCTGGGCAGTTATGGCGGGTCAATCGTGGGCTTGTTGAGCAACGCCATCTACACCCGCCGGATCGGCGTGTGGAATGTGAATGGCGCCTTCTCGTATTCGCGAAGCGCCCAGACGCTCCTGATCGCCTATACGACCTCCGGCTACAGCTACTCGACTTCCGCCGGCCGGCGGTTCGGCAAATTCTACTGGAACGGGACCGCCGGCGGTTCCAAGAGCATACTTTCGCAGGAGCAGGGCCCCACATCTTATACGCAAAGCTACACCACCGCGCTCTCTTACAGTTGGCTGGGCGTGAGCGGCGGTTATTCAAAGTCCAACGGCATGGGCCTCTACACCAGCCAGGGTATTGCTCCTCTGCCTCCCGGCCTGCCTCCGCCGCTGGTTCCTTTCCCAATCCTTTACCGCGGCACAACGTATTCGGGTGCTGTGGGCGGCACTCCCATTCGCGGCCTGACCTTTACCGGCAGCTACAGCTCGACCAGAAGCAGCACGGAGGGCGGGCTGCTCTTTTCAAGCAACCATACCGATGAGGTTTACTCGTACGTGCAATATAAATTGCGCAAGGTATATCTCACGGCAGGATACAGCAGGTTGCTTCAGGGTTTCAGCGCGAGCACGCTGGCGCCGGCCATGGTATCGACCTACTCCGTTGGGTTATCGAGATGGTTCAATTTCTTTTAACACGCGCCACCGGGCCGCAGACGGGCCAGAAGCGCAGCAGGCCCGCTCTGTTTGCTTCCGTCTTGTGCTGGTGCCTTTGTGCGCTGGCGATCGGACCGCTTTTTGTCTCCGTTTCGCTGGCGTGGCCGAAGGCGAAATCCGCGGGCCCTGTCCTGGTGCCGGAACTGGACCTGACAGGCGGTCGAAAGCTCCTCTACAAAGGGAGCATCAATTCGCAGAAACAGGTCAGGTCCCAGCACAGGTTCTGGGGGCGGCTGCTTGACGTGGTGGCAGGCGAGCCGGAATTTCATGACCTGATCGTGCCCTACGATGTCGCCACCGATTCGCAGGGCCGCATTATCGTGACGGACCCGGGCGCGGGCGGGATTGGCATTTTTGATTTTGCACGGCATAAGTTCAAGTTCATTTCGCGCAGAAAGGACAATGGCGGGCTGGTTTCCCCGCAGTGCGTGGCCGTGGACGCCGAGGACAACATTTATGCCACAGACTCCTACTCCGGCAAAATTTTTGTGTTCGATGCCAAAGGCAAATTTCGCCGCGTTATCGGGGACCTTAAGGGCGGGGAAGGTTATTTCAAGCGGCCCACCGGCATCGCCGTTGACTCGCCATCGCAGCGCATTTACGTGACGGACACGCTGCGCCACAGCATATTCGTGCTGGATATGGAGGGCCGCGTATTGCAGAAAATCGGACACCGCGGCACGGGGCCGGGAGAATTTAACTACCCCACGGAATTGCGGCTGCAAGCAAAGGACCTGATTGTGGTTGACGCCATGAACTTTCGCGTCCAGGTCCTGGATCCGTCCGGGAAATTCGAATATGCCGTGGGAAGCCGCGGCGACCGCACGGGGCAAATGTTCCGGCCCAAGGGGATTGGCATCGATTCCGAGGGGCACCTTTACGTCGTGGAAGGTCTGAGCGGCACGGTGCAGGTTTTTGACCGCCAGGGGCGGCTGCTTTATTACTTCGGCCGGCAGGGGAGCGGGTTGGGAGAATTTCAACTGCCTGCCGGATTGTTCATCGATCGCGAAGACTTCGTATACGTGGTTGATTCTTATGATCGCCGCGTCGAGGTCTTCCAATACTTCGGCAAGGAAAGGTAATGGGCGCGGCAAAACGAGAACGGGAAGGGAGCAGCAGCCGCACGCCAGCGCCCGCGCCGGGAATGCCTTGCTCGTGGCTGCTGGTTTCAGGCCTGTGGCTGCTGCTGTGCGCCCTGGCCGCGTTATTTCCCCGCACTGGGCCTGCGCTGGCCCAGGACGTAATCGGGATGCACGATCTCTCGCCGGCGGGGACATCACCCGTCAAGGGCGGGCTTTCCGGCTCGTGCTCTTACTGCCACACTCCGCATTCGGGCTTGAACGGCACAGGCGGCGTTACCCAGACTCCGCTTTGGGACCAGACGCTCTCGAGCGTCCGAACGTACACTCTTTACAACGCCACGATCAACCAGACGAACGGCACGCTGATTCCGGGCTCTAACAGCACCCTCTGCCTGAGCTGCCATGACGGCACAGTAGGAGGGTCAACAGGCATCTCACCGGGCCACTTGGTCCCCTACGGAACTCTGGCCATGAACGGGAATTGGTATCCGGGGGACATGCTGGGCACTGACCTGTCCACCATGCATCCTTTCAATTTTGTTTTGCCGCTGGTTTCAGCGCCGGATTTATTGCCGTCGCTCGTGGGGGCTTCGCCGTCCACCGGTAATCCGGCTGTGCGGCTCTTTGACGGCAATGTCGAGTGCGGAAGCTGCCACAATCCGCATGTGCAGAACACTGATCCGTCCGGCTATTTCCTGGTGGTCGATAATTCGAGCGGCGCGCTTTGCCTGGCTTGCCATTCCACTGTCCCGACCGGATCAGGAATGGGGATGACGAGCCTGAAACATAGCGTGGCGGGAACATCGGCGGGTGCGGCCCCCTCCACGCGCACGGCGGGAAGCAACTCCAATCCCCTGGCGGGATGGCAGACGAGCATCCACGCTATTGCCGGAAACAGAGTGGCCCCACAGATCGTCCGCGACAGCAATTTCGAAGGTTTAACCCGCATGGCCCCGGTCATGAGGAGAGAGTCCCTGGGGCCCTATGCCACAGTCGCCCGCAACGCTTGTGAATCCTGCCACTCGATGCACAATGCCGCTGGAAAAAACTCCATACAGCGCGCCACCGGTGACCAGACCTGTTTGGCGTGCCACGATGGCAGCCCGAATATTTCTCCGCCCATCCCGAATGTCCTCGCCGAAATGACCTCGCCGAAACACGGACATATTTTCTCAATGGAGGATAACCCGCACCGGCCGAATGAGCCCGCTTTGCTGAACCAGGGCCTCCATGTCACCTGCGTCGATTGCCACAATCCGCATGCCGGCCAGCGTGTGGCGAGCTTCCAGGCCGCGCCGGCGGTCCGACCCTCCGAGGCCGGGGTTGCCGGGATCAGCGCTATGGACGGCAAAACCGTGGCCAGCCCCGCCGTGGACCAGTACGAGATCTGTTTGCGCTGCCATGGCACGAGCACGGGGAAGAAGGTGGGCGTCAATTTCGGCTATCTGCCCCGCCGCGTCGTCTCCGCCCCGGATCCGCTGAATGTTATCCCGGAATTTAATTCTTTGGCTGCCTCCAGCCATCCGGTTTTTCAGGACCGGCGCAGCATGTTGCCCCAGCCCAGCCTTCGTCCTTACATGCTGGACCTTGACGGCAAAACGCCCGGGCGCGCCATGGGCAATCGAATTCTGTGCACCGACTGCCACAACAGTGATGACAGCAGAGAGTTTGGCGGCGCCGGGCCAAGCGGCCCGCACGGGTCGATTTTTCCGCATATCCTGGCGCGCCGGTATGAAGCCAGCACATCTCCCCTCCCCGGCGGGCTGGTGACGAATTTATTTCCGAACCCGAGCCTGAGCGCCGCGGGCGGCACGAATGGCGGGCCATATGCCCTGTGCGCCGGGTGCCACGATCTCAACCGGGTGATGAGCAACGAAAGCTGGAACGGGCACGCGCGGCACGTTGTCCAGGATGGCTTCTCGTGTTCCGTCTGCCACACCGCCCATGGCGTGCCCGCGCAATCCGGGAGCATTTCAGGCGAGGGCCTGGTGGATTTCGACGCCAACGTCGTGGCCCCGAACGGCGCGGTCCCGATCTCTCATAATCGCGCCGCAAATTCCTGTAGCCTGGTTTGCCACAACCACGCCCACCAATTTCAATCGCTTGCTGGCATGGCAAAAACCGGCCAATAAGGAAAGTTGCACTTGGGGAACTGGACGCGAGCGTGCCCCGGGCTGCAGCCTTACTACACCAGTTTCGCAGAAACACCGCATTGATTAGAATAAGGTCCCGCATAAGTAAATCTCACCTTGAATAGTTGCCGATGCTGCCGGCATGCTCCGTTCATAACAGCGCAACAAGCACGCACTATCTTCTGTTTCGAGACTTCGCCGGCGAGGCAGGCTAAAATCTCCATATGACCGCCATGACCCAAGCGCTCGACTGGGCGCACCCTCTCGTACGCGATTGGTTTGTGGAGCGGTTTGGCGCGCCCACCGAGCCGCAGGCGGAGGGCTGGCCGCACATCGTAGCGGGCAGAGACGTCCTGATTTCGGCCCCCACGGGCTCCGGCAAAACGCTTGCTGCTTTTCTTGCCTGCATTGATCGCCTGGCGCGCCAGGGGACCGCCGGCGCGCTGCCCGATCATGTGGCCGTCCTTTACGTCTCGCCACTGAAGGCCCTCGGCAACGACATTCACAAGAACCTTGAGGTTCCCTTGGGCGGAATCCTCGAGCTGGCCGCGCGGCGTGGAATGGCCTTGCCGGAAATCCGCGCCGCGGTCCGCTCCGGCGACACGCCGGCGTTCGAGCGCCGCGCCATGCTGAAGCGGCCGCCACAGATCCTGGTGACCACGCCCGAGTCGCTTTACATTCTGCTGACGGCGGAGAAGAGCCGGGCAATTCTGCAACACGTGGAGACAGTAATCTTGGATGAAATCCACGCCGTGGCCGGCGACAAGCGCGGAGCGCATCTGGCCCTGTCTCTCGAGCGGCTGGACGCGCTGGTGCGCGGCGCAAATCCCGGGCGGCGACGGCCGGTGCGGATCGGGCTCTCTGCCACGCAGAACCCGATCGAAGAGGTGGCTCGTTTTCTGGCGGGCTCGGAGCGCGCTGTTCCTGAAGTGGTCGATGTGGGCCATGGGCGGCCCATGGATATTGCAGTGGAAGTCCCTGCCGGCGAGCTGGGCCCTGTGGCCAGCAACGAAATGTGGGACGACGTCTATAACCGCATCGCGGAGCTTGGGCGCGAGCACCGGTCCACGCTGGTTTTTGTCAACACGCGGCGGCTGGTGGAACGGCTGTCGCACCACCTGGCCGAACGATTGGGCGAGGAAGCGGTTGCGGCGCACCATGGCAGCCTTTCGCGCAAGCTGCGGCTGGCGGCTGAAAAAAGGCTCAAATCCGGCGAGGCGCGCGTAATGGTGGCTACAGCCTCGCTGGAACTGGGGATTGATATCGGGTTGGTGGACCTGGTGTGCCAGATCAGCTCGTCGCGTTCCGTCGGCGTGGCGCTGCAACGCATCGGACGCGCGGGCCATTGGCGGGGCGCGGTGCCCAAGGGCCGCCTGTTCGCCATGACGCGCGACGATCTGGTGGAATGCGCCGCGCTGGTGCGGGCCATCCGGCAGGGCCGCCTCGACCGGCTGGAAATTCCCGCCGCGCCGCTCGATATCCTGGCGCAGCAGGCCGTCGCCATGTGCGCCTGCGAAGAATGGAAGGAAGATGACCTGTTCCGCCTGGTGCGGCGCGCTTATCCTTACTCCAAACTTTCACGCGCGGATTTTGATGAAGTGATTGCCATGCTGTCGGAAGGAATCTCAGCCCGGCGGGGGCGGCACGCGGCTTTGCTTTTTCGGGACCGTGTCAACGGCCGGCTGCGCGGGCGGCGAGGCGCCCGCCTGGCGGCAATCACCGGCGGCGGAGCGATTCCTGAAAGCGCCCTGTTCTCGGTGGTCTCCATGCCGGAAGGCACGGTGGTTGGAAGCGTGGATGAAGATTTTGCCGTGGAAAGCATGGCGGGCGACATCATGCTGCTGGGCAACACGTCGTGGCGGATTCGCCGCGTGGAGGCGGCCCGCAGCCGCCTGCTGGTGGAAGACGCGCACGGCGCCGCGCCCAACGTGCCTTTCTGGAGAGGGGAAGCGCCATCGCGCACGGCAGTACTTTCCGCGCAGGTGGCGGAGTTGCGCGAAACCGTTGCAGGGTTAATCTCTATTGCGGGTAATGCGGACGGACCGGCAGCCGAA
The DNA here is from genome assembly GCA_035277665.1 of Terriglobia bacterium. Classification (GTDB taxonomy): domain Bacteria; phylum Acidobacteriota; class Terriglobia; order UBA7540; family UBA7540; genus SCRD01. Next base: position 7,862 of record DATEKC010000132.1, read on the forward strand.
GCTGTCGCCTGGCTGAAGCAGGAATGTGGCCTTGATGAGGCCGGTGCCGGCCAATTGGCTGCTTATCTTCTTGCCGGGCGGTTGGCGCTGGGCGGCGTGCCTACGCAGCGCAAGGTGATTGCCGAGCGCTTCTTTGACGAAGCCGGGGGAATGCAGCTCATTATCCACGCGCCCTTTGGCGGGCGGATCAACAAGGCCTGGGGACTCGCGTTGCGAAAGCGGTTTTGCCGCTCATTCAATTTCGAGTTGCAGGCGGCGGCCACCGACAACGGGCTCAACATCTCGCTGGGAGAGCAGCACAGCTTTCCCCTGGCGGACGTCTTCCGGTTTCTCGATGTCCACTCGGTGAAGTCGGTGCTCGAACAGGCCGTGCTGGCTTCGCCCATTTTCAACAACCGGTGGCGCTGGGACGCCAGCCGCTCGCTGGCGCTGCTGCGGTTTCGCCAGGGCCGCAAGGTCCCCATTTATATCCAGAGGATGCAGGCGGACGATCTGCTGGCCGCGGTGTTTCCTGAAGCGGCGGCGTGCCAGGAGAATATCGTCGGCGACATCCACATACCGGACCACCCCCTGGTGCGCGAAGTCATGAAAGACGCGCTGACAGAGGCCATGGACGTTGAAGGACTCAAGCGGGTGATTGCGGATATTTCCAGCGGCGCCATCGAGTGCCGGGCGGTGGATACGGCTGCGCCGTCCGCATTCTCGCACGAAATATTGAACGCCAACCCTTACGCATTTCTTGATGACGCGCCGCTTGAAGAACGCCGCGCGCGGGCCGTTGAGCTGCGGCGGAGCCTGCCGGAATCGCTGGTGGGCGAAGTAGGCCGGCTGGATCCCGCTGCGATTGCGCAGGTGCGCAGCGAGGCGTGGCCGGATGTGCGCGACGCCGACGAACTTGCCGACGCGCTGCAGACTTTCGTTGGATTGCCCGAATCGTTTGCGCCTCCGGATGGAGAACCTGTGAGTGTGAGCTGGGCTTCTCTCTTCGGCCAGCTCGAGTCCGGCGGGCGCGCGGCGCGCGCGATCAATAACGGCGCCGCATATTGGGTCCCGGCTGAAAAGGCCATAACGTTTCGCGCAATCTTTCCGGAGTCGCAGTTTGCCCGCGCCGTTGATGGCATCGAGGAAAAGGTCCCGGCACGCGAAGACGCCATTTGGGAGATGGCGCGAGGCTGGATGGGCCACCTGGGCCCTGTGAGCGCAATCCGGCTGGCCCAGATTCTCGGAGCAGCCCAGGAGGATATCGGCCAGGCGCTTCTTCGGCTGGAAGCGAGCGGGAGCATCCTGCGCGGGCATTTTACGCGGCCTGATGGGGATGAATGGTGCGAACGCCGGTTGCTGTCGCGAATCCATCGCCTGACGCTGGGAACGCTGCGGGCGCAGATTGCTCCCGTGACCCCGGCTCAATTTATGGAATGGCTTCTCCATTGGCAGCACCTGGCGCCGGGTACGCAGGCGCGCGGCGAGCGCGGGCTGCTGGAAGTTCTTCGGCAGATGCAGGGCTTTGAAATTCCGGCCAGCTCCTGGGAGCCGCAAATTCTGGCGCGGCGTGTAGCCGATTATGACCCTCAGTTGCTTGATCGCCTCTGCCTGACGGGTGCAGTGGGGTGGGGAAGAAGGTCGCCGCATCCGGCCATCGTGGCACAGGCGGAAGGCGATGAGGAAAGGGAGGCGGCCCGCCAGCGCGTGGTGCCGTCCAGCGTTGCGCCCATTTCGTTCTTTCTGCGCGAGGAGGCCGATTGGATCGGCTTGGGCAGCCCCGCCCCTGGCGACCGGCCGGCAGGGTTGAGCCATGCCGGGCGCCAGGTGCTTGAATTCCTCGAGCAGCGTGGAGCTTCTTTTTTTGCGGATATCGTTCGTGGTAGCGGACGGTTGAAATCGGAGGTGGAAACCGCGCTGTGGGAACTGGTGGCGGCGGGGCGGGTAACGGCCGACGGGTTCGACAACCTGCGGGCCCTGATCGATCCCAAGCGCCGCTCCGGCCAGGGAAGGGGACGTACCACGCGCCCGAGGCACAGCACGGGCCGCTGGTCGGTCCTGTTCTCCGCCGAGGCGCCGGACCGCCTGCGGGCAACGAGTTCCATCTGCAAGGCGCTGCTGGAGCGTTACGGCGTGGTCTTCCGTGAACTCACCGTCCGCGAAAGTTTCCCGCTCAAGTGGCGTGAGTTGCTGCAGGCGTTTCGCCGCATGGAAGACCGCGGCGAAGTGCGTGGCGGGCGCTTTGTGGATGGCTTTCTCGGTGAACAGTTCGCGCTGCCGGTTGCTGTGGAATCGCTGCGCGCCATGCGGAACGCTCCCTCCTCCGCTGAGCACGCAGTGCTGGCCGCAGCCGATCCGCTGAACCTGGTCGGCATCATCATTCCCGGAGAACGTGTTCCCGTTTTATCAAAGCAACGGATCATTTTGAGAGGAGGAACATTCGCAGCGACGGCTCAGGCTTACGAAAAGGACGACGCGCGATTGCGGCCAGCCGCACAAGGACAAACAGCATTGCGCACAGTCGGGAAATACTGATAATCTATCTGGACAAATCGGAAAGACCAGGCAGGAGGGTCCAGTAAATCGTGGCCTGAAGGCCGTCCGGGCCGGGCTGGTTTTCATTTGAAAGTTAGCTTGACAGGCAAGCGCTGTTGAAATACATTCGGCAAATTGCGGGCCCGATATTAAGTTGAGGCTCAGCAGCAGAGGAGAAAATAAAGATGATGACGAAATCGAAGATTGTGGCTCACCTGGCCGACAAGACCGGGTTGCAAAAGAAGCAGGCTGCGGCCGTTCTGGAAGAACTGGCGGCGCTGGCCGAGAAGGAGACCAAGAACAACGGCCAGTTCGTCGTTCCCGGGCTGGGAAAGTCCGTGAAGGCGCACCGTAAGGCAAGGACAGGCCGGAACCCTCAGACCGGAGCCGCCATTAAGATTCCGGCCAGGACTGTGGTGAAGTTCCGTCTCGCCAAGGCATTTAAAGACGCGGTCGTTCCCCCCAAAAAGAAGAGGTAGCTGGTAGCAGCTTGTGCCGCTGATCGGGCAGGAATTTGCCCGGAGGTATTTTTTGAAGAGAGATACCTCCGGGAGGCCCTTGAGAATAACCGGGCTGGACCAATGACACAGGCTGCCCCACGGCCGAATCGTCGAATGGTCCGCGCGGACTCAGGCGCCTGAATTTGCATCCGCGCTCAGGGCTGCCTCAATCGCCAGCGCAGCGGCTCCCACAACGCCGGAGGGTTCTGCAATCTGCGCCTTGACAATCGGGACCTTGCGTCGCAATAAGTATCGGGTGCGGCGGTCGACCTCGCGTTGAATCGGGCCCAGGAGAAAGTCCCCCGCGCAGGAAATTTGTCCGCCCAGAATGACGATTTCGGGATCGAGCACGTGGACCAGGCCCGCGATAGCGCCTCCCAAAACCAAAGTCGTGCGCTCGATAATGATCCGCGCAACTTCATCACCCTTTCGAGCGCACTCAAAGATGTCACCGCAACCCGGTGGCGACCCCATATCCTGAAGCATCGTCCTGACCCCGCGATGGATGGCTGCAAACGCTTCAGCCTCGATGGCACGCGCTGAAAAGACAGTTTCCAGGCATCCGCGGTTCCCGCAAATGCAGAGGGCGCCATTCGGATCAACCGTGACGTGCCCCAGGTGCCCGGCCACTCCGCCGGTTCCGCGCATGATTTTCCCATCCGCGAGGACAGCGCCGCCGACGCCGGTTCCCAGGGTCAGCATGATGGCATTTTGCCGCCCCTTTGCCGCTCCCCAGACGTGCTCCCCTATTAACGCCACGCGGGCGTCGTTGTCGGCTGCAACCGGGCAAGGAGCCGGAACAAATGGCCCGACCATTTCACTCAGACGGCGACCTTCCAAATAATTCAAGTCTCCCGGAAGCGCAAGCACTTCCGTCGTATGAGGGTCAATGATGCCTTTGCAGCCAATGCCTGCGCCTCTGATGCTGACCTCGCTGAGGCGGAGCTTCGCCGCGAGTGTGCGGATTGTTTCCCGGAAAGCGGGCAACGTAGCGGGCGTGGACGCCCTGTGAGATGTTATGATATCGCCTTTGCTGTTTACCAGGGCTGCTTTGATTTCGGTTCCGCCGATATCCAGCCCAAGAACATTCCAGGCGGGCGAGCTTTTCTGATCGTTCGACATGGTGGTACCTTCATAGTCGAACGGTGGCGGATTGTCAATACCGGAACATCGCGCGAAATTCCGCCGGCTATGGAAAGGGATCGTTTTTGTGTGCGAGGAATCGCAGGGGGTTGACCCCCATGCGCCACTACGGTACGTGCGGTGAACAAAATGAGTGCTGCCGAACAATATTTTGATAAGACGCTTCAACTGCTCAAGGAAGTGCGGGAGCAGGAATTGGGAATTATTCAGAAGGCCGCGGAAATCTGCGCCTCGTCCATAGCCCAGGGCGGGCTGGTTTTTCTGTTTGGGAATGGCCACTCGCGCATGATGTGTGAGGAAATGACGCCGCGCCAGGGATGTTTCCCGGGCTTTGTCGCCCTGGTTGAAAATTCACTTTCAAACCATGCAGCGATTGTGGGCCCTAACGGCCTGCGGGCCCCGCTGTACTTGGAGAAATATGAAGGGTACGCCGAGCAGATCCTCAAGGGATTCCGCTTTGGGCCACACGACGCCTTCATCATTATTTCCACCAGCGGCATCCGTCCCGTGGTGGTGGAAATGGCTGCGGGCGCGCGGAAGCGCGGACTGCCCGTCATCGCTATCGTGTCCCGCGCCCACTCGGAACAGTCACAGCCCGCGCACTCGTCAGGCAAAAAGCTCATCGATTTTGCGGATGTGGTGATTGATAACCATTGCCCGCCGGGCGATTGCGTTGTGGAGTTGCCCGGCCTCGAATGGCGCACCGGACCCGCTTCCACGGTGACGGGCGCGGCGATCATTAACATGCTGCGCTGCGAAGTGGCGGAGCGACTGCTGGCGCGTGGAGTCAAACCGGAACTGCTGCCCAGCCACCAGTTTGTCGGAAACACCGGCGCCGAAGAGCAGTTGGAGCGGTTTTACGAAGCGTATCGAAGGAGCCTTCGCCACCTCTATGAGTAATGTCCGCATCGCCATGCTCGGATCGGGTTTTGTGGCTGATTTTTATCTGCAGGGCCTCGCCAATGTGAACGGACAGCAGGTGGCGGTAAACTTTTCGCGCACGTCCCAGCGGGCTAAACAGTTTGCAAAACGGTGGGCCATTCCCGAATCCACTACCGATCTGAAAAAGCTGATCGCTCGAAGCGATATCGACCTTTATGTGATCGCCCTGCCCAATGAGGTCCATCTCCCGGTCTCTCTCGCGCTGTCCCGGTCAGGGAAGAACCAGGTCTGCACCAAGCCGCTGGGCCGGAACCGGCGGGAAGCGAAAGCCATGTTCGACGCCGCAAGGCGTTCGGGCGCGATGCACGGATATGCGGAAACGGAAGTCTTTGCGCCCTGCGTCGTGCGCGCCCGCGAAACCATCGAGCAGGGCGGCATCGGCCGCGTGTTGTGGGTGCGCTCCAGGGAATCGCACGGCGGCCCGCACAGCCCGCACTTTTGGGATATAAAGAAAACGGGTGGCGGCGCTATGAACGACCTCGGCTGCCACTGCATTGCCGCCGCAAGATATTTTTTTGGAACAAACGATCCCATCGTGGAAGTGGTGGCCTGGGGCGCGCGGCTGGTCCATCACAAAAAGACCAAGGGTGAAGACAACGCCTTGCTGGTCCTCAAGTTTGCCAGCGGCGGCATCGGCCACTGCGAACTTTCGTGGACCACCAAGGGCGGGCTTGACCTCCGAAACGAAGTCCACGGGTCAGAGGGCTCGATTTTCACCGACGTTACGCGCGGAACGCCGATCACGAATTTTTCCACGCGCTCTGCCGGATACATAGTCGAAAAAGCAGAGATTGATTTTGGCTGGACGCGGCCGCTTCCGGAAGAGGCTTTTGCCTACGGATATCAGGCCGAGATGAAACACTTTGTCGAGTGCGTGCAAAACGGCGCGAAACCTCGCGAAACTTACGAGGACGGGTGCGTTGTGAACTGTGTGCTCGACGCGGGTTACCAGTCCATGCGCTCGTCGCGCTGGGTGAAGGTCAAGTACTGATTGCCGGTTCGTATGGACGACGTTCTGCTGATTACCGGTTCAAGCGGAATTGCCGAAGCCACGGCGTTGCTGGCCGGACAGGAGGGTTGCAGAGTCTTTATTGCCGGGATCGACGAACCTCAGTGTCGCGGTTTGAGCGCCCGGATTGAGGGATCCGGATATTTCGCGGGTGATTTGCGGGAGCCTTCCGCCGCCGAGGCAGCGGTTTCAGGCTGCCTGAAACATTTCGGGCGACTCGATGCGCTCTTTAACGTGGCGGGAGCAAGCGGCCGGCGCTTTGGCGATGGCCCTGTTCACGAATGCACGGTGGAAGGCTGGGAAAAGACGCTTGAGGCGAATGCCCGGCCAACGTTCCTGATGTGCCGTGCAGTGGTGCGCCACTGGCTCGAAGCCGGGCGCGGCGGAGCGATTCTGAACATGGCAAGCGTGCTGGCGTTCTCTCCTGAGTCCGCGCATTTCGCGACTCATGCCTACGCGGCCAGCAAGGGCGCCATCATTTCCATGAGCCGGGCCATGGCGGCGCATTACGCGCCAAACGGTATACGCGTGAACGTGATCGCGCCGGCCCTGGTGAAGACTCCCATGAGCGCCCGCGCGCAGGCAGATGAGGAAGTCGTGAATTTTATCCGTCAAAAGCAGCCGTTGAGCGGGGGCCTGCTTGAGGCCACGGACATTGCGCAGACGGCAGTGTTTCTGCTGAGTGACCGGTCCCGCCATGTTACAGGCCAGGTATTGGCTGTTGACGGCGGCTGGTCGTTTTCAGGCTGAGTTATGGAAAAACAACCTCTGCGAACTACGGTGATCGGCAGCTACCCTTTCCCGGGATGGCTGGAGTTTGCTTCTGCGCATCTCGACCAGTTCGGCGCAGTCGATCTGGAAGAGTTGCTGGATGATGCCGTTGCCGCCGCCGTGAAGGACCAGTTCGACGCAGGTCTTGACGTGATTACCGATGGCGAGCAGACGCGGCTGGATTTTAACCTGTCTTTTTACGGCTTCCTCAGTGGGATATCCGCCGAAGCTGGGAATGTGCGCCGATTTGGTCCGCCAGGACACGACCAGCGAGGAAAGTACCTGGTAACGGGAAAAATTGAGGCCCCGAATGGTCTCGGCGCGGTCCGCGACTTTGAACGGCTGAAGCGAATCGCACCCGCGGAAGCGGTCCTCAAGGTCAGCGTGCCCGGGCCATTTACATTGAGCGGCCGGCTGGTCCCGAATGAAATTTATCCGGACCGCTACGCCCTTACGGAGGCCCTTGTTCCCATCGTGCGGTGCGAGCTCGAGTCACTGGTGCAGGCAGGATGCCAGGAAATCTGCGTCGATGAACCGTCCATGAGCTGCTACGCGCACCGGGAAGACCCTCGGCGGTTCGTTGATATTTTTCGACGAACGGTGGAAGGCGTGCGGGGCCGTTGCCGGCTGTCTACGCACCTCTGCTTTGGAAACTATAAGGGCCGTGCGGTTGCTCCGCGGCGGTATGCGCCGATGTTTCCGGCTTTCCTTGATATGCCAGTCGACGAAATGCATTTTGAAATGGCCAGCCGCGAGTTTGCGGAGCTGGAACTGATCAAGCCTGTAGCCGAGCGGATGGATGTGGCCGTGGGTGTCATCGATGTGAAGAGTTACTATATTGAGACACCCGAGGCCGTTGCCGCGCGCGTCCGTGAATGCCTGCGCTTTGCGCCTGCCGAGCGCTTGCTGCTGGCCCCTGATTGCGGGCTCAGCCAGACTGCGCGCTGGGCTTCCAGACAGAAATTGAAATCCCTTGTGGACGGAGTCAAAATCGTCCGCAGGGAGCTGGGCTTCGAATGATCCAGCCGGTCTTGCAGGACGATGAGTTCCTGGCGGATGTCCGCGCCGCCGATGCAAACGATGGTAACTTCCGCCTGTGGTGGCTCGGGCAGAGCGGATTTCTGGTCCAGTGGCGCGGCCGCTACCTGCTGCTGGATCCCTACTTATCCGATTCACTCACCAGAAAGTACGCGGCAACCGACAAACCACATATAAGGATGACGGCGCGGGTAATCGATCCGGCGCGGCTGGATTTTATTGACGTGGTTACGTCCAGCCACAACCATACCGATCACCTCGACGGCGAAACGCTGCGCCCGTTGCTGCAGATTAATTCCGAATTAAAAATTGTTGTCCCGGAAGCGAACCGGCAGTTTGTGGCCGGGCGCCTGAGCATCGATCCGCAATTGCCGCTGGGCTTGCGGGATGGCGAGACTATCACGGTTGGAGAATTCAGGCTGACGGCGGTTCCCGCCGCGCATGAACAAGTGGGCCCGGAATGCCTGGGCTATATTGTGCAATTCGGCCCGTGGACGATTTATCACAGCGGCGACACGCTTCTGTACGAGGGCATGCCGGAGCGGTTGCGGCAATTTCCAATCGACATCGCCCTGCTGCCCATTAATGGCCGTGCTCCGGAGCGGCGAGTGGCCGGCAACCTGAATGCCCGCGAAGCTGTTGAACTCGGAAAGGCCATCGGCGCCCGTGTTGTCATCCCCTGCCATTATGAAATGTTCGCCTTTAACACGGCCGACCCGCGTGAATTTGTCGAAGCAGCGCGAGCGATCGGCCAGCCGCACCGGGTGCTGCGCTGCGGAGAACGATGGACAAGCTGGGGTCTTGAAAAAAGATGATCGGCACATGTGTGTCGCATACTTTTTTGTGGGATGAGAACCATGAAACGTCGTGATCTTTTGTTGATGGGCCCCGCCGCATTGCTGGGCCTGGCCGCCAAACGCTACCAGAGCGGCAGGCTGTCGGTAGAGGGATACATCTTTCAACAATACGCCGAGAGGCAGCACAAGGAACTCGCCGGCGTCCTCGACGAAATCTTTCCGATGGCGCATAAAGCCGGATACCAGAATATCGAACTGAACCAGAGCTTCCTGACGCCGGAGCTTCGCGGCCGCGTGCTGGAACTGGTGGAGTCAAACAGTCTGCGAATGCCATCGGTTTATGTGGGCGGGGCGATGCACAGGCGCGACCTGGCCGATCGCACCATCAGCCAGGCATTGGAGATTGCTGAGTTGTGTAAGAAGCTTGGGTGCCGGGCCGTCGTCAACAATCCTGACCCGAAGCCACACGACGTACCCAAAACCGACGCCGAGCTGGCTGTGCAGGTAAAGATGCTTGACCTTCTGGGCCGCGAGCTTGCGGGCCGCGGCTTTCAATTCTGGACCCATGCCCACGCGCCGCAGATGGCCGACCACGCGCGCGAATGGCGCTACAACCTTCACCACACTGACCCGAAGTACGTCTGGATCTGCCTCGACATCGATTGGGTTTATCAGGGCGGCCAGAGCCCGATGGAATTGTTGCGGGAAGCCGGCCGGCGTGTGGCCAGCCTGCATCTCAGGAATTCAAACCATAAAGTGTGGCTTGAATCCTTTACGAGCGGCGACATTGATTACCGGCAAATCGCTTCGTATCTCAAGCAGATCAATCTGAAGCCGCTGCTGGTTGTGGAACTCGCTTATATGAAGCAGACTGTCGTCACGCGCCCGCTCGAAGAAGATTTGCGGCTCAGCCGTATCTACGCGCAGCGGGTGTTCGGTCTCCATTCGTAACCTGACGACAAGAAGAGGACTGCGATGGCCAGGAAGGGAATTTCGCGAAGGCAGTTTATCGAATCCTCGGTGGCGGGAGTTGCCGCCGGCAAGATGAGCGAATTGCGCGCATTTGCCGCGGAACCGGGCGGAACTGGCCCGGTTGGCGAAGAGGCTGGTCCCGGTCACCGGATCACGGTGTCGGTCAACTCGGATTGGCGATTCAAGCGGCAGGGAACGCCGGGCGCTGGAATCGAACCGGAATTTATTGGGGCGGAGAAGCCGGGCTACAACGACAGCGCCTGGCAGGAGATCGTGGTTCCCCACACCTGGGACGCCAGCCCCGATAATCCTTTCGCTGCGCCAGGACATTTTCGTGGCGTCGGTTGGTATCGGAGAAATCTCGAAGTTCCTCAAAGCTGGCGTGGCCGCCGGCTGCGGTTGCACTTCAATGGGGTTTTTCAAATAACTGACGTGTGGGTCAACGGCCGGCGCGTGGGCCGGCACACAGGTGGGTATACGAGCTTTGTATTCGACGTCACGGCTGCGGTTGAGTTCGGCAAAACGAACGTGATTGCCGTGAAAGTAGATGATGTCCTTTCTCCTTTCATCGCGCCAGCCGAGGAAAGGAACGTCGCCAATTATGGAGGAATCTACCGTTCCGTCTGGCTGGAAGTGTTGGATCCCGTGCACATTCGTTACAACGGAACGTGGGTGACCTTGGAAGGCGATGAGGAGCGCCCGGTTGTGCGCATTCGCACCTGGGTGGAGAACCAGAGCGGTTCCCAGCGCAAGGTCCGGGTGGAGAGCGAGGTCGTGGACGCAGCAGGGAAATCCAGGGCAAAGGTGCAGGCAGAAGCCGGGATTGGGGCAGGCCAGGAGAAATCCTTGGACCAGAAGACGGAGGCGATCAGCGATCCGCACCTTTGGTCTCCAGATTCTCCCTATCTTTATCATCTGGTGACAACCTTATTCGAAGGTGATCGGACGCTGGATCGATACGTAACGCGGTTCGGGATCCGTTTTATGGGCCATGATGCTTCGGGCTTCATTTTAAATGGGAAGCCGATTAATCTGCACGGAGTGGACCGGCGGCAGGATTATGGTTTTCTGGGCGATGCCGTGCCGGAGGCTGTCGGCATCAAGGATGTGCGCCTGATAAAAGAGATGGGAGCGAACTTTATCCGCACTGCTCATTATCCGCAGGACCCTGCCGTTCTCAACGCCTGCGACGAATTGGGCATCCTGGTGTGGGAGGAGGTTCCGAACATTGCCGTTCACATCTACCCTCCCGATGAAGAAGGCGCAAAGCCGGTTTACACGACAAGATTTCCCCGGCCTCTCATGGACAACCTCAAGCATCAGTTGCGGGAGATGATCGAACGGGACCGCAATCGACCTTCAGTCATCATCTGGGGATTTGCGGATGATTTAAGCACCTACAAGTATCCCGAAGACTTTGTGGAACTCTCCGACTACACGCACATGCTCGACCCCGACCGCTGGACGGCGGGTCGCTGCCCGCACGTCACCGACATCATGGACGCGACCAGTTATGACGACCTTTTGCAGGCGCACAAGGAGCATCCGGAAAATAAGTACATCTGGAACGAGTGGGGAGCCATTTCCTGTGAGCGCGGCCTGGAAGGCCCGGGCTTGATCGAGGATCGCAGAATCCAGGCCGTGTCAGACTGCGAGATGGCATTGAGCCAGGAAGGCCTCCTGATGCAGTGGAATGCCTTGCCGTGGCTTGGCACGGCCAAGTGGTGCATGTTTGACTGCGGCGAGCCGAATGGCTCCGTCACTCGAAGCCTGTGGGCCCCTGAAGACGGGCGGATGAATCTGCGCTGGCCCTTCAACGATTACCTGGGCGTTTCTGACATGTGGCGCATCCCCAAGAACGCCTACTTTTTTCTGCAGTCCCAGTGGACAGAAAAGCCCATGGTCCATATCGTGGGCCACTGGACCTGGCCTGAAGATGCGGGCCGAAGCCGCACTGTGAGAATTTATAGCAATTGCGATACGGTTGAGCTCTTCCTGAACGGCCACAGCCTGGGGGCCCAGAAGCCGGCGACGCAGGACCGCGTCTGGCAGGACTTCCGGCAGCTCGTGGAGAAATACCATGAGCCCGAGCAACTGAGCGATCAATTCGCAAAAGCAAAACTGCCGGGAGCGCACCTTCGGCACCCGCCCTTTGTTTGGGATGATGTTGCCTATCAGCAGGGAAACCTGCTGGCCGTTGGCAAGAAGGGGAGTGTGACAGTCCGCCACGAGATTCGGACCGCCGGCGCGGCAAAAAGGATTGTACTGAAGCCGGACAAAAAATCGATCGTCGCAGATGGTGCTGATGTGGTGTTCCTGCAGGCGGACGTGGTTGATTCCGCCGGAACAGTGGTCCCAACGGCGCAGAACTGGATAGCATTTTCCGCAACCGGCCCGGGGCGCCTGCTCGGTGGCGCGAAGGAGATCGACGCGATATCCGGAACTGTTGCAATCAATGTTCAGAGCATCGGCGAAGCCGGAGAAATTGTTGTCAGGGCTACCACTCCTGGCCTTGATTCAGCAACCCTGCGCATAGCAGCCCGGAAGGCGTAGGAGCGCGATCCTGTTGTGGGGAGGCGTTGTTGCCACGAACGACATCAAGCTGATAGAGTTGAATTCACGCGCCTGTAGCTCAGTTGGATAGAGCGGCAGACTTCGAATCTGTAGGTCGGGGGTTCGAGCCCCTCCAGGCGCGCCATTTTTTCATCATCATCTTGAGCCTCCGAAGATCTGGAAGGCTGGACGCGGCCGCCCGAGGCGCGGTTTGAATGCCTGCGTTCCGCCTTGCGGGCGTGGCCATTCCAACAGCCATGCCTTGCTGGTGTTCTGCCTCTGCCACGAGAACATGAGATTTGCCCCGGAGACTTCTATCGCGAAGCCGTCGTGTTCGCGCCAGACATTGCCATCAATTGGGCCGTTGCACCCAGGTGGTTGATGTCCATTTTCAAGGCTTCCTGAAACTCTTCCCGAGCCTTTTCCGTCTGCCCCTTTCCAAGGTTTCCCAAACCGATCAGGAAGTGGGCGTCGGCCATCAAATGGCGTTCTGACCTGCCATTCCCGAACTTCTCAAAGAACCCGGAATCTGCGTTCCCGGCAGACATCTTTTCGCCCCGCGCGATCAGGCTGTCAAACAGTTGCTGTGCTTTGGCGCTCCGGCCAAGCTTCAATGCTGCAAGGCCCTGGTAATACTCCATCTCAGGGTCCATAAAGCGCGAGTCGGAGGCCAGGGCCTCGTTGAATAACTCCTGGGACCTTGTGCTATTCCCAAGCTTCTCCTCAACCACACCCATCAGATAATCAACCTGCGCCAGCCTCGCCTGGCGATAAGGTTGCCCGACTTCCAGGTTTGTGGGGTAGAGAAGTGAAGCCTTGTAATCCTGCAGCGCCTCCTGATACTTGCTCTCCCTGAACTCCCTGTTGCCTCTCAGAAGATAAGCGTCCATATAAACATCATGGATGTCGCCTTCGCCTTCCCAATTGTGGAATTCATGACCCTTCAGCAACTCGATGGCACGATCGTAACGTCCCAGCAGAACGTTAACGCGGATTTCCTGCATCAGCGCGTCGGAACGCCTGGCGACTCCAGCCTGGCCGACATCAAGCGATGCCAGGCGCTTCTGCGGTGAGACATTACCCTCTTCGTACAGCACGTCGAGTTCGTACCGGTAATAGGCGTTGGCCTTGTCCAGATCCACCGCCTTCTCCATGGCTGAAATGGCTTTTGCCGTGTTCTTCTCCGCATGCTCGGCGGCAAAGGCAAGATTGCGCCACGCCGGCGCGAACGAGCTGTCCAGGTCAGTTGATTTCTTCCACATCCTGGTGGCGGCCTCGGGCTGATCGAGAAAGTACAGATTGTTGCCAAGATAATAGGGCGTGCGCGCGTTCCCCGGGTCGGCTTTCATTGCTGCTTCAAGCACCTTGACAGTCTCCACCCGAAATGGGAACACATAAGTCGAAGGCATTTTCCGCGCGAGGCCGAAGTATTTGGAAGCTTCGCCCGGCTGATTGAGCTGCTGCGCAAAATAGCCAAGGTAGTAATAGAGAAGCGGGTTGACCTTTGCTGTATCAGGGCTTTCGGCGACCAGCCGTTTGATGACCGCTTCGGATTCGCCTGAGAGCCCCGCGTGGTAATAGTCGAGCGCCAGCCATAAATTTGATTGCAATGAGTCGCCCAGGGCGATCTTCGGCTGGTCGCTGGCGTTCATCAACTTCAGCTCATTTCCTGCCCAAAGGTCAAGGGGATTGATAGCCAGGGCCTTCCTGGCGGCCTGCTTGGCCTCCTGACCTTGCCCTTGCTTCCTGAGCGCCACGGCCTTCAGGTCCCAGGCCTTGGCATTTTGCATGTTGTAGTCAAGAGAATGATCGAGGAGGGCGGCCGCCTGGGCCCAGTTGCCTTTCTGGCCTTCCAGTTCCGCGAGTTGAAAATAGCTTGCTGCCGTCCAAGCCTCGCTCCACGAAGCGCGGTAAAACGCGTTCTCCGCCTGCTGGTTTTGTCCTTCGCCTCTCTCGGCGACGCCCAGATAATAATAGGCCTCGCCGTCCTTGGGGCGCGTGTAGTTGTACGTCGCGCGATGAAGCGCCAGGTCGAGATGCCTGACGGCCTCCTGCCATTCTCCGCGCTGGCAATAAATGCGGCCCAGAGCCGTGTTCACTTCGTAATTTTCAGGATCGCGGCGCAGGGCCTCCTCGCAATAAGGGAGGGGTGACATGGTTGCATTATGGAACTGCTCCAGCCTAAGGCCCGTGTTGTACAGCTTGTCAACGGTCTTGATCCCGGCGGGCGGTTCGGGCGGAGTCACCGTGGGCGGCATCGCCTCCGCCGTCAGCTTCACCGGCTGGTAGCTCACTAGTTCATTCCCTTTCGAATCCAGAAGCGTGGCCTTCAAACCGTACTGCGTCATTCCGGCCGGCAAAGCAAGCTCGTGGGTGAAAGGTGTTCCGGGATTGATGTCAATGGTCTGCTCAAAGAGGGTTTTCCCGTCTCCTTTCAGAACCACTTTTGCGCCATCAAAAGCCTGGGTCGTGGAGAAGCCCACAAAGATCTTTCCCGAGGGTTCGATTTGAAGGTTGACAGCTCCATTCAGGTTCGCGTTTTTTGCCCCGCGGATGCCGTGGATGGGGTACCAGTATTGGTCTGCAACCTTTGTTTCATAAGGCTCGATCCAACTGTAGTCGGGTTGGTTATCCGAGTAATTGCCCGACATCAGCTCTAGATAGGGCCCCTGACTGTCCAATATCTTGTCCCACAATTCTCCGGACGGCCCATTGCCCCACTCAAAGAATTTGGCCCCGGGTGAAACATTGTGGTCCTGGATGCAGATGGTCCCCGCGTCCACCCCGTGGTCGTAACCGCCGAAAAAATCGCCATCAAAGTTCCAGGCGAAAAAGGACATGCTGGCGGGATTGTTCTTCCACCAGCTCACGTCTACTCCACGCCTGTAGTCCACTCCCATAAACGTCTCGTGTGATACCGGCCAGTGAGTGAACTGTACCTTGGCGTGGTACACAGCAAATTGTGTGTCGGGCGGGAAGATCACCTGGTAGTTCTCGTTTACATGCATCGCGGCGTTCGTGAAATCCAGAAACGACTGAACGATGGGCGCCCCGTCCAGCAGCTTGGTCGTCACCTTCAAGTAAGACTTGCCTGGATAAAGCGTAAGCCCCACCAGCCACTGCATATTCGTTTGCAGGTCTATATCGCCGACCCAGATGGTGCTGCTGCCATCGGCATTCTTCACCAGCCGGTGCGCCACAGGGAGATAGCTGGTGGAGCGATGATGGCTCGGGATGTCCCATTCCATGCCGCCGGAAATCCAGGCCCCGATCATTCCGATCAGCGCCGGCTTGATCTCCGTCTGCCGGTAGACGAAATCGTAGCCATTCGTTCTGTCTGCTGCTGACAGCACGCGCCCGCCCAGTTGGGGAAGGACAGCAATTTTCACATAATTGTTCTCAAGAAAGTCTGCCTGGTAAGTCTTGTCACCCCGAACGTCGAGGATATTGTCATAGAGCGGATAAGGATAAATCTTGCCCGCAGCGCCCTGATAGATTCGCCCGGCAAAGAACATGGGAGATTGCTCAGGCGGGCCAATTTTATAGGTCGGCAACGTCAACGGCGCCTCCCAAATGCGCACCGGCGCTTGCGCCTGCGCCCAGAGCATTGGGGTTGATGCCAGAAGAAATGCGACCAGCAATGAATGGAGCGGCTTCCGACACTTTGCCATTTCAGAAACTCCTTTCAGGGACTCTCCCACTGCCGAGACCGGGCGTGAAGCGGCCGGTCAAGCCTTCTCAGTTGCGGTAGTTCCTACTCTCCGCTTCGCCGCCTGTAAACCTCGGCGCTGACGGCTTTGGCGCTTTCCACCATCTCGGGATAAGGCGTATCAGTGGCGGAGACGAAACCTATGTTATAGTTTTCGCCGTCGCCGGCTCTGCCGGTGAGCGGTTCATCGTAATACTCGAACCACTGGCAGCCGACAAACCCCGGCAGGGCTTCAACACTCTCAAGATACTGCTTGTACATGGCCGCCCGCGCCTGCTGATTTGGGGTTGAGACAAGCCCCGTGTGGAACATCCCGCGGTCGACAGCTCCAAAGTGAAATTCGGCATCCATGCAGGGCTTGTTGAGCGCCGTCGTGAAGGCCCACTCCTTCGGGTCAAGGTGCGATTTGTATATATCGAAACTGACCACGTCGCAATAGCGGGCCGAAGCCTCCACAGCTTCCGGGGTACGCCACGCAAATTTGGCTCCGAGATACATGTGGTGCGGATCGTATTTCTTAATGGCGTCCCGGATGACCTTGAAGTACTGGTCCGCGTCCAGCGTCAGAAAATTGCTGAAGTCTTTCCTCATCTTTGGACTCAGCGTCTCGGGCGGTTGATAGGACTGGTCCAGCAAACCCGGCCATGAGGCAAAGTGAGCGTTCCAGGCCTTGTTCAGTTGCTTAATGCTTCCGTAGTGTGACTGCAACTGTTTAACGAACGCCCGCTTGGCGGGCAGCTTGCCGTCAGCGGAGAGCGCGCCGTATGCAAGACCATAATGTGTTCTGTTCGTCGTGCCACCGCCCCACGATAGCTCGTTGTCGACGTAATAGCCGATACACCAGGGATCATCACGGTGCGGTCGGGTTACTTCACCGACATCCCGATTAACCGCCGCTACGTACTGCGGGTCGAACGGATCGGGCATTGGCCCCCAGTAATCATTTCCGCTGGGGACATGCGCGAAATGACCATGGATTGAGATAGTGGCCACATAGGGGACCTGCTTGTAAGCGTAGAGAGCCGGATCGGACCAGTTGCCAATGGTGTTAAATCCCCATGCCCGCAGCCGTTCGAGGGCGATAGTCTGCCATTCCTTCTGCCAGTTGGCGCCATATTTCCTTTCCAGGTTCGCGGTGTAAAACCCAAAAGTCTGTCCTGCATGGGTCGGACCGTATACGACGTGTTTGTCGTCACTATAGAATTTGCTCAAGGGATCGTCGGGTTTCGGCAGCCAGCTAAACATTTCTTTGCGGCCGGTCACAAAAGTGTAGGCGTCCCCGTTCGGGTTGACGTTGAAAACGTCAATTCCCATCGAAAAGAACAGGTGGCCATCCGGATCGACAAGCCACCACTTACCATTGCGCTTCACTGTGCTGAAATATCCCGTTGAAACCACATGAGGGCCTGCTGCCCACCCTCCATACGCGTCACGATCAGGAAGTGTGGGGTGCGCCTTGAGGTCTGCTTCCTCCTGCTGCTTCTGGGCCAGGAGGTCTTGCAGGTTGTGTACCTTGCCTGGCCAGTCTGCACGCGTGTACTGGCCGAAACGGTCCACGATGCCGTCGTTGTTAAAGGGTGGAAGCAGACGGATGTTATCAACCACGACGCTTTGTGTGTCGGCATCGTGCTGGAAGGTGAGTTTCAGACCTGCGACATTGTTAGCAGTTACCGGCCTATCTGTTCCCGGAATCATACTGAAAGGCAGGATTCCCGCCACCGTCGGCGGGCCACCGCGCATTCCATTGGCAATAGGTGAAGTGGGGCCAAACGCGTAGTAGTAGCTGACCGTCGCATGCGGCCCTACGTTGCCGCTGTACCTGGCCGACCAATGGCCGGGACCGGCGCCGGGCTCTCCAGTGTCCAGTTGCATGCCGACTTCGATTTCCTTGCCGGACGGGTTGGCCACATCCACGGCAACTGCTCCATATTTCTCCCAATCCCAAACCTTGGCCCCGGAGCCCAGCTCAATTGTCGCTGTTTCCGGATTGCTGAATTCTACATTCAGCGCGCGTTGTCCATTCGTCACATTATCCGTTGTAAGCGAAGCCCTGGCGTCCGTCGCTTTAAGCTGCTGAAGATCGTTTTGAGACTCGAAGGAAGTAACCGTGGTCACGGTTGCTTTCGACGGCTGATTTCCTGTGCAGCTTATTCCCATCCCAACGAGAGAAACGAGAAGAAACGCGCAAAAGAGCGATAAGAGTCTCTTACCCTGCATTTCAGGATTCATGATTCTGTTCATAGTTGTCTCCAGAGTGAGCAGATAGACATATAAATGCAATCGATTTTGGGGACCTCTCGAAACCAAAAGGTTGTATACTCCTACCCTGCGAACGGGTGAAACTTGCCTTGATTGCAGCCGTATAGCTTGGCCCAATCTTAACACCATTATCCAGAGGCGCCTTATGAAAACATGCACGCGAGTTTTTTTACCGGCAGCCATGATTGCGCTTTTGCTGCTCACCTCTACGTCATGTTCGAGCTCTGGCAGCGGGGGAATTGCCGGCCTGTTTGCTCCTGGTTCTGTCCGGTCAACCTGGAAGACGGCCCATTGTGACCTGAAAGCAAATTCATCCGGGACAATGGAGGCCACCTTCTGGAAAGGGTATGAAGACACCGGGTTTGAAACGGCCAGGCTTCCCGTGACGGACTGGAGCCGATGGAAGTCCCTGAAGTTCGACGTTGAAAATCCCTACAAGGAGCCCTTTTCGGTTTACGTCCGGATTTCAGACAGCGCCGGCCACCCTGAAAACCAAACCTACACCGGGGGAACTTTTGATGGTTATGTCATCGGTCCGGGCAAGAACACCGTTCAAGTAAGCCTCGAAAATATGCGATCGCCGGATGATCAAGCCGTGAGCCCAAAGAATATCGCCTATCTTGGAATTTTCTTCGGCCCGCTTTTCCTGCGAGACGGCATGGTCCTGAGGTTTAAGCAGGACAGGGTTTTCAAGCTGGCGAATCTGCGCCTGGAAACCGGCGATGCTGAGGCCCAGAAGCAGCCTTACGGAGATCTCCTTTTCAAAACCACGGTTCCGCAACTGGCTGGAAAGCGGAAAGAAGTGGAGCAAGCTACCCAGCAACTGAACGGGCTGATCCAGCAGGCACAACAACGAAAGATCGACACGGCCTACCAGGAAATTTATCCATTTGTAGCCGATCTGGCTTTTCATACCCGGCTGGTGGCTTTCTGGCAAGACCGTGCCCAAGAGCAGCGGAAAGCTCTGGACTTTCTTCTTGCCGGAACCCGCCAGGCGACCACTAATTTGCAGGAAGAACTCACAGGCAAGAGCCAGGCGCTTTCGGCGCCGGCCGTGCCTCCCTACAGCAACCTGACCATCCGCGATCGATATTTTCAGGAAGGCCACAAACCTCTGCTTCTGCTAGGGATGCTTTACAACCAGCGAGGGCCGCTGCTGCGCTGGTTTGTAGACAGTGCCACGGATTACGGCACGGAACTGGTGGCCGGCGCCACGCGCCAAAACGTTGAGCACGAGCCCATCTGGCAAGCTTATCAGAAGTACCCTGACACCCACCGCGTCGGCTGGAATCAGGCCGACCACATCGTGCGCGACAGCAGCTCCTGGGAAGTGCTGGGCCCTGCCGTTAACGTCTGCCTGGAAAGTCCGCACAGCCGCGCCGCCATCGCTGAAATGATTGACAAGTATGAACATGCCCATCTCGGCGACCACAACTTTCTGGTCCAGAACATGGGGTTCGAGTATTTTTACAACTGCTATTGCCGCTACACCAGTGAAATGTGGAACGCATGGCTGCGCCACAAATACGGAAGCATTCAGGCCGCAAACCAGGCATGGCAAACCAAATTCGCGAACTTCAATGACGTTCCCATGCTGCACCCTGAAGAAGCCGGGTCCCATCGCGCTCTTTGGTACGACTGGTCAAGCTTCAATCTTTACCGGTTCTTGCAGCAGCTTCGCTGGACGCGGGATGAAATTCACAAAACGCAGCCTTCGGTGCCTTTGACGGTCGGCTCTCCTTATTACGCTTTCAGCCCGCGTTTCTGGACAGCGGTTGATGAGGAGGCCCTCGCCGACTCCGGCATCACCGCCGTGGAACTGGAGGAGAATTACCGGCTGGATACCCTGATGCCCGAGTATTTGCACGCCCTGGCGGGGTCAAAGCCTGTCGCAGATTTTGAGTACCACGGCGTGGTCGATCAGCTTCTTCCCAGTTTTCTGCACGGAGACGCTGCTATCTCAATGTGGTGGTGGAATAATCGGATGCGCTGGACGCCGCATGAGCCAATCAACGAGTGGGCCTCGTCCTTCCCGCAGAGCTATACGATCCCGCTCAGTGACATTGCCGAGTCTATGCGGGTTGCGCTGGATGTCCGGCGATTGAGTCCTGAGATTGTCGCCCTGGCAAACGCTCCCCGGCAGGTTGCTATTCTTTACTCGAAAACTTCAATGCTCCAGCATGTTCCTGAGGAATCGAAGGAGACCGGGACCTTTCCCTATCTGTTCTCTCTTGAGGAACTCTATGACTCCTCGCAATCCGCAGGGGTTTATGTCGGTCTGACGACGGAAAAAAAGATTTTGCAAGGCGACCTGACCGGGCGCAAACTCCTTATCTTGCCTGCGGCCCAGTTCGTGCCGCCCGCAGTGACGCGCCGGATCATTTCCTGGGTCAAAGGCGGCGGAACGTTGCTGGTCTGGCCGGATTCGCTGCTCGCGGACGAGTATGCCAGGCCCACGAACACCATGGAATCGCTTGGCTTGCATCTCCTTCGCCGCGTGCCGCCCACGCTCAAGAGGGGCGAACCGCAGGTGACCGAGTTTAACCTTTCCGATTTGCCCCGTGCTTCTATTAAGCTTGAGCGGCAGGACATATTTTCGAAGACTGCGCCGGACCTTGAAGCGGTCGGCGAGCGTCAGGTCATCCGGTGCAACCCAGACTGGGTGCTTGCCAGGTTTTCTGACGGTTCCCCTGCGCTGATCCATATCACGTTGGGGAAAGGTAACCTTTACTGGCTGGCTTCACCCCTCGATGCGGCAAGCTGGGCTAAATTGCTGCCGCTTCTTGCCGCACGGGCCGGCGTCCGTTCGCCGCTGCGAGTGACCTCCTCCGGGTCGGAAGTCCTTTCGGCTCTGGAGTTTCGCGCGACACCCTACTCCGGCAACTACCTCGCCTACTTTTATAATAATTCCAGCCAAACCCTGCGGTTCAATCTTGAACCGGATTTCCACTCCACAAGAATCATCAACTTGCGCACCGGAAAACCTTTGGCAAGGCCGGCGATGGACCTTCCTGGACATGCAACGTCCATAATTGAGTTTTACAGGTAGGCACGGCCAGTCAGGATTCCGAATGATCACCGGCACGTAATAACCCGCCAATTCCGCACTCAGGGGCGGGGTCCCCGTCAAGGCTGAGCAGAATCATGATTATGTGCAAAGTCTTGCACAGTAACAAATTAGATAGGACATGCGTTGGCACTTGACGAAAATCTTAGATGGTGTATAGTTGCCCTGTCTGCGGTCAATTGAATTGGAAGGGTTCTGCTCTCTGCTCGGCGAGTGGGGTTCAGGTTTCTGTGCCGATCAGCGTTGGGGGAAGTGCACGAAGTCCGGGCGCAAATCAGGCGGCCGGAGCGGTAAGTGCCGAGGGCTAGCCCATGCCGCCGGACGCGTGCCCAGGCTGATGGCGGAACGCACGAGGAAGATAAGGGGATGGCCGTCAGAAGAAGCGAGGCTGCCCTTGATCGAAGCGGACAACATTCAATCGGCGGACAATGGGCCGGTGATAATGCACGGGGCGCCTGGTCTGCGAAATCGTATCTCAACTCGCGCTAACAACGAGCGAACTTCTCAAGAGGGCAGTGTGCGGTGCCTGAGCGAGGCTTGGCTTCTGCGCCATTATCGCGCAGCAGGCATGGAGGTTCGAACGTCCCGGCCGAGGAAGTCCGGGCATTGGTTCCGGGCGCCATCGGTGACAATGAAGAACTGCGAGTGCTCTTCATCCGCGAGGATTCCAGCTAAGGCATTCAGGTTGGGTTGCGCTTTCGGATTGTATTTGTGAAAAGTGGAATGCTGCAACCAGCCTGGTCAACTGTTTCCTGTTTGGCGCGAACGAGGAGGGGGAAATGGCTGCAAGTAGGAATTTCAGGAGCCGCATCGCCGCGCGGTTCGCGAGGAGATGGGCCGAAGATTCAGCGGCTGAACTGGTTGAAGCTGCCTTCGTTCTTCCGCTGCTTCTGATGCTGATGCTGGGAATATTCTGGCTGGGGCGCGCATATAATGTTTATGAAACCATCACACGCGCCGCTCGGGAGGGTGCCCGTTATGCCGTCCTGCCCTCTTGCGCAACCTGCAACCCCGCAAACCAGATGACCGAAACATACACCTCGGCGGGGACCACAAGTTCGCCAGCTTGCCTATCAAATCCTACTTACGAATTCACAAACTACGTCGCAACCTCGCTTCTCGCATCGCACCTTGACCCGAACAACACTGTGGTCCAGCAGACTTATTGCCAGCAGGCTGTGGTGATGAATCCCACCAGCGACACCAGCTCTCAGCAATGCGGAATAGAAGTCAGCTTTGATTATCCGCTGCAGCTTGCCATTCCGTTTACCTCCTTGAATGCTACAACGATAAGTATTCCAACCAGTGTAACGATGCGCATGGAGAACCAGCCTGTCGACGGTTCGACCGGCCAACCGACCTGTCCATGAATTCGGAAGTAGAGGGTTGCGTGAGGAGTTTCCAAAATGAAAGGACCATCCAGAAACGATCGCAACTTTAAGAAAAACGGACGAGCCGTTCCGAAATCTGCAGAGTGGAGCATGCCCCTCGAAGGTTCGTCCCAAACCCGCATCCGGCGATGGGTCCGGAGCTCCGAAGGTTCTGAGCTTTTTGAGTTGGCGATGGCGCTGCCCCTGTTGCTGGTCCTGGTTGTGGGCATTATCGATTTTGCCCAGGCATACAATACCAAGCACATTACGTCGAACGCCGCTCGGGAGGCTGCTCGCCTTATTTCTTCTACGCCCTTAAGCGATTCAAGCTGCCCGACCGCGTGGACCATCAACTCTCCAGGCAGTGGAACACCGTGTGCGGTCACGGCGACGGCGACGACCGTGGCCAATTATCTGACAGCCGCCGGATTGACCCAGGGCGCATGCCTTAGTACGGCTTCGCCCTCGTTCGCGCCGGTCCTGACCTGGACGTATTCGTGCAACAACGTAACCCTGGTTATTTACAAGGCGTATCAGGCCGCAAACCCCTATGACGCAGCTGAGCCGATTCTGAGCACGAAGGTAACACTTTCTTATCCGTACACTTTTATGTTTGGCAGGATTATTACGCTTCTCCTGCCGGGCGCGACCGGCCCTACAGGCCAATACATCTTTACGTCCGACGCCGTCATGCAGAACATTACGTTTTCAAACTAGCGTTGGATTTGCCGGGAGGGAACGATGCGAGACAGAAAGAGCAGCCTGGGCACCAATGATAGAGGAGTAACACTTCTCGTTGTTGCCGGTGGACTGGTTCTGATGCTGGGCATGTGCGCGCTTTCAATCGACCTGGTGGCAGGTTACCTGGCTCGAGTGCAATGCCAGCGCGCCGCAGATGCAGCAGCACTGGCGGGCGCAAGGGCTTTCGCGGCTAACTGCACGACGACCGGCTGTACGGCAGGGAGTACGGCCGAGATGCTGGCATCGCAGAATGCCATTTCCATCGCAGCTCAGAACTCAGTGATGGGACTGGCGCCAGACTCTACGACGATTAGCACCACGTTTGACTATACTCACGATGTTCTGGCAAGCGGAGGGAGCGGAGAACCACAGATAACTGTTACGGTCTACAGGGACTCCCTCCACAATAACCCCATGCCAACGTTCTTTGCCAAGATTTTTGGCATCACTTCTATGGATGTCTCAGCTTCAGCCACGGCAGAGGCCTTCAACCCCGGCGGAACCGGTACCAACGTCGGCGTGGGCTGTGTCAAGCCGTTTCTTGTCCCGAATTGCGACCCGAACTTCCCTGTTGCTGCAGGATCTGCCGAGGCCAATCCAAATTGCGCCTGTGGCGCCGCGAACGGTGGGGTGAGCACTGGCGTGTTGAACGGTGATTGCCCTGTGGGCACTACTCCCGGCTATCACATGTCTTACTACGTCGATCCTACTACGGGCGACGCGGTCCATCCGCTGGATTGCGTATGGGATTCGACCAATAGCCAATGCACTCCGAGCAGTGGTGATATCGGCGCGCCGTGGGTGCTTCACAGCAATGCGGTGCCGAGCCAGTGGTACACCATCGCGTTTACCTCGCAAAGTGGCATGGCTTACAGCCAGTACATCAGAGAATGTGCTCCACGGTCCGTTGCCTGCCAGGGCACCCTCAACACTCTGAACGGCAAGAAAGTCGGACCCACGGACGCCGGAGTCGATTGCCTGATCCACTCTTGCGGCGGTGGCGGTTGTAGCGGCCAGTGTCCTGCCACCGGGGTGGTCAATAACCTGCCCGATGGCCTGAACAATGGGCAGGACTACATGTGTGCGCCGTATGCGCTGCCGGGCGCTAACGCCCAGGCATCTTGCCCTAGCGCCACTCCCACCTCACCTTTCACAGTTATTGCAGGTGCCAATAATCCATACGGGTACACAGCAGGGCAGATGTTTGGCGCAACCACCGGAGGAAGCGATTCACTTGCAAACGTCGTGCTTTACGACGGGTCCACGCTTGCTCCGGGAGGAAGCACGGTTACTGTCCAGGGCTATATGAGCTTGTTCTTTCAAGACGCTCTCCACTCTTCGACTACCGACACAATTAATGCCGTCGTCGTGCAGGTTGGAGGGTGCGGGACAGGCGGTTCGGGGTCAACGACACCGAATGTCAACAGCCCAGGAGGCGGGTCCTTCATCCCTATTCGCTTGATTCACAATTAGGTCAACGTAGCGGGTTTGCGTACAATTTTTGATTTGAAAGACACGCAGGCTCGTGAATGCCCAGCGGCTGATGCGCCAGGATTGAGTGTCGTCGCGGACGCTTAACCCAGCCAAAATCTTCATGAGCGCAGTTTGAACCAACAGGATTCCTTGAAGTTTCCGGCTTCGCAGAAATTGTCTACGTCGCTGTGGCTTGGGCGCTCGAGCCTTCCTTGACCGCTGCCTACTCCAACCTTACCGATTCAGGTGATGGGACTTCATTGGATGTGATATTTTGAACGCACGCGGGACTGGGTTCCACAACTTTGGGATAAGGAACGGGCGCATCAAATGGAGCATCAATCGCCAACTCTAAGACACTTTGCTTTTCTGAGGAGAGTATCGATTTTATTGCTGGCTTCCTGTCTGCTATTTTTGCCGGCGTTTGCCGTCGCCGCCCCCCAGTCGACCCCCGCTGCCATCATGAATCAGGCGGGGGCCTACGAAGGCCAGGGGAATTATTCCGCGGCAGAGCAGGCCTACGTGAAGGCTCTTCGGCTGGCTCCGGATAACCCGGAAATCTTGAAGCGCCTGGGTGTGCTTTACGTGCGGGAAAAGAGGTTTCAAAATTCCGTCGAGACGTTCAAACGTATCTTGGCTTCTCATCCGGACTACCCGGAAGCCAATTTCTATATGGGCTTTTCATACTACGCCCTCAATGACTTTACGCACGCCATCGAAAATTTTCAGCGTGAACTCTCTACAGCGCACCCGCACCCCCGCTGCCGTTACTATCTGGCCCTGGCATATGCCTCGGAGGGGCAAACCGGCAAAGCGACAGCTCAATTGAACGAACTGCTCGCCAACCATCCCAAAGACGCCGACGCCCTCTACCAGTTGGCAAAGCTCTATATGAATTCCGCGTTTGAAACGGTCAACAAGCTCAAGAGCCTGGATCCGGATTCCTTCCAGATGCATGCTTTGATGGCGGAAATCTATTCAAACGAGCAGAATTATCCCTGGGCTATCAAGGAGTACCAGGCTGCGCTGAGAAAGAGGCCCGACGCGAATGGACTTCACTTTTCCCTTGGGGTCGCCTACTGGGCCTCGAAGCACTATGTTCCTGCGCGGACTGAGCTTTTGAAAGCCCTCAAGGAATCTCCCGACAATCCTGTAACCAATTTTTATTTGGGGGCCATTGCGGTTCAGCAGGGCCTTTATACCGAATCAGTGCCCTATTTGGAAAAGGCGGAGAAACAAATGCCTCGCATGATGCCCGTCCATATGCTGCTCGGCCAATCTTATGCGGAGCTGAACGAACTCCAGAAAGCTGAATCCCAGCTCCAACTCGCTACCCAACTTGAACCCGAGGCCCCTCGCCCGCATTATCTATTGGGTCAGGTCTATATGAAGCTGCATAAGACCCAGGAAGGCGAGCGCGAGATGGCTTCTTACGAGAAGTTACGGCAGGAGCACGAACAGAAGGCGCTGCAGAAGGCCCGGAACATTCGAGAGCTGGAAAAAGATTCCGGTCCTGAGCCATCGAGCGCTCCATCGGCCGGCTCTTCACCTCAATAGCCGGTCTTCGTCGCATATCGGAACCCGGTTTCATTTGATTTTGGGGGGAACGGGGAGCATAGGATCTACGCTCCCCTTTGGAAATTTGCACCACGCCCACGCTAGGAGCTGATGTAATCTTGAACGATTTTGCCTACAGAGTCCAAAGCGCTGTTGATCCAACCTGTGTCCACGTGGAATGACCTCACCCACATGTCCGGCTCGTTCCACAGCTCCCGAAGCCTTTGCCAGTATACATTGCTGGTGGCATAGTCGCCGCCCATGGCAAGGGTAAAACCTTCCGGAGGCGTGCTGGGGAGTGCCTCGCCGTAAGGATATTTCTCCGTTACGTAGTCAGCCGCTGTGCCCCAGTAGGACCTTGCGACAGATTCCTGGGCACGATCTGCCGTCGCGTTCCGGCTCGCTCTCTTTTTCAGAACAACCGAAGGGGGTTCGCTTCGGAGGCGCATAACGGGGTGGATTGACTCGTAAAGAACCAAACCGCCCAAAAGTATCACGACAACCAACCCCCAAACCCCCTGTCGTTCGGGTTTTTGGCTGGTGGATCCCACTCCATAAAGGTCATTAATCACAGAATAGGTTTTGTTCATTCGATTTACCCTCCAAGAGTCGCTGGCGCGTATAGGTGCGAGAGGAAGGCGAACCCTCGATCACCTGTGTCTGCCGGAGCTGGAAATCTCTACTGGCGTAACGTACTCCTTGTGCACTTCCCTTGACCAGGGGGGGAGTGTATATTTATCTTTCAACAGTACTAGCAAGTCAATCGCCAATCTTAAGTTATTCAAAAATAAGATACTGTAGGCGAGCCCCCGTGCAACAATTACCCAGCAGAGTTAAATTGCTGCTGTTCCCCCGTGTTCGGTGACTGGGGCAATCAAGGTGTTGAGTTTTTCATCACATTGCAAGGCTTGGGAAAATAAATGGCTGGCATGGGCTGTATTCGTTTCTTAATATATTGGGTTTTGGCGGATGGAGTACACCCGGCACAACTCAGCAGCACAAATGGGTATGGCCGCTGGCCTGATCGAAAGCGTTGCCCGCGCGACAATTGGCTCCAGCAGGAGATTGAATGACAAGAAAGTCCGGTTCAAGTTCGCCCAGCAGGACTAACTCATTGCGGTATGACCTGTTGTTGAAAGGCGGACATGCGATTGACCCGGCCAATCACATTGACCGGAAAATGGACATAGCTGTCGCCGGTGGAATAGTGGCGGCTGTAGAGGCCGATATTGCGCCTGCGGAGGCGCAAAAGGTGGTGAATGTCCGCGGGCTTTTCGTCACGCCGGGACTGGTGGATATCCACGTCCACGTCGGATACGGCGGTGTGCCGGATGACTGGTACTCGCCGGGTGTCCGAACGCACACACCCCCTTTCGGCGTGCCGGCTGACCTGATGCTGACTTCGGGAGTGACCACGGTGGTGGACACGGGAAGCGCAGGCGCCGGGACGTTTCTCCGCCAGAAGCAGATGGTGATGGACCAGTCTCAGGTCCGGGTTCTCGCCTTCCTGAACATCGTGGCCAACGGGATGAATGGCGGCCTTGAGCAGACGGTCGGCCAGATGGACCCGCAGCTTTGTGCCGCGATGATTGAGAAGCACCGGGAAGTAATCGTGGGCGTGAAGACGGCGCATTACTGGACAGAGAAGCCATGGGATGCGGGGCATCGCCCATGGACCGCGGTGGACAGAGCGGTCGAGTGCGGACGGATGGCAAAAGTTCCCGTCATGGTGGATTTCTGGCCGCGTCCGCCGCAGCGTTCCTACCCGGAATTGATTCTGAAAAGAATGCGGCCGGGTGACATCCACACGCATGTGTTCGCCCAGCAGTTTCCCGTCATTCTACGCGATGGCCGTGTTAATCCCATCCTGTGGGAGGCGCGCAAGCGGGGAGTCATTTTTGACGTAGGGCACGGGGCGGGGAGTTTCTGGTTCCGGAACGCTGTGCCGGCGGTTGAGCAGGGGTTTGTGCCGGATTCAATTTCGACCGACCTCCACACCAGGAGCATGATCGGTCCGGCCCAAAATATGACGAACGTCATGTCAAAATTTCTACCCATGGGGATGTCGGTGGAAGATGTTGTCCGGCGCTCGACGATGAATCCCGCGCGCCAGATCCACCGGCCCGATCTTGGCACTCTTTCAATCGGGAGAGACGCCGACATCGCTGTTCTCGAAATGCTCGAAGGGGATTTCAGCTATACGGATAATGGTCATACCCGGATGAATGGCACTGTGAAGTTGATTGCGCGGATGACGGTGCGGGCAGGGAGAATTCTGTTTGATCCTTCCGGGTTGAGCATGGTGGAATGGCGAAAAGCGCGGCGACAATACTTTAGGCCGCCCAGGCTCAGTTCAAGCAAGCCTTCGACTGCGGATGATTATCCACGACGTTAGTCCGATGAACCCGGCCTAAAGTTATAAAGCTTTCAGCCCTGGGTAACTCAAGGCAATCGCGCTGAGGCTCCATTCTGAATGCTTCGATCTTCAATCCTTGGCCGCACTGGCGATGTTCCCCGGGGCTTTCCGTGGGCATAAACGCCGTAGGAGAGATTGCGATGATTTCATTCCATCGATTCAGCCAGACAATCTTCTTCTTTTTGCTCGCAGGCTCGGTGTTCAGTTTGCCGGGATTTGGACTCCGCGCGGGAGCGGCGAAGACGGCCATCACTCCTGATGTTCATGCCGGAAAAGTCTATATGGCTGGATTTGGTTTCAACCGCGTGGCAACCGGAGTGCATGACGATCTCTATGCGCGTTGCGTGGCTGTAGAGGCAGGCGGTAAGACTCTTGTGGTGTGCGCGGCGGACCTGATTGGCCTTTTCCACCAGAATGTGTTGGAAGTGCGCTCAAAGGTGAAAGCGCAATTGCCGGGAATTACGCAGGTGATTGTAGCTTCCACGCACGACCACGAGGGCCCGGACACGCTGGGCCTGTGGGGGCCGGCGCTGCTGAAGTCCGGCGTGAATGTGCAGTATCTGAACTCGGTGGTTGATCGCATTGCGGAGACGGCGGTCCGGGCCGCCCGGAACATGCAGGAGGCGCGCCTCACCCTGGCACGCGATCATTCGCCGCTGCTGCGGCTGCTGCAGGATGACAGCCGACCGCCATACGTGAAAGACCCCTATCTGTTTGCCATGCGCTTCGTGTCTGCAGGCACAGGCAAACCCATCGCCACACTGGTCAACTGGAGCGACCACCCTGAAACTCTGGACAGCAGGAATACGCTGATCACCGCCGACTATCCCCACTGGCTCTGCCAGTATGTTGAAGAGCATGAAGGCGGGACGGCGATATTCGTCAACGGTTCCATTGGGGGCTTGCTCTCGACGCTGGGGGACCAGGTGTCGCTGCTGGACACAAGAACCGGCCAGGTGGCGAAAGATGGAGCCTGGAAAAAGGCGGAACTGGCCGGGAATGCCGTCGGAGAAGTGGCCGTCCGCGCGCTTCGCCTGAACGGCCGGCGGGTCAGCGTGGATCGGATGGTGATCAGGAAGGCCTTGATCGATGTTCCTCTCGCCAACGAGGCATTTCGGCTTGACCAGGGCATGGGAGTGTTTGGCCCCTCGCGCCCGGTCTATACGAACGGCAAGCTGGATCCGTCCACGGAGGAGAAGCCGATTTCCTTTCTCAGCCGGCTGATTGGGGAGTACGTGGGCGCCGATGAGGCGGCAGGGATCCAGAAGCAACTTGGCGGGCTCAAGGCTGTCAAATACGCCACGGGACGTGACCTGCGCTCGGAGGTGGATTACATCCAGTTCCTGGACGGAAACCAGTCGGTTGCCGAGATTGCAACAGTCCCCGGAGAAATTTATGCTGAGCTTGTGAATGGCGGCATCACGATTTATCCTGGCGCAGATTTCCCGCATGCTCCCTTCGAACCGGTCCTGCGGCCCCATATGAAGAGCCGGTATCAGTTTATCTTCGGCCTGGCCAACGATGAAATCGGGTATCTCATTCCGAAAGCGGAGTGGGACAACAAGGCGCCCTGGCTGCAAGACAGGCCCCGCCGCTGGTACGGAGAAGTTAATTCCGTCGGGCCGGATGCGGCTGGCGCCGTGACCAATGCGCTTGTGAAACTGACGGAGGAAAAGTAGGGTCGGAAATCCCTACGCGGCAGGGTGAACCACGCGTCAAACCAGGCTTCACGTCTTCCGGCGCCCGGTTTAATTCGCAGTGCGCGTCTTCGATTTCAATAAGGACTGCTCAACGTATTGTGAAAAGGCTTTGGCCAGCCGTTGCGTTACGGGACCGCCCGCTTGCGCTATCGTCCGGTCTTCGATCTGCGAAACGGGCTGAACTTCCCGAGTGGTTGAAGTGATGAAAACCTCTTCGGCGGCGAACAGGTCTTCCATTCGGATGGTTGCTTCCATTACCCGCGCGCCGAACTGCTCTCCCATTTCCAGCAGAACGGCGCGGCTGACGCCGGGAAGGCAGCCGGCGGAGAGTGGGGAAGTTGTGACCTCGCCGTTTCGCACGCAGAAAATATTTGCAGCGGTGCATTCGGTGACTTCGTTGTGTTCATTCAGCAAGATGACCTCATCAAACCCGCGCCGCAAGGCCTGGTCAAGCATCCACACGTTCTCCAGCCAGGAGGTCACTTTGACTCCGGCAAGCGGGCTTGAAGCGTACCGCCCGTACGGTTGAACGGCCAGGCGCACAGGCCCAACGCGCCTGGGCAGGTCGGCGGTGTAAAGGATCAAGTCGACTTCGGGCATGGCTTCGTCGCTGACCCAGGCCCCGGCTCTGTTATAAATAAGGTAGATTCGGGCGCACCCTTCCTTCACATGATTGGCCTCGATCAATTGGCCGAGACGATCGAGGACGTTTTCAGGCTGCCATTTCGACGGGATTTTCAGGCGATTCGCATCTGTAGTGAGACGGTTCCAGTGGCGGTCAAAGGCGAAGGGCCAGCCGTCATAGATCCGGATGGTTGTGAAGACACCCCAGCCGTTCAAAAGCCCCGCTTGTCCGGGGGAGAGACGGACTTCCTGCATTGAAACCAATCGATCATTGCGATAAACGAATCTGTGTAACATAAGTCTATTTTCCTGCGGTATCACCAATGGCTGGGGCGCCGTCGGGGGCGGCCGCGGTTTCGTGGGGCAGCAACGAACTGGCAGTTCAGGGCGTTGTACCCATGCTCCCACGGGAATGCATCATAATGGGGTGAATTCCCTTATAGTGTCAAGTCCGGTTAATTCTATAGGCAATGCGCTCAAGTGTACGCCCAAATCGTTTGACGGCCCTGCATTTTGCGCGCCGGAAGTTTATGTTATGTTGGGACATCGGATTACATTATTGATGGCACCAGCATTCGAGATGGCACGATGAAGATTGGGTTGGTTTCAGACACGCACGGTTATTTCGATCCGAATTTGCCGGAACTGCTGGCGGGCGTGGATTCCATCCTGCACGCCGGAGACGTCGGCTCCCGCAAGGTGCTGGACGATCTGGGACACATTGCAGGCCTGCGGGTTGTCCGCGGAAATGTAGACCCGGTAGAGTTGAACCTGCCGCCATCCTTGAAGATGCGGTTTGAGAACGTTCAGATTGAGATGCTGCATCAGCTTCCAGTTCCTCAGGACGAATTGGAACAATGGTCCGATGGTTCGCCGCTTCATCGCCAGAATCCAAACCGAATTTCGGCGTTCCTTGAAAACTTCGATCCGGAGACCAAGGTTGTTGTTTTTGGCCACAGCCACCGTCCCTGCCTTCTGACGGTGGGGCACAAGCTGTTTTTCAATCCGGGCAGTTCAGGCATGAAGCGTTTCTCCTTGCCGCGCTGCGTTGGACTGATGGAAGTCTTCCCTCGAGGCGTACGCGGGTCGATAATAGGATTGGAAGGGCAGGATGGCAGCTTGCCGGGCAACGTGTGGCTGCCCCTGGGAGAATAAGTTTATGTCAAAGCTGAAAAAGGTGAAACGGATCCTCGAAGTGACGGCGACCGTCATCGCAGTGGCGATCGTGATTATTGAAAAGGTCGAAAAAGCGTCGCCATGAACGATGTGCGTTTCGGGTTGAAAGGATGCGCTATTCATTAAAAGTTGCCGGCGTTTGGTTTGCCAAGGAAGTCGGCGGCCCGCCGAAGTCTTCCCACTGTTCGGGCCTGCCCCAGCACTTTCATCACGTCAAATAAACCCGGCGCCACGGCCTGCCCGGTCAACGCGACGCGGGTTGCGTTGATCAGCACTCCCGCCTTGACGCCGTCCGCATCAGCAAGACCTCTCAATGCTGTTTCGGTTGCGCCAACTTCAAATGATTTGAGCTGTGCAAGCTTTTCCGCCAGCTTTTGCAACAGGTGTGACAACCCGGCGGCTTTCCAGAATTTCTTGCGGGCTTCGGGGTCATACTCGAAATCATCGGTGAAGAAGGCCCGGCCGCCCTCGGAAAAATCTTTCAGCGTTCGCATGCGGGGCTGGAGAAGAGCCACCGTTTGCTTGAACTCTGCGCGCGAGGCGGTGATCGAAGAATCGAGCCCGGACAACTTCAATTCCGTTTCCACCAGGGGCGCCAGGCGGTCCAGGCTCAGGGCGCGGAGATATTGGCTGTTCATCCAGGCAAGTTTCTCCGGATCGAACACTGCATTGGAACGGGAGACGGTGGAAAGATCAAACTGCTGCGCCATGGCCTCGCGGGAGAGGATTTCTTCATCTCCCTGTGGCGTCCACCCCAGCAGAGCAAGGAAATTGACCAGCGCTTCCGGCAGGATTCCCTGGTCGCGGTAAGCGCCCACGGAAGTTGCCCCGTGCCGTTTGGAAAGCCGCTGCTTGTCCGGGCCCAGAATTAACGGCAGGTGCGCAAACACAGGGAGGCTGGCCCCGGCGGCCCGATAAACAAGGATCTGTTTGGGAGTATTGGAAAGGTGATCGGCCCCTCGCACGACGTGGGTGATCCGCATGTCCACGTCGTCAGCCACAACACTGAGATGATAGGTGGGTTGCCCGTCGGAGCGGAGCAGGACAAAGTCCTCGATCTCTTCGTTCTCGACCTGGATGCGCCCAAATACCAGGTCTTCAAAATCAGTTGCGCCGGTTTCGGGAACGCGGAAGCGGACTACGTGAGGGACGCCCCCGGCCAGGCGTTCTTGGCGTTCCCGTTCAGGAATCATCCGGCACGTCCTGTCGTATTTCCAGGGGCGTCCACCCTCTGCGAGAGATCGCTTGGCCTGCAGTTCTTCCGGTGTGCAGAAACACGGATAGGCATGCCCCGCGCGTTCAAGTTCCGCCGCCATGCTGCGATAGTGGTCCAGGCGGTCGGATTGGCGGAATGGCCCTTCGTCCCAGTTGAGTCCCAGCCACTCCATGCTTTCGAGGATGGCGGTCGTCAGTTCAGGCCTGGAGCGGTCGGCATCCGTGTCCTCAATCCTCAGGATGAAGACTCCTTTCATGCGCCTGGCAAACAGCCAGTTGTAAAGCGCGGTGCGTGCGCCACCGACGTGCAGGTAGCCGGTGGGTGATGGTGCGAAACGTACGCGAATGTCAGCCATAGTTCAACCTGGGGCGGAAAATGCAGCAGGAATTAGATGCGGTTGCCGCGGCGCCGCCGGATCAGCCATCCTAAACGATTTTGCGCTGCAAGGTAAAGTGGAAGGGCCTCACTTATGGCCGGGCAAATTTGCTGGCAGCGTCAAACCGTCCGGGGCTGTAAAGGTCCAATGCGTGAGACGGTGCACCGGTCAGAATAAGCTCTGCGATCACCCTGGCCGTGACTGGGGCCAGCAGGATCCCGTTGCGGAAGTGTCCCGTTGCAAAGACCAGGTTCTGCAGCTTGCCAAAACCGAGAATGGGAAGGTGATCTTTAGTGTCAGGTCTCAGCCCCGCCCAGGCGCGCCGGAACTTGAAATCTTTTGCGACGGGAAGAATCCGGGTGATTCCCTGGATGATGGACTGCAATCCGCCGGCAGTAACCGCTTTTTCAAAGCTTCCCCATCTGGCTGTGGTGCCTGCAACGGCGGTTTGAGCGCCTCGAGGAACCACGTAGTTGATCCCGGCGCGAACCACATACGGCAGGTCAGAAGGAGTTTCGAATTCAATCATCTCTCCATGGCAGGGGACGATGTGCAAAGAGAGTCCGAGCGTTTCCGCCAGTTGTCCGGACCAGCTTCCGGCTGCCAGGACAACACGCCCGGCCGAAAGCGTCTTTTCCGTGGCGGCGCCCTGCGGCAGCACGCGCACACCGTGAATCTGATCACCCTGAACATTGAAACCCGTTACCGCGCAGTTCCATTCAAATGTAGCGCCGGAAAGCTCCGCCGCTTTGATCAACCCGCGGGTCAACCTCTGGTTATCAACCCAATGGTCGCCGGAAACAAACAGAGCGAGTTCGATGCGGGGCGAGAGCCCCGGCAACACCTTGACCAGGTTGTCATCCGTCAAACGTTCAAGCGGCAGGCCGCGTTGCGTCTGGTGCCGGTAAACATGTTCCAGCTCTGCACATTCTTCCTCGCTGATCGCAACCAGCAGTGTCCCGTCGTTTCGATAATGGACGCTTTCACCGGCCAGGCCCTCCACTTCCGCCACAAATTCCGGGTACAGATCACGGCTGGCTGTGCAGAACTCTGAAAAGGATTCCGGTTCGATCAATTCACCTTGGGGAGCGATCATGCCGGCGGCCGCCCCGCTGGCCTCACCGCACGGCTGGCCGCGGTCAATCACCATAGCACGGGTCCCGGACTTTGCCAGCCGAAGCGCAATCGCGCTTCCGATGATGCCGCCTCCCACAATAAGAACGTCCGCCTTGTTTGATGAATCAAGAGTGTGTGCCATTTGAGTTATGGGTCCTCCACTTTGCCACCCGCTTCCGGAGGATTGCAGGCTACCTGTTTTCAGAGGGCAGGTGAGTCACTCAGAATATAACTTTCCACTGTAATGGCCCCACCGTTCAAAATGCAACTGGGGAGGACGAAAAATAATGCGGGCCGCTTCCGCCCGAATGCAAGTCGGAGGGATGAGAAAGGCTAGCCTGGCCGCGGCAAATTTCCCCGATTGGTTCCG
>DATEKC010000133.1:0-17630 GCA_035277665.1 Terriglobia bacterium
ACTCTGCGTGCGGCCACCGCCAGGTGGTTATTTTCCGGACTGAAACGGCCGGTCCGCCACATTTGGGAACGGAAGGCCATCACCTCGGAACCGCAGGAACTGCTCTCGCCCGGCGAAAAGCTTTGTGCCTACCTGCGCGGATTTAGAGTCTACTGGAAGGCCCGTCGCCTCGCGAATTCAACCGGGCGGACACCGGGCCATTGAGTTCGCAGCTGGGCTTTAAATTGAACAACTGTGAGAACTCTGGAGGAGTAACCATGGACCGCGAAGAGGCCTGGAAGCTTTTGTGTCAATACACTAAAAGCGAAAATCTCAGGCGGCACGGCCTTGCCGTTGAGGCCTGCATGCGCGCGTACGCCCGGAAGTTTGGCGAAGGAGAAGAAAAGTGGGGCGTTGTGGGACTCATCCATGATTTTGATTATGAGCTCTACCCCAATGCCCCGGACCACCCTGTGAAGGGAAGCGAAATTCTGACACAACTGGGGTATCCAGAGGACGTGCGTCGCGCAATTTTAGGCCATGCAGACTACGCCGGTGTGGCCCGCGACACGCTCATGGCCAAATCTCTGTTCGCGTGCGATGAGCTTGCGGGCTTTATCACGGCATGTGCCCTGGTCCGGCCCGACAGAATTCAAAACCTGGAGCCCAGGTCCGTGCGCAAACGAATGAAGGACAAGGCATTCGCGCGTTCAGTTCGGCGGGAAGACATTATTGCAGGAGCGGAGGAACTGGGCGTGGACATCAACGAACACATCGAGCTGTGCATCAGGGCCATGCAACAGATCAGCGTGCCGCTGGGGCTAAACCCTCCCGCATAATCTCAGTCTTGAGTCCTGTTCCGCTGCCAACTGCAGGCCCCTCCCCGAACCCGTGCGGGGCACAGAAAAGCCCTTGCTACTTTTCGAGAAAATACACAACGCAACCGATCTCGAGGATGACGGGTTGCTACGCCCCTGGACGATCCTTTGCCGCGTTTGTCGGCGAACCGGGAACTTCATTCGCCAGGCGAAGCAGAGCCGCGGCCTGTTCCAGCCGACCCTGGAGATCCCCAATTCTACCCTGTATCATCGATCTCTGGCCTTCCATAAGCGAATTGGTAAACTCAGACACCTGGCGTTTGTAGGATTCAAGCGACTCCTTGATGGAAGCCTCGGCCCACGTGGTGGTCTGGTGGGCCCATTGGTTCAGAAGCGTCGTGGCCGTGTTTACTTCTTTGTTAACCTTGCCGGAAAGGTCTTGAACAACCTGCCCTGTGCTGGACCTGATCTTTTCCACTGCACCCGAAGAAGTATCGGCAACTTGCTTCTGAATGTCTTCAAGCATCGCTTTTCGCTGTACTTCAACAAACTGGCGAAGTTGCGCTTCGTAGTCAGACGCCATCCGGGCTTGCAGACCCGTAAGGGACCTTCGAACCTCCTCGGCCTGCGCCTCCACCACCTGCTTGACGTTCTGAGCGTGTTGTTCAAGGTTTTCTCTGCTCAGCTTCGTCAAATTCTCAACCATATCGTTAATGCGTTGTTTCTCAGCAGCTTTCGACTCTTCACCGAGGTTCTTCAGGTTGTCCGAAAGGCGCGTCGCGTCACCAGCCAGAGAATCCCGGGCCGACAAGGCAAAATCGCCCATCTGTTTCCGAGCGTCATCCACCATGGCGCCCATCGTAGACTTCAAATCGGTCTTCGATTCATTGAGGGCCTCATCCAGCCGCTGCTTGACCTGCCCAAGGGACATGCGCAACGCATCCTCTGAAGCTCGCTGAACTTTGTTGCCAATTTCAGCTGCGCTCTTTTTTTGCAGCTCCTGAGCGGCAATCGCCAGTTTCTCCTTAAAGCCATTAACCTGAGAATCTACATAGGCTTGGAACTCCGTTTTGGAGGCAGTCGACAAGCTTTCCATACGGGATTTGATACTGTTAATATTTTCATCAGTTCTTGACCGACTAGTCGCTTCAAACTGCCTGGCTGACTCCTGAACAGCAAGGCTGAGCCGGTTGTTAAAGTCCTTCATAGCATTTTCAGTGCTCTGCGAATAAGCCAGCCTAGCCTGGTCCGTTAATCCCGCGGTCAGGGACTGGAGTTCATTCTTGATAGCCTCAACTTTGCTTTGGACGGTTCTATCAGACTCTATAACGACCATGTTAAGCTGCTGTTGAAAGGTATTCTTCAACCGTTCCTTCACTTGTTCAACGTGAGGCTCAAGGGACTTTTGGACCTCTGCCGGAACTGACGAGACGGTGCCTTCGGTCATCAGCTTAATCCACTCCGCAAAATCGTTCATTTTGCCTTGCAGCACTTCTTCGGCGCGGATCTTAACCTGCTCTGCGAGTTTGGCCTGTTCCTGCTCCAACCGCGCCTGCAATTTGCCGCGAAACTCCTCGGCAAGCTTATCCATTCGCGCGCTTATTTCCTTTTCAAGCGGTTCCAGGACAATGGCACTCTGGCCATGGGCGTTCTTTGCAACTTCTACTGCAGAAGTTGAAGCAAACCCTTCCAAATCATTCTTTATGCGATCCTTGAGCGTCTTGAAACCCAACCGGAGAGAAGCATTTCCACCCTGCTTGTCACCACCTGCTATCCCCGGAATTTCCACCCCGGAGAGTTCAGCGACAGAAGCCAGCAAGCCTTGAAGCAGGTTCTGTGCCTGGTCCACCTGTTCCTGCCATTCGCGGCGGGCTTCGCGAATTTCTGAAAGCAGACCTTCAAGATCCGACTGGCTATGCTTCTGCCCTCCCCTGATTCCGCGCAATTCCTGCACAAGAGACAGTGGCGTATTCATCTTCCCTCCAGTAAAACTTCAAATTTGACCTGTTGAAGTGTAACGAGACTCGATGTCTCAGGAACCCTGAAAGAAAGGCATGAGTTGTCCGACAAGTAGGCCTTGTGGGCACGGTACGGCCCCCCTGCGAGCTTTGTCATTGCCTACCATGCCTTTCCCCCTCCCGGCTGGCGCGCGACGGTGAGTTAATAATCCGTCAATAGCTCTGATCGCACTAAGACTGTAAGGCTCTCTTAATATAAACACAACTGTACCATAGTACAGTTTTTGGACAGGTTGACGCCCACAACACTTGCCTTCAAACTAGCCGATTCTACCTGGCAGATGCACCATGCGATGTACCTTTTGAACAAGTATCCTGATTGGAAACCATTGTCATTCGCTGCAATTGTTCTAATTATAGGCCGGCTACCCGGTCCCAAACGGATCCGGGTGAAGGCAAGAACAAGGTATAGTTGGCTAGCTATTCGGGTTATCTGAGCGGGACTTTTTCCAGGTAGGACGGCACCTCCGATGCCCATCCCAGGCTTTCCGCGATCTTCCCCTGAAGCGCTTTGGCAGCATGGAGTTCGCCATGAGTTATGAAGGTCTTTCGAGGTGCGGATGGCAATTTCTCAAGCCAGCCCAGGATCTCTCGGTAATCAGCGTGGCCGCTCAAATTTTCAATGGTTTCAATGTGCGCCAGGACAGGGACGATCTGGCCGTGCATCTTCACCGCATCCGCGCCCGACTGGATGATTTGCCCCCGCGTTCCCGGCGCCTGAAAGCCCACAAAAAGCACGGTGTTGCGATGGTCAGGCAGGCACCTGGCCAGGTGGTGGAGCACACGGCCGCCGGTGGCCATTCCGCTGGCCGAAATGATGATGGCGGGATAACGGGACTCGTTCAAAGCCTTTGACTCTTCCACTGAGCGGTCAAAATGGACATTCGGCTGGGCAAACAGGCGATGCCCGCCAGCCTCAAACTCGTCTGTTTGCAGGTTGTGGTCCTCATGATGCTCCCGATAAATATCCGTGGCGTCGATGGCCATCGGGCTGTCGACGTGGATAGGCAAGTCGTGCACCTGATTTTGATTTATCAACCGGCGAAACAGGTAGAGCAGTTCCTGGGTCCGTCCGATGGCAAACGACGGGATAATGACGGAACCGCCGCGCTCTGCTGTTTTTTCAACAATCTGCGCCAGTCGCGCCTTGTAGTCATCGGTTGGGTGAAGACGGTCGCCGTAGGTGGATTCACAAACCAGGTAATCAGTCCCATCCGGAACCTCCGGCTCGCGGATGATCAACTGTGGGAACCGGCCAATATCCCCGGAAAACAGTACCTTGACCGTCTTCCCTTCCTCCGTGACGGCCACTTCCACCATGCGCGCGCCCAGGATGTGCCCGGCGCGGATAAATCGCAGGCTGAAGTGCTTTGAGAGCTCAAGTGGTTTTGTTTCATCGACCGCCTGGAACAGCTCCAGCGACTTGATGGCTTCATCATGAGTGTAAAGCGGAAGGGCGGGCTTGTGCTTGCTGTAACCCTTCTTGTTGGCATAGGAAGCGTCTTCTTCCTGGAGATGCCCCGAATCCGGCAGGGTGAGCCTGGAAAGATCCACCGTAGCTGACGAAGCCCAGACCTGGCCGCGAAAACCTTCCTTTACCAGTCGCGGCAGGTAGCCCGTATGGTCCAGATGCGCGTGGGTAAGGACCACCCACTGGATGCTGGCCGGTGGCACGAGAAAGGGGTCCCAGTTTCGCAACCGGAGCTCCTTATGCCCCTGAAAAAGCCCGCAGTCGATCATCAGGCGCTCACCGCCCGCTTCCAGCAGATATTTGGACCCAGTTACGGTCTGAGTTGCTCCGAGAAAGGTCAAACTGGCCATCAGATAACCACCGATTCCTTGTAGCGTCCGAAGACGCCAACCAGCACCTCTGAAATTTCTCCCACGGTCGCGTAGGCTTTAACCGCTTCAACAATTGGCGGCAGCAGGTTGCGCCCGCTGCCGGCCGCAGATTCCACTTCACGTAACGCGCGCCCAACTCTATCCTGATCGCGGCGGGCGCGCAACGTTTGGACCCGCTCAACCTGTTGCCGCTCAATTTCCGGATCGATCCGCAGGATTGGGATCTCCGGTCCCCCGCCCTCCTGATAGCGGTTGACGCCGACGATAACCCGGGAACCGTTCTCAATTCCGCTTTGGTAATCATAGGCGGCCTGTTGGATCTCCCGCTGGACGAATCCTCTCTCAATTGCCGCCAGCATCCCGCCCATGCCGTCGATCTTTTCAAGATACCCTTCGGCCGTCTGCTGAAGTTCGTTGGTCAGTTTCTCAATAGTGTAGGAACCGGCAACCGGGTCAACCGTGTTGGTGACGCCGCTTTCATAAGCGATGATCTGCTGGGTGCGGAGCGCCAGCAAGGCTGAGGCTTCCGTGGGCAGGGCCAGCGCCTCGTCTCGTGAGTTCGAATGGAGCGATTGCGTGCCGCCCAGAACGGCCGCGAGCGCCTGCAAGGCCACCCGAACGATGTTGGTGTCCGGCTGCTGGGCAGTGAGCGTTGAACCTGCAGTCTGAGAGTGAAAGCGGAAGATCCACGAGCGCGGGTCCTTTGCTTTGAAGCGTTCGCGCATGATGTGCGCCCACATGCGGCGCGCCGCGCGGAACTTGGCGATCTCTTCCAGAAAGTTATTATGGGCGTTCAGGAAAAATGAGATCCTCGGCGCCACCTCATCCACCTCGAGACCGCAATCAACTGCTGCCGACATATACGCGATGCCGTTCGCAAGCGTAAAGGCGATCTCCTGGGCCGCGGTGGCCCCGGCCTCACGAATATGGTATCCACTCACCGAAATCGAGTTCCACTCCGCGGCATGCTGCCGGCAAAATGCGAAAATATCGGTTACCAGCCGCATCGCCGGCTTGAGAGGATAAATATAGGTGCCTCGCGCGATGTATTCCTTCAGAATATCGTTCTGGACGGTGCCGGAAAGGCGCTCGAGGTCCGCGCCCTGCTTTTCCGCCGTAGCGAAATAGAGCGCCAGAAGGATGGGAGCCGTCGCGTTGATCGTCATGGAAGTGGAAATCCGGTCGAGCGGGATTCCTTCGAACAGCGCTTCCATGTCTTCCAGCGAGTCAATCGCCACACCCACACGGCCCACTTCTCCGCGCGCCAGCGGGTGGTCTGAATCCAGCCCGATTTGCGTCGGGAGATCGAACGCCACTGAAAGCCCCGTGGTCCCTTTCGAAAGCAGATAGCGAAAACGCCGGTTGGACTCACGGGCCGAGCCGAAGCCTGCATACTGGCGCATGGTCCAGAGGCGGCTGCGATACTGCCCCGGATAGATGCCGCGAGTGTAAGGATACTGGCCGGGAAGGCCAAGGTCCTGAAGGGGGTCCCATTCCGCCAGATCTTCCGGGCGGTCGAAGAGATGGTCAGATGGCGCGGCAGCATGAGAGGCGGGTTCCGGTGCTTTTCTGCTGTCGCGAGCGTTCTTCATCTGAATGACTGAGAATTGCTTATGCCCAGGAGGGTCGGGCGAGGCTGCGCGCCGGCTGGCGCGTCATCGCACGCTTCTGGCTTTCACAAAAGAGTATAGACAGAAAATCAGCAGCAGGACGGTGAAGCTGGCAACCATGCCGAAACTCCAGATCCCCCGGCTCGGAAGCTTCTGATAATCCTGCCATAATTTCATCGACACCGAAATGCCAGCGACCGTAAAAAAAAGAAACACGACGGCAATCAACAGATGAAACACCTGGCGCATCCGGCAAAACAAGCGCCCCAGGAACGACCTTGAATTGGCGGGCATGATCTTGACTGCCTCTGGCATTGGAAATGCTCCAGCATTTGATGGTAAAGCCAACCTTTTCCGGCGTCAATGTCCTCGCTCGACATCTCACTCGATTCCCTGCCTTGACACTGCCTCCAGGTGAAACATAAAATTCAAAGAGGAACACAATTTGAAGCGGGAAAGGCATTATTTTTGGAGCTTGACGACAATTTCAAAAAATTGATCAAGGAGCTCGGCCAGGCCATCAACGAATCCCTGGCGGACTCAGACAACATTTCAGAGGTGATGGGCCGCATCCGGGGCGCCGGTTACGACCTTTTTCTGGTTTTGGAAGTCACCATCGGGTTCAACAAAGAGGGACAAAGCGGCACTGTCCATCAAAAGGAACTGACGGCAGAAACGGATGTAAATGAACCGGGATTCCTTCTGACGACCGAGGACGCAAAGTTTCTGCGGTCCCTCAAGATCGTGGTGGAACAAGATAAAGAATAGGCCTGCCCAAAGAGCCGTCGCGCAATCGGAAACAACCGCCGTGCCACCATCTATTCCGATACCAGGCTCGCCCGTTGGGGCGCTTGACAACCCTCGCAGCCGGCGCCTACCATCTGCTTATGGAACCCACATTGGTGCGTTCCCCTGCAGTCGCCGGACGCTTCTACCCTCTCAAACGTGATGCCCTCCTGCGCGAAGTTGACCAATATCTGGAGCCCGAGGCCCCGGACGAAAAACCGCTTGCCACTGCGATTGGCTGCGTGGTGCCGCATGCCGGGTATATGTATTCCGGGCGCGTCGCCGGCGCCGTTTACCGCCTGCTTCCTGCGTTTTCGCGCTACGTGATTCTGGGCCCCAACCACTGGGCCCGCGGATCGCCGCTTGCGGTGATGTCTTCGGGACATTGGATGACGCCCCTCGGCCAGGTTCCGCTGGACACAGAACTCGCCCAAAGCATCAGGGAAAAGTGCCCGCTGCTGGCCGAAGATGCTCAGGCGCATGCGGATGAGCATTCCCTTGAGGTCCAGGTCCCCTTCCTCCAGC
Organism: Terriglobia bacterium; assembly: GCA_035277665.1. Taxonomy (GTDB): domain Bacteria; phylum Acidobacteriota; class Terriglobia; order UBA7540; family UBA7540; genus SCRD01. The sequence continues at coordinate 7,579 of DATEKC010000133.1, forward strand.
GCCTCTCCACAGCCTTCAAGTTTGTTCCTATCGCCATTGCACTGGCCGATTATCCATCTCTGCAACTGCTGGGCCAGGCGATCGCCGGCGCCATCAGAAACTCGACGGAACCAGTGCTCGTTGTGGCTTCCAGTGATTTGAACCACTATGAGCCCGACCTCATCACCCGTAAAAAGGATGACAAAGCCATCGAGAAGGTTCTTCAGCTTGATCCTGCCGGGCTTCTCCAGGTGATTTGTGATGAGGACATCTCGATGTGCGGGTATGCGCCGACGGTTTCCATGCTGGTTGCTGCAAAAGAACTGGGCGCCCGCGAAGCCCGCCTGATCAGGCACGCGACCTCCGCAGACGCAGGCGGCGACACAGATTCCGTCGTCGGTTATGCAGGAATTATCGTGCTATAGCCTTCACTTAAACCAGCCAATGCCATAGGGAGGAAAAACCTCTTTATTAGCGGGGAGGGCCATGCTGGCTGCCGCCCCCGCCGGACCCGCCACCCATGCCTGATGGGCTGCCGCCTCTGATGCCCCCGCCCATACCACTACTCTCGCGAATACCTCCGGACATCTGGCCGGAGGACCGTCCCGATTCCTGGCTGGCGCCGAAACCACCCGAGGAATGCTGAGGCGCGGCGGACCGCACTGTGTGCTGCTGCCTAATACCGGATTGCCGCTCCATCTGCATTTCTCTGCGAGCTTGCTGCCGCTCCATCCTCTGCTGCTGCTTCACCATCCTTCTTTCTTCCCGGAAGTTGGGCATTGGCTGGGGCTGGGAGGTGTGTATTGCCGCGTTCTCTGCGGCCTGCGCAGTTGGCATCAGTGAACCAGAATGGCGCATCGTGCCGTTGTGAACGCCCAGGTCAGAAACCGGGATGGGGGCAAGTCCCGCCTTGTTCGCCGGACTCATCCCTCTCCGCGACCGGAGAAGCATGTCATTGTTGATGACCGGCCCGGACCCGTTCACAAACCGGCCTGTCTGCTGGTTAAATACGGCAGGCGCATGCGGTTGCACGTCCCAGGTTCCGCGAATGGCGCTCTGCGAGAAAACCCGGGTCGGCGCAGCAACTATCCGCCGGCCACGCAGCGTCGCAGCGGCCCCGGCGCTTCCCGAGGTTGCAACCAGCCCGGAACCGTCGACGGCAGGGCCCGGCAACCGCAGGTTGCGCGTGAGCGGAATGGTCGGCGAACCAACCACACGCCCGGTGACAGGCCTCACCCGGATGACATCGCCGGGGGAAATGGCTCCCCCACCCTGGAACGTGTTGCTGTTGACCGCAACAGAGCAGTTCTGGCCGCTCGGGCAATTCAGCGGCTTGTTGTAAGTGCCGGTGTAGGTTCGGGGAGCCCAACTGACCCAACCGGGACCCTGGTACCATGTGACCAGTGCCGGAGACCAGTTGGAGAAACCGCCGGGCATCCAGCACCATCCCATGTCCGCGGGATAAACCCAACTGCCGTAATGGAAAGGCAGCCAGCCCCAGGAAAGCCCGGAAATCCAGGTGTAACCAAAACCGGGGTACCATGACCAGCGGCCGATCGAATAGGGCGTCCAGCCGGCTCCCATCATCGGCGACCAGCAACTTCCCATGCCGGGCAAATAGTTCCAGGTCCCATAATAGGAAAGATCGCTCCAGCCATAAAGGGAGCTGCCCGCATTAAGGCTGCTGTCACCGGGGCCGGACTTATTCATAGCAACCGCGGTTGTCTGCTGGCGCTTGTCTACCCAACGGTCCCAATCGTCTTCCGTAATGCCGTTGGTGATCTGCGGAGGATTTGTTCCGCCCGCTGCCACTTCGAACATCTGATTCTGCGCCACGGTCTCGCTACCATAGGGGCTCTGGACCGAAACAGCTCCTTTAAAAACCTCGAGACGCTGGCTCTCCTTATCGAGATCAAGCCTGAACATCGATTGAGACGAGACATCAAAATTTGAGCCGGCAACGCCCACCTTGTAAACATCTGTCTTGTCGGGTGTGAAGGCGAATGTGGCATAGCCCTGCGCGAGCGCCAGGTTGTTGATTTTGCCACCTTCGGGCGAAAGCGCCAGGCGGGTAAAGTCGAGTTCGCTCAATTGGCCCAGGCGCACCGTGGAGCCGTTCTCAAATTCGACCTCAGCAAAGCTGTTGGCATCCGTCGCAATCTTGAAGCCCTGCTGGATGGGCGTGTTCACAAACGCCTGGGCCCACTGATCGGCGTCGGGACGGTACATTTTGACCGTACCTTCCACAAAACTCAGACGCACGATGCGAACCTGGGAATTAGATTGCGCTTTGGCAGGAGTAAAATCCAGTGTGAAAGCGAGGAATGAAGCAGCAAGCAGAAGGAACAGCCAGTAACCCCTGGGCGACCGATTGATCTTCATGGCACACCTCCGTGGCTGGCTTAGGGAGCCCCTTAACATCATAACACCAGCCACCGAAAGGTTACGACCAAAATGAAAGATTCTTCAAAGGCTGTTCCAGCCTCAGCGGCGCTCTGATTTCCCCTCGTAATCGGAGCCCTGAATGCGCCGCAGAATGTCCGCCGCGCGAACCTGCGCTATGTGAAGATATTGGGAGTCTCCGGCGATCTTCTTGAGTATCGGGACCATCAATTGGGGATCCACCAGCGCTTTGTTGTTGAGATCAATTTCAACCATGTTCAGCGCAGAGGGCAGGCCAAGAACGTCATAATGAGAGGAGTATTCCAGCGTCCCGATGTGCTGTTCGACGTCGGCGATGCCTTCAAACACACCCAAAAGGTCATCAGCGCGCTTGTTCCGGGTGTAGTTAAACTCGACCTTGCTCTCCTGGCCGTTGTGGCGGTAGATGAAAGTCTTCAGCCCCAGACTCGCTACCTTCTTGTTGCTCTCGAGCTTGATGGAATGAAAGTCGTCAAGCGCTGCCGCCATCTGGAACAAAGTCTGGGTTGTTTCGGGTGAAAGCTTCAGAGAACGGGGCCTCGGAGACTCATCCAATTGCCGGCCATCGTAGGTGCCGTTGCCGTTGGCATCCACCGTAAGGGCAGTGTATTCCGGAACGCTGCCTTTCATCACTTTAATGTAGGTCAAGCTCGGGGGAGAGTTCTCCGGCTGCGCGGAAAACGCCGGCACAGCAACCCACGCCGCCACAATAAACCCCACGGCCAGGCACAATGCGCACCGGCGCCATTTCCCGCCGCGATGATTGGATGATTTTGAAACCTGCTCCATAGTGCCAATTGGGCTTCTCAACAACACGTCACAGCCCCTGCGGGAAAGCCCCTGGCGTCCCGCCGTCACATGCTGTCAGAAGTTCACTCACCCCGCCTGCTGGGCCAACGATTGCAGCTCGGCGTCCTCGATGTCAAAGTTGGCGTACACGTGCTGGACATCTTCATGTTCGTCCAGTTCGTCTATCAACCGCAACACCTGGTCGGCCGGCTTCCCGGAGAGTTTCACCTGCGTCTGGGGGACCATCGAAAGTTCGGCAACTGCGGGAGTAATGCCCGCCTTGTTGAGGGCGTCAACAACCCGTTGAAAGCTCTCGGGAGGTGAAAAGATTTCCCAGTTCTCGCCGTCTTCCTGCATGTCTTCAGCGCCAGCCTCGGTGATCAGTTCCAGCAGAGCATCTTCTTGCGCTTTGGCTTTTTCAATCACGATGTAGCCGCGCTTGTTGAAAATCCATTTCACGCAGCCTGCCTCGCCCAGGTTCCCGCCATGTTTTGAGAGGATGTGCCGGAGGTCCGCAAGAGTCCGGTTGCGATTGTCTGTGGCGACTTCAAGGATCAGCGCAACACCGCTTGGCCCATATCCTTCATACACAATTTCCTCGTATTGCACGCCCGGAAGTTCGCCCGTACCCCTTTGCACGGCCCGCTTGATGTTGTCCGCGGGCATGTTCACGGCCTTGGCATCAGCAATTGCAGTCCTCAGGCGGGGGTTTGCGTCGGGGTCGCCCCCTCCGATCCGGGCCGCAACAGCGATTTCCTTGATCAGCTTGGTGAATACTTTGCCTCGCTTGGCATCCGCCGCGCCCTTCTTATGCTTGATGGTTGCCCATTTTGAATGGCCCGACATATGACTTCTCTTCCTCTGTGTTGCCACGGGCGGCGCGAAAATCCAGCCTCGCACTCGCCATCGGCCTGTAAAATATTTTTATTTTCAACCTCGAAAATCTTAACACAATGTGAGGCTTCAGGCCACGCCTAGCGCCGAAAAGAGACCTGACAAGGCCTCCCGCCCGCCAGGGCGCTACCGCATCATTCCGGCCGCGCCTTGTGACCTATCGCGCGGCTTCCTGCATGATGGCCATGATGGTCTTCTCAACTTCCTGGGCGACGGGCTCGAGACCCGCTGTCTCAAAAAGCGCCAGCATAACCGTCGGCCGCAACGTTGCCAGAACAGTCTCCTCGCCCTCACGGTAAACGGAAATGCGGCACGGAAGGGCGGTCGAGATCTCCGCGTTCTTTTCCAAAACTTTCTTTGCCTGGAGCGGGTTGCACACCTCAAAGATCAGGCAGTCGCGGTCAAATTCAATTCCCTTCTCCTTCATTTTGGATTTCAGATCGTGCGTGCTCATGATCCCGAATTTGTGCCGCACGGTCGCAGCCTCCAGATCGCGCGCGACATCAGAAAGAGACTTCTTTGCTTTCACCTGGTAAATCATCTCATCAGCCTTTCTGTCCCCCCTCCTGGAACTTTAAAGGAAAATCTATTCATCACTTCCCTGGGTATTCGAGATCAATCTGTTCCTGGCTCTCACCAGACTGGCAAACGATCGCACGCGCTGCCGGTTCGTCAAGATGAAGCGGATAAAACTCTCTCCGCGTTCCATTTCGCCGGCCCGGATGGCATCTCTGACAACCCCGCTCAGGCTGTGATTTCGCAGAATCCCCGCAACATCCGACCGGCTCAGCGCCATGGATGCCTCCAGCAGGCGGGGCGAAATGCGCACATTAAAAAGCTCTCTGCCCCGCGCCTGGTATTCAACCATCCATCGCTGTTCCGTTGCGGAATAACGCAGCCGCTCAACCACTCCATCGATCCTGCTGATGGACTTGCGCAGTTCTCCAAATAGAATGGCGACCCCGTCACCGCCCGCTCGAATCAACTGTGCCCAGCCTGGCATCCTGGCGGGGCCGCGGATCAGGTTCAAAGAGGATTCACTCGATGGCATGGTCATTGAATGCGGCCGAAGCTTTCTTGCCGCCCCCTGCTATTTCTGCGGCTTGGGTTTTGGGGCAGGAGGCATGCGCTCGAGTCTCTGCTTCACCGCCTGAAAGTCAGGACTGTCCTCCTTCCAATTCTTCGTGGGGCCAAGCCTGGGAATCTCCTCATCAACGTTCTGGATCCGGTTGCCGGGATTGGGATGATCGGAAAAAAACTGAATTGTCTGCTGGGGATATTTCTTCTGAAGAATTCCGAAGAACTGCGCCATGGCGTGGGGATCGTATCCCGCGCGGTAGAGAATGTAGGTGCCCACTTCATCAGCCTGCGATTCCGCGCTGCGCGAATTCCGCAGGAGGATCGAGTTGACGCCAAAACTCAACCCCAGTTGCGCTAACTGGCTGGCGAGGCTCGAACTCTCGCCCAGCACCCCCGCCAGGATGGAAAGCGGGGCCTGTGCCAGCATCATTTCGGACGCCTGGTGGGTGCCGTGCCGCATCACCACGTGGCCTTCCTCGTGCGCAATCACTCCTGCGATCTGGGCCTCGTCCTGGGCTGCTTCAATGGCGCCCCGGTTCAAATAAATGAAGCCACCCGGCAAAGCGAATGCGTTGATGTCGGAGGTGTTCACGACCCTGAAAGTCCAGGCGTACTTCGTCCCGCCCGACTGGTTGGGCGCCATCGCCGCAAGCCTCTTCCCCAACCCGGTCACGTAGTTATCAACCTCGTCATCCCGAATGACGGAAACCTGGCTGTTGACTTCAGCAGATGCCTTCCGGCCCACCTCAACATCCTGGTCCGGAGAAAACAAGTTGAATCCCGGCCGGAAGCTAAGCCCTTCCACGGCAAAAAGGAGGACAGGCGACAACACCATCAAACCCAGTACCAAAAACCCTGCGGAAGGTCTCCCAGCCGGACTGGACCTGAGAAATTCCATTGGAAACCGCCAGAAAAAACCTTTCGTTTTTCTCCCGCTGATCCTACCTAATACTGCCACTAACTCGCCTTTACCTCAAATATGCTGGAAAAGACTTCCGCCCCACGGTACAGTGCGCGGGACCCCAGTTCGTGTTCAATCCGCTTCAGGCGATTGTACTTGGCCAGCCTTTCGGAACGAGTGATGGCCCCAATTTTGATGAGTGAGGCTCCCGTTGCGACTGCGAGATCGGCAATGAAGTCATCTTCAGTTTCACCGGAGCGAGCGCTGATCACAGGCTGGTAGCCGTTTCGGACTGCCAGCCTGATCACGTCCAGAGTTTCGGTCAAAGTACCAATCTGATTGATCTTCACCAATATGGCGTTTGCGATTCCCTGCTCGATCCCCCGCTCCAGGCGGTCGGGGTGAGTGACAAACAGATCATCGCCGATTAACTGGCAGCGGTCGCCCAGTCGCTGTGTGAGGGTCTTCCACCCTTCCCAATCTTCCTCGTCCAGCCCGTCTTCAATGCAAATGACCGGGTAGCGGTCTACACAGTTTGCCAGTCTCTCCACCATATCGTCTGCATCGAGTTCCTCGTCGGATACGCTCAAGCGATAGTTTCCGCGCTCGCAGAAGTGGGTGGCCGCCACGTCCACGGCGATCGCGGCATCCCTGCCCGGCTCAAGCCCTGCGCGTTCCATGGCTTCAACCATCACTTCAAACCCCGCCTCATTGGTTTTCAAAGCAGGCGCATAACCTCCTTCATCGGCAACGCCGGCGCGGTAGACTCCCCGGTCCTGCAGGACCGACTTGGCCGCCCGGTACACGGCATTCACATCCGCCAGCGCCTGGGTGTACGTGGCAGCGCGCAGCGGGACCAGCATAAAATCCTGGAAGTCAACGTTGCCGCCGCCATGGATTCCTCCGCTCATGATATTCACGAGAGGGACGGGCAGCTCGTTCGCCGCCGCCCCGCCCAGATACCGATAGAGCGGCAGCCGCGCGGAATTTGCCGCCGCTCGCGCCACCGCGAGTGAAACGCCCAGGATGGCATTCGCGCCCAAACGGCGTTTGTTCGGAGTCTGATCAAATTCGATCAAAGTCTTGTCCACCAGCGTCTGATCAGAGGCTTCCAGACCTACCACAACCTGGGTGATTTCCCACTCCACGCTCTGGACCGCTTTGACGACGCCCATGCCACCGTACCGGATGAGTTCGCCATCCCGAAGTTCTGCGGCCTCGTAGGTGCCGGTTGAGGCCCCGGCCGGAACGATTGCAACGCCCCTCGACCCATCCTCAAGTGTGATTTGCGCTTCAAGCGTAGGATTACCCCGTGAATCAAGGACCTCGCGGGCATAAATTCCCTGGATTTTCGCCATCTGCTCTCCTGTTCCTTATCGTATGAATTATGTTTCCACGGCGTTTTGCGCCAGCATCTCCAGCGCCGCGTCAATCGACCGCGGCGGTTCCGCAAGCAGGCGTTTCGCACTACGCCGCACAAGGCACTTAACGTTCTCGTCGCGGATATACTCCACGGGCGATTTGCCGTCCATACGGGCCAGCATCAGGCCACCCAGATGCCGCACCGTCATCGCTTCAAAATCCACTGTCCGCGCATCCCGGAGACCGGAATCCAGCGCCTGCCAGAACGCGCGCGCAGCCTGAAAGTACTGTTCTGCGAACCGCGGCTGGTGAAAGGACTTTAGCATCAGATGGTTTAACAGAAACGCCGAATCGAAGGCCGGGTCTCCCCAGTGAACCACCTCAAAATCAATCAAGAAAACTTTGTCGTCACGCACCAGCATGTTTTTCGGGCTGTAATCACCGTGGACCAGCGAAGTGCGGATGTTCCACGAATCCTCGATCAGTTTTCCCAGCGCCGCGCGCGCGTCCGGGTGCCGCGCCGCCGTTGTGCGGTAATAAGGATCGATTCTAAGTTCGTCAAAAACCGTGCGGTCAGCAAATTCTTCTTGGAAAACAGCCGCCTTCTTGCTGGCCGTGATGATGGCGGACAGCAGACGGCCCGCCTCTTCCGCCACTCTCATGCTGACCTGACCTTTGAGCAGCGCATCTTTCCAGACCACCGACCCGGTTGGCGCAGCAGTCATGACATAAAGAAAATTCCCGCGGTCCACGTGGACCACCTGCGGCACAGCGCCATCCAGGACGGCCCCGAGTGACTGGATGGCGGCCGCTTCGCGGAATATTCTCGCACGCTGCGATGTCCAATCATCTTCCACACGCAGCTTGCCGAGCGATTGCTTGGCCACCCAGCGGACGCCCGGCCCTTCGACGAGCAAGACAAGGTTTGAGACCCCGCCGCCGAGTTCACGAATGGAAAGCGCGGCCGGATCGTCAATCAGCCCGCGCTCCGCCAGATAAGCGCCCAGTGTTTGCGATGTGAGTTGAAATTCCGCCATGGCAATAAAAGAGCGCCTGCAGCAACGTCCCCGTGTCAAATGCGGTTTACAGCCTGGCCCGTCGCGTCCAGCCGGTCGAGCAGGCGATACCTCGCGCCGCACTTCAGGCATTGTACTTCACCGCTTGATGAAGGGCCTTCAACCTCCCTGCTGCCGGAAAGGCTGGCCAGGCCGAAGTGGCCGTCCGCCGAGGCGTAATACTCAAACATCATGTGGTTGCAACGCGAGCAGAACTGCCAGCGGTGGTCGACCTGCGGCGCTTCTTTCATTGCGCCCCTTCCGGCGCAAACTGCGCCACGATCAATTCCGAGCGGAACCCGCCCTGCGAGATCGTCTCGCGCGCGTTGATCTTCCAGCCGTACTGCTCCAGCATACCGGCCACGGGCAGCGGCCGGCAGCCTCCCGTCATCACCGGCGAACGGCGGTAAAGCCACATCCAGACGGCATTCACCGCGCGCGCCTGCGGCGCCATGCTCAAAACAATCAGCCGCCCGCCGGGCCGGAGCACGCGGGCGAATTCCCGCAGCACGGCGGGAACATCTTCCTCCAGCAAAAGGTCAATCATATAAAGATTGAAGATAATATCAAACGGCGCGTCGCCGAACGGCAAAGCACCGGCATTGGCCCGGCAAAGACCAGTCGATGCAACGCCACCCGCAACCAGCCTTCTGCGGGCGCGAGCCAGCATCAACGCTGAAAGATCAATGCCCACGCAGCGGCTGAGCTCTGGCGTCCTGGCCAGCTCCGCAAAGAACTCGCCGCCCCCCACCGCGACTTCCAGCACCCGCTCGTTTCCGCGAAGGCCGGCGGCCCGATAAGCTCGCCGGGCGGCGCGCCTTTCGAACAAGGCGGACCAGAAACCATACACCGGCGCCACCACGTCGTAAAACCTGGCGAGTCGCGCTCGAATGCGCCCCGCCGCCGTTGACCCTCGAGTGAAACTATTCAGGCCAAACCTCCGCCCTCCGCGATACCATAAAACTTCGGGCCTGAAACCAACATCTAAGATATCACCATGGAACGGCGGACCCTGATTATCGGCGCGGTAGCGGGCGGCATCGGCCTGGTGGAGTATGCCCTCACCAGCGGGTGGATGAACGGCATGCACGACCGTGCCGGCTTTTCCGTCAAGGCCTATGAAAACTTCGGCAGCCAGGCCGCGCTGATGGCCATCACGCCCAATGATGAGTTCTACCTCACGTCAAAGGGCGCGACTCCCACCGTGGATCGTGACAAATGGCAGTTAAAGTTTGACGGCCTGGTCCAGCATCCATTTGCGATTACGTTTCAGGACCTGCTGAAGCTGCCTCGCATCGAAAAAGTCTATACGCTCGAGTGCATCTCCAGCACCGTTGGCAGCACGGCAATCGGCAACGCCAAATGGACCGGCACTCCGCTGAAGCCGCTGCTGGAACGCGCGCAGCCGTCGGGCCAGGCAACTCACTCAGCCATCTATGGCGCGGACGGCCTCTCCACCGGGCACACGCTCGAACGCCTCTGGAACGAGCAGAACTTTATCGCCTGGCAGATGAACGGCGAGGACCTCCCGCCCGCCCACGGCTATCCCGTCAGGATTTTTATCCCCGGCA
>DATEKC010000134.1:0-2640 GCA_035277665.1 Terriglobia bacterium
GGCTAACCCTTGATTACGGGCTCAGGTGGGAAATGCATCCCGGTTATACGGACGCCAGCGGGAACATCGGCAATTTCAACGATCACATAGCACGATCAGGCCGCGTGCTTTACCCCGACGGGTTCGCCAATATCCTGTCACCCGCATTCCTGCAGTCATTCGATGCCTGCCCTAATGCCGCCATCCCGGCCACAGCCAGCGACCCGGCCTCAATGAACGGCGCCCCTTGCACGCCGGTGCTTTCGGCCTCGCAAGCAGGCTTTCCGCAGGGACTTCGCGCCACCTCCAAACGGTTCATGCCGCGGTTTGGCTTCGCCTACAAGCCATTCCATGGCGACAAAACAGTGGTACGCGGCAGCCTTGGCGCCTATCAGGCCGCCACGATGGGCAGCGTCTATTACTCGCTGACAGGAACGCTTCAGGCCTTCACACGGCAGTTCCTGAATTCCCAGGGGACAACGGGGCCGGCGTTCGCGTGGCCTGTGACAGGCACGGGTGGGGCCGGTTTTGGCGCACCGCAGTACGGCAGTGCCTATTTCGGCACCGCCAATCAGGTAAACTGGAAGGAGCCTTACTCGGTTCAGTGGAGCCTTTCCGTGGAACATAATCTGGGCTATTCCACCGGACTGCGGCTCTCCTATATCGGCATGAAAACTACGAACCTGGTTTGGGCGCCAAACTGGAACCAGTCGCTGCCCTCAACAACCCCCTACCAGTTGCAGCCTCTGAGTTCACGTCCTTTCCCGAACTGGGGCCGAGTGGAGTCGCGCGATATCGGCGCCACAGCCTATTACAACGCCATGGAAATGGAAGTTCACCGCCAGGTGGGGGCTGCTCTCACATTTGACAGCACATATACCTATGCACGGAACCTTGCCGACAATCAGGGGCCATCGAGCAACGGGGGCTTCTGCGGCGAGACAGCCTGCAACCGCGCCGGTGACCTTTACAATCGCAATCTGGAATACGGCAACACCTACGGACCTCGCCACCGCTGGCTGACCACCGTCATTTATCAGCTACCTTTCGGGTCCGGCCAACGGTTTGCAAAGTCTTCAAATCCCATTCTCAACGGCATCATCGGCGGCTGGCAGATGAGCAATATCCTCGAAATCCAATCCGGGCCGTTCCTGACTCCCTACTTCTCGGGAGGAGATCCATCTGGCACGGGGATCGGGCTTGAAGGACGCAGCCAATTTCCGGACCGCATCGGGGCGGTTTCACCCGGCAACCCCAATGCTGGCGAGTGGTTTCTCTCCTCTGGTTTCGCCTGCCCGGGAGGAGACTGCAAGGCTGGCACATCGGCCGCGCATCCTCCCATCGGACGATTCGGAACGGCGAGCGTGGGGAGCTTACAGGGTCCGGGCACAATTGACTGGGACCTGGGCCTTGCCAAGAGCTTCCGTCTAACCGAACATGCTACTCTGCAGGTGCAGGCGTCCTTTGTGAACGTGCTGAACCACACCAACCTGGGCGCACCGGATATGAAGATCACCGACGTGAACAATCCATCACAAGGGCTGTGTGGATTCGGTTGCATCACAGCGGCCCAGGGACTTTATGAGTTCGCCGGCGCTCGTGAAGGGCAGATCGGAGCGCGCATCGATTTTTGAGTCGCTTGCTCCGCCCCGGTTCTCATATGGTCGTGCGGGACGGGAGGAGGCGGCTATTCTTCGAGATGCGGCCAACGCTGGCTGTGCCTGGAGGGATTGCACCGCCTCCTCCTGTATCACAATTTCAAAGTGCATTGTGGCGATGAATTCTCACCAGTCCGGCCCTGAAACTGCCCGCGCCCAGAAAGACGCGCAGGACCTTGCCCATCTTGGATACGCGCAGGAACTTTTTCGGGGCTTTGGAGGATTCTCCAACTTCGCCATCTCCTTCTCCATCATTTCGATCCTCACAGGCGCAGTCACACTTTTCGACTACGGCCTGGGCATGGGTGGCCCGCTTGAAATGACGCTCGGATGGCCACTGGCAACCGTGGGAACGTTAATGGTGGCGCTCAGTATGGCGGAACTGTGCTCTGCCATGCCGACATCAGGGGCCATGTATCACTGGTCAGCCGAACTCGGAGGGCCGATGTGGGCATGGTTTACTGCATGGCTCAATATTGTGGGCCTCGTGGCGGCAATCGCAGGAATTGACTATGGTTGCGCCCAATTTCTTACTCCCCTGCTGGGTCTTGAATCAGAGACTTCAACCCTCCTGGTTGTTTACGGAATATTGCTTCTCTCCCAGGCGCTCATCAACCATTATTCAACGCGCTGGGTGGCGTGGCTGAACGACTTCAGCGTAACCGTGCACATCATTGGTGTGGTCGTTCTCATCGGCGCCTTGTGGATATTTGCTTCCAAGCAGCCTCTGACCTTTTTCTTCAAGGCAGCTTCATCCAGCGATATTCACGCGCCTTATGGCTGGCTGTTTCTCCTGGGGTTGCTCCAGGCCCAATGGACATACACCGGCTTTGACGCCTCAGCCCACGTTGCAGAAGAAACGCTGGACCCTCGCCGCCGCGCGCCGCAGGGCATGGTAATGTCGGTGGTGGTTTCAGGCTTTTTTGGTTACCTCCTCATCATGTCCCTCACCTGGGTGATTCCCAGTGTCAGCCAGGTGCTAAACGCCAAGGACGCGGGAGGA
>DATEKC010000135.1:0-27701 GCA_035277665.1 Terriglobia bacterium
GGGCCATGCTGGCGGCGTTCGCTGTGGTTTCCATCGTGGCTTTCTGGTTGGGACGATGATTGCAACGAATCCAAACGGCGAAGGCCCGGCCCCGGTTTTTGAAGTCTCGAACGTCACCTATCGCTTCCGTGAGGTGACAGCGCTCAACCATCTCGATTTGACAGTAAACGCGGGCCGCAGGATTGCCTTGCTGGGAGCGAACGGTTCGGGCAAATCCACCCTGCTGCGCATTCTGAACGCCCTCTGCTTCCCGGACGAAGGGACGGTCCGCTTCTACGGCAGGCCGCTGACCGAAGAGAGCATCCAGAACGACGGTTTCGGACTGGATTTCCGCCGGCGCGTCGGGCTCGTTTTCCAGAATCCCGACGTACAGCTCTTTTCGCCCACCGTTTTTGACGAGGTGGCCTTCGGCCCGCTGCAGCTTCGATGGCCGGCTGATCAGGTCCGGATGAAAATCACTGAAACACTCGATATGCTGGAGATTACCCATTTGAAGGACCGCTCGCCGCACCACCTTTCCACAGGCGAGAAGAAGCGAGTGGCGCTGGCTTCGGTTTTGATTCTCGATCCGGAAATCCTGCTGCTCGACGAGCCCACGGCGGCGCTCGATCCCAAGAGCGCCAGTCACATCATCGATTTTCTTGTGCAGGCCAGGGGCGGCGCTAAAACCATCATTACCACTACGCACGATCTTGACATCACCGAAGACGTTGCCGATGAATGCCTGGTGTTCCACGAGGGGCGCATCGCAGCCGCCGGCCCGCCATCCGCGATCTTGGCTGACGCTCCACTGCTGAAATCCACGGGCCTGATGCACTCGCATCTGCACGTGCACAGGTCGGGCCAGGTCCACGCCCATTCGCATTTGCACCGGCACGAACACTGAAGCTGTTCCGGCAAATAACAGGGGCTGGGGCGCCCTGGCAGGATGCGGATGCTCCTCCAATTTGATATAAGTGATTTTCATTTTGCGTTTTTTGTAAAGTGGTGGTACTCCACCCCACAGGTTGAGGCCAGGAATTCATGAATCGAAGACAACTGTTGGCATTGTGTGGCAGTTCCATCCTCGTCCGCGGCGAGAAGCTCTCTCTTGCTGAAGGCATTGCACCGGGGACTGCGTCCCCTCCGGCTCCGGCGGAACAAACTTTCTTTCAGGCTGCGAGACCAGTGTGGCCACAAGACCGTGAAACGGAGATGAATCTATCAGTCGGGTTTCGAGCGGTCATCGAGCCGCCGCGCGGAAAGCCGGTGTTGTTGCGTGTGGCAGCCTCTACGATCTACCGGTTTTTCGTCAACGGCGAGTTCAAGGGCTGTGGTCCGGCGCGTGGCCCTCACGGCTATTACCGCGTGGACGAGTGGGACATCACTCGCGACGTCTCTGCTGGTACCAATGTGGTGGCCGTTGATGTTGCGGGATATAACATCAACAGCTTTTACATCCTGAACCAGCCTTCCTTCCTCCAAGCAGAAATTGCAGCGGGAACGGAAATCCTTGCCGCAACCGGCGACGGCGGAAAACCGTTCGACGCAATACTTCTTTCCCAACGCGTGCAAAAGGTCGAGCGATATTCATTCCAGCGAGCCTTCAGCGAGGTCTACCGCCTCCGGGCCGGCGTCGATGACTGGCGAAGAAATTCGAAACAGACATTCCGTCCGGAACTTTGCGCCACCTCAGGCGAAAAGCAGCTGATTCCGCGCCGGGCCCCATATCCGCAATTCAGCCGGCGGCAGCCCGAGCTGCACATCATGCGGGGAAACGTTATCACCTCGGCACCCGTCAAAAAGCTCTGGAAACCGCGCTTCATGACGGACATCGGGCCGGAGCTTATGGGCTTTACCGAGGGCCAGCTCACCGAGGTCCCATCCTTTAAACTACAACACGTCGCCAACCTGAATCTCACGCCTCTTCAGGAGCGTTACTCGTGGGCGGCTTCTTTCCCGCTGGCCCCCAAAAGCTTTCACCTTTTCGATTTTGGAACCGACCTGACCGGCTTTGTCGGCGCGCAAGTCAGGGTGCACACGCTAACCCGCCTCTATCTGACGTTCGACGAGATGCTGGTTAACGGCGATATCGATTTCAAACGGCTGGAAACGGTCAACATCATTGCCTGTCAACTGGAGTCGGGCAGCTACGATCTAGAGTCGTTTGAACCATACACGCTCCGGTTCCTGAAATTTCTGGCCCTGGAAGGTGACTGCGAAATTTCGCAAATTTACCTGCGCGAGTATGTGAATCCGAACGTCTGGACGGCACATTTTGATTCCAGCGACCAGGGCCTGAATCTGCTTTTCGCGGCTGGCCGGGAAACATTTCGGCAGAACTCCGTTGACCTTTTCACAGACTGCCCATCGCGCGAGCGGGCGGGCTGGCTGTGTGACAGCTATTTTACTTCACGTGTCGAACACAGGCTCTGTGGCGGCTCAACCATTGAAGATGCATTTTTCGAGAACTTCCTCCTGCCCGCAAGCTACCCTCGCCTTCCCGAGGGGATGTTGCCCATGTGTTATCCCGCCGACCACTACAACGGGCAGTTTATTCCCAACTGGGCATTGTGGTTCGTTCTGCAGCTGCAGGAATATATAGAGCGCAGCGGCAACAAGGAAATGCTTGCCGAGCTGCGGCCGAAAATCGTCAAACTGTTCGATTATTTTCGGCCCTTCCTGAACCAGGACGGGCTGCTGGAAAAACTGAAGGGCTGGATCTTCATCGAATGGTCGGCCGCAAACGATTTTACGCAGGACGTCAACTATCCCACCAATATGCTTTATGCTGCGGCACTTGAGGCCGCCGGGAAAATGTACGAAATGCCGGCATGGGTGGAGCAGGCAGCAGCGGTGCGCGATGCCATCCGCCGGCAGTCATTCGATGGCCGATTTTTTGTGGACAACGCGGTCCGCAAAGGCGGGGCGCTGGTCCCAACGCGCAACCGCACCGAAACCTGCCAATATTACGCCTTCTACCTTGGCACGGCCACACCTGAAACGTTCAGAACACTCTGGAATGTGTTGCTGAAGGGCTTCGGCCCTTCGCGTAAGCAGACCAAGCGCTTTCCGGAAATTCCTGCTTCGAATGCATTTATCGGCAATGTTCTGCGCCTGGAATTATTGTCGCGTTACGGATCATGCCGGCAGTTAATCGATGAATCCAGGGAGTCTCTGCTCTACATGGCTGAACGCACCGGAACGTTGTGGGAGAACATTGACACCAGGGCCAGCCTTGACCATGGCTTCGCTTCGCACATTGTCAACGTGCTCTATCGCGATGTTCTGGGGCTCCATCAGGTCGACTGGGTAAAGAAACAGGTCCTGCTACGGTTTACGGACGCAGAACTGAATTCCTGCGAGGGACGCATCCCGGTGCCTGGGGGTGCGGTCTCACTGCGATGGCAGAAACAGGGCGCAAACCTCGCCTATCAGCTCGATGTTCCCGCGGGTTATACGGTCGTAATTGAAAACAAGAGCGGCTTGCCACTGGAGCCGATGTCCGGGCCGCGCAAGATCCAGGCTGTAATCGGAAGTCCTCCCGCATCTCCACAACCAGCCTCTACTCTTTGAATTTAAGGCTTCGGGTATTTACTTCCCGGCCTGTCTTTTCGGTGAGCGGGCCATAAAGGTCAGGCCGCCTGGCTTTCAGATAGTCCTGCCCGCCGCTGGCCGCTATCAGCGAACCATCCAGATCTGCGATAACCATGTCGTCCCCCGCTTTGCAGGTCTCAACCAGGATTCGCCCGTGAGGGTCAAGAATCATCGAGTTGCCGGTCCGGATCTCATCGTCGTCAACACCCACGCCGTTGCTAAAGATCAGGAACATGCCATTATCGTGAGCGCGGCTGGGAACCCAGCGCATCAGCCATTCGCGACCTTTCGGCCCTCGAAACTCTCGCTCGATTGCTCCCGGGTCGTTCGAACGATTGTCCCAGAGTTTCCGGTCGATAATCCCCATCCGGTGCGGATTGCGCGTACGACAGCCTCCGGTCTGGTGCGGCGCAAGGAGGATCTCGGCGCCTTTCAGAGCTGTGATGCGGACGTTTTCAATCAGGTTCGTGTCGTAACAGATCAGCAGGCCCACCCGGCATCCATGCGGTGTGTCAAAGACGGTGTATTCGGATCCGCAGGAGATATATTCGCTGACGAACGCGTGGAGCTTCCGGTGGCGGCGCGCGGTGCCGTCAGGCATCGCAACGACGTAGGTGTTGTAAAGAGCGCCATCTTCACCCGCCTCCATCAGTCCCGCGCCCACCGTCATCCCGTGCTGCTTCGACAATGCTATCAGTTCCTGTGACGAGGGCCCGCCAAAAACCGGCTCAGCCAGCGCGACAAGTTCGGCACAAGTCAGGCGCCGAAGGAACCAGTAGCCCGTGAGGCAGCACTCCGGGAACAGGATCAGTTCCACCCGCTCGCGCGCGGCCTGCTCCACAAACCCGCGGATCTTGTCGAGGTTGGCCCGCTTGTCGCCGTCAGCGTGCTCAAATTGAACCGATGCAACACGGATGTTTCGCATTCATCAGACTCCTGGCGGGAAAGCGCGCTGTGGCGCGTCGTCCCGTGAAATACATTAGCGGAAAACCAGAGAGCTCATAACGCAATCGTGCTCAACGGCATTATATATTAGCGGTGGCTCTTGCTACGATGTCTCCCAGCCATTTATGAGCTTGCTTGTTATGAACGGCTACCCCACGGCGGGCTCGCAGGGCTTCGCTCCAGGCAAGGCCGACGAGAAAATCGGAAACAGAAAAACCAAAGAAACAGACAAAAGCAAGAACGACAAAAAAGGGACACTTCTAATGAGTCAACAAAGGGGACATTTCTAAAGAGCTTTGACACATGTTATCCAGGCCGATTGACAGACTCTATCCGGCCATATTAATGTTGATGGCATGAAACCAAAGAATGAGAGTGGACGTTTAGCCCGGATGGTGAGACTGGACCAGGTGGATTCCCTGCAGTTGCTCGCGGAAAAGACGGGTGTTCCGGCCGAAAAGCTTGCCGAGCGCTGGCAATCAAGTTCGCGCACAGACGCCAATCGAGCATCCGGTAAGAGGCTGAAGAAGCTGGTACCTCCCCCGGGAACTGTTCCGTACGTCCCCGGTTCCTGAAATCCTTGCCCAAACAAGGCGGCTTGTAGCAGCGCGACACCGGCTCTTGCACGACCGGGGGGCGTAAAATCGGGCTGGAGATGTTGCCATGGCCAGGATCGTTGCGGCCGTTCTTGCAGTCTATTCCTTCTTTCTCATCCAGACCAGCGTTCCGCATTTGCCGGCGCGAATAGCGATACATTTTGACATGGCGGGCCGGCCAAACGGATGGGGCGGTCCGCGCACGCTCTGGGTGCTGTTCTTCTTTCAAGTATTGGTCACCGGCGTCATGCTATCGATCCCGTTCTGGGGCCGACGCTTTCCCGGGTCCGTGCATCTTGGCTCTCGAAGTCTCGGCGATTACACACCGGAACAGCGTGAGCGCATCTGGCCGTTCCTTGAGCAGATGGCGGGATGGATGGGCGCAGCCACCAGCCTCTTCTTTGTCTGGCTCATTCGAGAAGCAATCCGGGCGGCGCAGTCGCCGGAGCCGCAGTTTCATATGGGCTGGCTGCCGCTGGCATACGTGGCAGGATTGGCCGGCGTTGTGATCTATTTTGCGTTGAGAATCAACCGAGAGGCACAAGCTCCGCAGCCTTGAGGATGCCAGGGTCGTCTCGCGGCACACATCTTGTCGCGCTCCAGTAAAAATTTCGGGAAGGGCCTACAGCGGTATAGGAACGCTCGCCACAATTTCCTGAAGGATCGTTTCCGCCTGGTTCGAGCGTCTCAGCGTGGAGGCGTAATTCGAGCTCACAACCAGCCGGTGGGCGAAGACGGGCAGGACCAGGCGCTTGATGTCATCCGGAATGCAATAGTTCCGGCCTTCCACCAGCGCTAGGGCCTGAGCGGCCCGGTAGAGCATCATGGAACCCCGCGGGCTGACGCCCAGGGTCAGATCGGGATGATGGCGGGTCTTTTCAGCCACAGCCAGGAGGTAATGGATGAGCGCATCGTCAACGCTCACCCGCTGGACCGTCTGCTGGACCCCCACAACCTCGGCAGCCGTCATGCTCGGCTGAATCCTCGAGAACGGGTCGGCCAGCGCGGAATTTTTCAGGATCTCCTTTTCGCTCTCCGCCGGCGGGTAGCCAATCCGAAGCCGCACCAGGAAGCGGTCAAGCTGGGACTCGGGCAGCGGGTAGGTGCCGTGATGCTCCACCGGGTTCTGCGTGGCCACCACCATAAAGGGCTGCGGCAGCGCGTAGGTGTGGTTGTCCACAGTTACCTGAGACTCGTTCATGGCTTCGAGCAAAGCGCTCTGGGTCTTGGGCGTGGTGCGGTTAATTTCATCAGCGAGAACAATGTTGGCAAAGACGGGACCCATGCGAAACTCGAAACGCTCGGTCTGCTGGTTGAAGATGCTGATGCCGATCACGTCTGAGGGCAGCATGTCAGAGGTGAACTGGATGCGCTGGAACGAGCAATCGAAGGAGCGGGCGAGTGAATGGGCCAGGGTGGTCTTGCCGACGCCGGGAACGTCCTCGATGAGCAGATGTCCCCGCGCAAAAAGCGCCACCAGCGCCAGTTGCACAACGTCATCTTTGCCGCGGATGACGCTCTGAACAGACTCCCGCACCCGCGCGAGCAATTCCGCCGGCAAGCTTGCGGCCGGGTTTGCTGAAGTGTTTCCCAGCACGGTCTGATGACTCCTGGATGTCCGTCGTTCAGGGTATTCAAATCGCAGCGGACAAGCCTTGGTGCAAACCGCTCACACTGCCCGAAAGAAGGCTGCATCCCGGCAGTTCCTGCGATGTGAACGGCTGCTGCATCTCTGGCAGTTCGTTCTACCCTTCACCCATCAAGCTAGACCCTGGCCGCGAAATCTGCTATTTTGATAACCGCGGGCGATTAACTCAGCGGTAGAGTGCCACCTTAACACGGTGGAAGCCACAGGTTCGAGTCCTGTATCGCCCACCATGCGCTTTCTTGAAGTTTAGCCTGTTCCTCCCGCGTAGCGACTCCCATCTCAACCTGACACCGCGCCCGGCGCGGCTACACTATGGAATCGGACGATGGACTGGAATTCATCAGAAAATTTCGGCCTGCGGGCGTTCGCTCCAGCCCGCACAACGACGAAGCTGGTGCGGATGGCTCGCTCGGCAGGATGGATGGCGCGCCGGCAAGCCAGGGGCGCCGGGCACGAGCATCGATGCTTATTACTTCATTTGAAATCAATGCGAGAAATGTTACAGAATAGACGCTTCAAGGCTTAGTCACGCGTTGCTCACATGACCCACCATAGTCCCGATCCAGAAGACCTCCTCCGTCAAGTGGAGGCGGGCGAAAGATACGAGGCTCGCGGCTCCTTCAAAGTGTTCCTCGGTTACGCTTCCGGCGTCGGCAAGTCGGCCCGCATGTTTGACGAGGCCCGGCGCCGGAAGGAGCGAGGCGAGGACGTCGTGGTGGGCGCCACCCAGCCCGTCATCTCTCATGAGGTGCAGGAACTGCTGCAAAAGCTCGAAGTTGTCCCGTTGAAAACTCTCGACGAGATGCAGGTGATGGATGTTGAACTCATCCTCAAAAGGCATCCCCAGGTTTGCGTGGTGGATGGCCTGGCCTTTCACAACCACCCTCGCAGCTATCATATGGCGCGATGGCAGGACGTGGAAGAATTATTGGAGGCGGGGATCTCCATCCTGGCTTCAATAAACCTCCAATACATTGACGAGTACAAGGAAAAGGTGGAGAAGATCACGGGGAAACACGTGGTCGACGCTGTCCCGCTCGAGTTCCTGAAGTCTGCGGGGGAGATAGAAGTTGTGGACGTCCCGCCGGGAATGACCTTCCAGCACGCGGGCGAAATCCCGGAGGATGCCGCGGCACAGCAGCAAAAACTCGCGAAACTGCGGGAAATGGCGCTGCTGCTTACTGCCGATATTGTTGACCACCAGCTCGAATTATACATGCAGCGTCACGGCGTGGAGCAGCTTTGGGGCACGCAGGAGCGCATCCTGGTATATGTCAAAGCCGGCGTTGATGCGCGGCAGATGATCGAGAGCGGGCATCGCAATGCGGAGCGGTTTCGCGGCGAGCTCTACGTGGTCAACGTCCGGCAGCGGGAGCCCTCTTCGAGAGTGAACTCCGTGCTACAGGACAATCTGCACTTCGCGCGGACGATCGGAGCGCAAATTGAGACGCTCGAAGAGGAGGATTGGACTGCCGCGGTCCTGAGGTTTGCGCATGAGCATCGAATCACGCAGATTTTTGTCCACCACAGCAGAAACGAAAGGTGGATTGAACGGATTTTCGGCAGCGGGATTGACCGGCTGATCCAGGCCGCGGAAGGAATCGACGTTCGAGTCTTCCCGCAATAAGGGGCTGAACATGTCAGAGAGCGGCGGAAGAGGCCATTTGAAGCTCCTGCTCGGCTACGCAGCCGGGGTGGGGAAGACCTATCGCACACTTGACGAAGCACAGAAGCTGAAGCAGCAGGGCGTGGATGTCGTGATCGGATATTTCGAGCCGCACTCCCGCCAGGCAACCATCGAGATGACGCAGGGGCTTGAAATGGTCCCGCGGCGCAAGGTCCTCTATCGCGGAAGCCAGTTTGAGGAGATGGACACAGCGGCAATTTTGCGCCGGCGCCCGCAGGTTTGCGTGGTTGACGAGTTTGCCCACACCAACGTTCCTGGATCAGAAAGGACGAAGCGATGGGAAGATGTCCGGGTCCTTCTGGATAACGGGATCGACGTGCTCACTAACATGAACGTACAGCATCTGGAAAGCCTGAATGATGCGGTCTGGCAGGTTTCGGGCGTGCGTGTTCGGGAGACGGTCCCCGATTGGGTCGTCAAAGAAGCCGATGAGGTCGTGATGGTGGACTTGCCGCCCCAGGCTTTGCTGAACCGGCTGAGGCGTGGCGTGGTTTACCCCCAGGAAAAGGCCATGCAGGCGCTGGAGAATTTTTTCAAAGAGCCGACGCTCGTCACTCTGCGGGAGCTGGCTTTGCGCCAGACGGCGCACGAGGTGGATGTTCGTCACGAGCCGCCGAAAGATGCGGGAGGTGCAAGCTCTCCCCGGCTGCACAGCCAGCCTGGATCGTCAGGGGGCAAAAGAGAATCGCCGGACCGGCTGCTGATTCACGTTACCACCGATCCTTCGACCGCCGCGCTCATTCGGCGTGGCAAACGCATGGCTGATTTCCTGGATGCGGAGTGCTTCGCGGTTTTTGTCAACACCGCGTCGGGCTTGCACTCGCTGCCGGCTGATGAACGCCAAACGGTGGAGAGGCACCTGAATTTTGCCAGAAACCTGCAAATTGAAACGCGGATACTGGAAGGCGAGGACGTGGCGGGTACACTTGTCAGCTTCGCCCGAAGGCAGGGGATCACGCAAATTTTCCTGGTACGGACCCGGCAGCGGAATTTGCCGGCATTGTTCGGCCGGAACCTCGTTCAGCAGATCGTTTGGCTGGCGCGCGACATGCAGGTGACCATCGTCGCGGAACATCGCCGGCCCTGACGGGATGTTCACCGCTTCCCGGAACTCGAGTATTCAGACCAGCGAGAGAATTCGGCTGACCGCCCCGGCCAGGCTTTGGAATTGCCCGCACTGCCTGGATTGTCATGGCCAGCCGAGGCATGCAAAATTTTGAGACGGCCGCAGCGTAACCGGAATACAATCACCGGGACGAATTGCCGGGCCAACGGGTTGCGGACCCGGGCAGGTTCAGGCCTGCGCATCTCCGCATGGTATTGTTGTCACTGAATTGATATAGCCGGGATCAAACCGAACAAGGAGCGTTAGATGAAAACCTTTTTGAAGGGAAGCTGCGTCTTCCTGCTACTGTTGCTTGCTGGGGCCTCGATCCACCTGCTTTTCGCACAGGAGCAGGCTCTGAAGTCCATTTACCCTGCAGGGTACAAGTCCAACAACCTGCCCTTCAGTCCCGCTGTGCTGGCCGGCGGAACCCTGTACGTTTCCGGCCAGGGGCCGGTGGACGCTGCAGGCAACATGCCGGAGGATTTTCAAGGCCAATTCCGCCAGGCGCTTCAGAACTTAAGGAGCGTGTTGCAAGGCGCAGGGATGGACTTTGGGAACATTGTCTGGCTGAATGTCTACCTCACCGACATAGGCAATCTTTCCGCCATGAACCGGATCTATTGGAATACGATCGGCTCGAATCCTCCGGCGAGGACCGTACTGCAGGTTGCCGCGCTGCCCGGCGGGGAACAGGTGGGGGTCAATTGTATCGCCGTTGCGGACACGGGCCAAAGGCATGAAATCTGGCCGTCCGGTTGGAAGCGCGGCCCGCGCATCGATCCCCCGGGAATCCTGGCCGGCGATGTTCTCTACATGTCATCCCAGGGCGAAATCAATCCGCTGACAGGAAATCGTCCGCCGGATTTTCCCGGTGAAGTCAAACAGGCCCTCGACAATGTTGGCGAAGTCCTGAAGGCCGCCCACATGAGCTACAAGAACGTCGTGTGGGTCAATCCCTACATGGAGGCGGGCCGCAGGCAGGCTTATGGGGCGATGAACAAGGTTTACGCCAGCTATTTTGAATTTGGCAACACTCCGGGGCGAGGCACCATCAACGTAGTGGGCCTGCCGCAAGGCGGGCACGTCGTCTTCAGCTGTATCGCCGGCGCCGACCTCGCCAAACGGAAGGCAGTGAAACCACGTAACATGCCGCCGAGCCCGACGGCAAGTCCCGGCATCCTCTACGGCAACACGCTTTACCTTTCCGCCAAGGACGGATTTATCCCGGGCCAGGGCCTGGTTACCAGTGAATTCGATCTGCAGTTACGCCAATCCATGAGGAACCTGCTGGATGGGTTGGAGGAAGCCGATATGGACTTCTCGAACGTGGTCTGGTCAACGGTTTACCTGCGCGGCATGCAGGACTACGGCCGGATGAACGGCCTCTACAAAACCTTCTTCCAGGGAATGTTGCCGGCCCGCACAACCCTGCAGCAGAATTTCGAGACGGGTGTGCCCGGCGCGGAACAGATTTCCGTCATCGCTGTGGGGACGCCGAAAGTGAAATAAGGGAAGTTTCCTGTCGCAAAGGCCCAAAGGTTGAGGTACACTGCGCTTATCAGGCGCAGAGTGAATAATCAGCGAACGTGACCCGCCTTCGTGGTTCCTGAAGGCTAACTTTTCCGGCAAAGGAGCAGACCATGAGCAAGGATGTTTCTCGCAGGAAGTTCCTGGAAGGGATTGCATTGGGCAGTGCTGCAGGTGTTGGAATCCTCACGGGCCTCCACGGGACAGCGGAAGGAGCAACGGTCGAGCGGCTTCCTCACCGGATGCTCGGGCAGACAGGCGAAAGTGTATCCATCCTGGCATTTGGAGGCGGCAGCCGCTTTGGCATGTACAAAGACGAGGAAGCCGCGCTGGCCGCGCTGAACCGTGCCCTCGATCTGGGAATTACCTACGTCGACACCGCCCATGAGTATGGCGGTGAGCAGGGTGAAAGCGAGCGGCGCATCGGCAAGGTCCTGAAGACCCGCCGCAAGGGAATCTTTCTGGCCACCAAGATTGAGCAGCGCACCCGCGACGGCTTTATGCGCGACCTGGAAATCAGCTTGAAGCGCCTTGATATGGACCACGTTGACCTGCTTCACATCCACAGCCTGGGTTTTGACGACGACCTGACAAAGATTGAAGCCCCCGACGGCGCCATGAAAGGCCTGCTGGAAGCCAAAGAGCAGAAGATGACCCGGTTTATTGGCATCACCAGCCACACCGATGGCCCCACCCTGGCCAAGGCCATCGAGCGGCATCCGCTGGATTGCACTCAGATGGCGCTGAATGCGGCGCGCAACGGGAAGTTCGAAGAGACGGCCCTGCAGGCCGCGCGGAAGAAGAAACTGGGAATCATCGCCATGAAAATTACCGGGCAGGAATTTCTGCTGGGCGACGGTCCCGGCAAAACGAGTATCAATGAACTGCTCAGCTACTCGGTGAGCCTGCCGGTGACCACCGGCGTGATCGGAATGCCGAAGGTGGAGAACATCGACCACAACACCGCCCTGTTGCGCCACTTTAAGCGGCTGGACCAGGAGGCGATGAACCGCATCCGGCAGCAGATGTCGCCTTCCACCGAGCCGCTCACCAAACGGCTCGTGGGGCACCTGGATATTGACCATCACCATGTCTGCTGGGGCTAGGCTGCATCCCGAAGGGGCGCCCTCTGCCTGCCACGTTCAGGGAGAGGAACAGAGGGCGCTCCAGCGGCCCGCCGGGAAACGAGGTCCCTGGGCCGGGGTGACGGAGCGGGAAGGCCCCGCCAGGCTCTGACCTTGACTTTTCGAGCAAGTTAGGTCGTAATAGACGCAAGGGGTGGCATGATCGAATGCCATCTGGATAAGGAATTATGGCGAACGGAACCAGCCAAAACGTAAGTCAGCACGCGACCAGGGAATGCGCCTGCAGCCTACCTGGCCGAAGCCTGCGGTCTACGATTCTCACCATCATCATTATTGGCCCCCTCGGGGGCTGATCTCTCATTATTCCACCTAAACGTCTTGTAAGTTATTGAGCGAAGAGAAGTTATCTGCGCAGCGATGGGTTATTTTCCCGAAAGCGCGCAGGGAAGGATTCTGATGTTTTCCCCGGTTGTGAAAGAGTGCCAAAGGCCGGTAAAGACCCCCGCAACCTTTGCGGCAGCGGGCTCCCGGCCGTGTGGGGTTTTGCGAGGCCGGAGAGGAGCTTCTTGACGATGAATTTGCCGAATGGGTCCGAAATACTGATTGAAAGCCTTCTGCGACAGAACGCCAGGGTGCTTTTTGGAGTGCCGGGCGGCGTGCTGCTTCCCTTTTACGACGCGCTTTACAAGGGAAAGTTGCGGCACCTGCTGGTCCGCCATGAGCAGGCAGCGGCGTTTGCGGCGGATGGTTACGCGCGGGTCGCCGGGCAGCCCGGCGTGTGCGTGGGGACTTC
This sequence comes from Terriglobia bacterium, assembly GCA_035277665.1. Lineage (GTDB taxonomy): Bacteria > Acidobacteriota > Terriglobia > UBA7540 > UBA7540 > SCRD01. The sequence goes on from DATEKC010000135.1 coordinate 12,966, forward strand.
CGGCCCGGGTGCGACCAACCTGATCACAGGGCTCGCCTCCGCTTTTATGGATTCAATTCCCGTGGTGGCGCTCACCGGGCAGGTGGCTGCGGAAGTGATCGGCAAAGACGCCTTCCAGGAGGGCGACACCATTGGCATCAGCATGCCGGCCACCAAGTTCTCGTTTGCGGTGCGCTCCGCGGCGGAGATTCCCGGCGTGGTCCGCCGGGCCTTCCAGATTGCCGTTTCCGGGCGGCCGGGGCCGGTACTCATCGATCTTCCCAAAAGCGTGCTGGTGGAACGATCGCCGGTGGATTACGGTGCCGGACCTCACTGGTCCCCGCCGGAGCGGCGGCGCGAATGGCGTAACGCGGATGTGGAGCGCGCCGCGGAGATGATTCTGAAGAGCCGCCGGGCGGTTTTTTATGCGGGCGGAGGCGTTATTGCTTCAGAAGCGGCCGGGGAACTGCGCGAGCTGGCAGAATTCACCGGCATCCCGGTGACCACGACGCTGATGGGCCTGGGGGCGTTTCCTTCGCGCCACCCGCTCTCGCTCGGCATGCTGGGCATGCACGGATCGTATGCCACCAACCAGTCCATCTGCCACGCAGATCTGCTGGTGGCCATTGGGGCAAGGTTCGACGATCGAGTGACAGGGCGCGTTAAGGATTTTGCCTCGGGCGCCAAAAAGATCCAGATTGAGGTGGACCCTTCCGAGATCAACAAAAACGTTCGCGTGGACCTTCCGCTGGTGGGGGACGCGCGTGAAATCCTTCGCGCGCTGACTGAAGCGTTACGCGGCAAGGTCGGGCGCAAAAATGGAGCGCCGCCCGATGGACGCCGAGAGTGGCTGGAGCAGATTGAGGCCTGGCGCGCGGAACACCCGCTGGCGTACGACAGGGAAGCCGGGTGCGTGAAGCCGCAATATCTCATCGAGGCCATCACCGACCAGGCTGACGAAGACGCCATCATTTCCGTGGATGTCGGCCAGCACCAGATGTGGACGGCGCAGTTTTACCGCTTCTCGCAGCCGCGGACCTGGCTCTCTTCGAGCGGCTTGGGTGCGATGGGCTACGGCTTTCCGGCCGCCATGGGTGCGCAGGTGGCTTTCCCGGACCGGCAGGTGATCGCCATTGTGGGCGATGGCGGCTTCCAGATGACGCTGCCTGACCTGGCAACCGTCTCGGAAAACGGCATCCCGGTAAAGATTGTGGTGGTCAACAACGGCTCGCTTGGAATGGTGCGACAGTGGCAGCACATGTTTTTTGACAAGCACTACTGCGACGTCAGGCTGGGGCGCGTACCGGATTTCACGAAACTTGCCGAGGCCTATGGCATCCGGGGCGAGACGGTGGAAAGCCGCGGCGATTTGCACGACGCGCTGCCCGGTTTCCTGGCAAGCCGTGAGCCGCGATTGCTGGATGTGAGAGTTGACCCGGACGAAAATGTTTTCCCCATCGTTTCACCCGGAGCCTCGCTGGCGGAAATGCTGGTGGGGCCGCCCGTGCCGGCGGGAGAAAAGTAATTTGACGCGAGCAGACGCCCGGCGTGAAACTGCCGGACGTCCTGTGCGGCAGGTCCCCGATGTCAGGGTGGTTGCCGCGAAGGAAGGTCATGATGGAATGGCTGGTTGCGCTTGAAGCTGAAAATAATCCAATTGTCCTGGGACGGCTGCTGAACGCCTTCCGCCGCAAGGGTGTCAAGATCAAAACCCTGGCGATGGGAACGCGAACGGCGGAGCTTTCGCTGATGGCCCTGGTGGAGTCAGCGGAAGAAAACGTCGAGCATATCCTGCAATTTATCCGCTTCATGGTGGGCGTGCGGGAGGTGGCGTGTTACCGGCATGAGCCGTCCGGGAAGGCTTCTTTTATTTTTATCGAAAGCGAGGACTACGCGCCGGTGGCGAAAATCCTGGCGGATTTCCCGCTCTCGAAGCTGATTTTTGCCGGCCAGGGCCGGTACCTGGTGGAAGTGGGCGAGAAGAGCCACAGAGCCGGAAATCGCCTGCCGGTTTCAGGCGCCGGGTTCCTGCCCTTCGCGCGCGCGTGAACGCTTTCAAGTACCGCAGCAGCCGCCAGGCTGCCTGAAACGTAACGAAGTCCTCCGCCACCCGGTTTCCGGGCTGTAATCACGCGGCCTCACGTCACTTGACAAACTGCACGATCCCGAACCGCGTGGGGACGTGGAAACTGGGACCCTCCGTAATCTTGCTCCAGGAGAGGAAGCGCCTCTCGTGGTCGTTCCCCGGGCCGTCGCAGCGGAACAGGTTGAGGCGCCACTCCGCGCCGGCAAAAATTTCTTTGGCCCCCATGGACGAAACCGGGATGCGGAACTCGGCCGTCCAGATGTGATGCTCGGCGTCGATGTGCGTGGCGTGGTCAAAATGGGAATCCCAGTTGGCGTCGTTGAAAGGCGACTGGTCCTTGTTGATTTCCAGGTCAATCGAAAGATTGTTGGGCGAAACCTCGAATTCATAATAATGGTTCACGCGCTCGGGCTGCGGGTTGAGGAACGCCTCCACCACGTCGCGGTCCCAGAGCCCCCACTTTTCAACCGCCGGGTTTTCGCCTTCGTAGGTGTTCAGCTCGGTGTATTTGCAGCGATAAGCAAGGTAGATGTAGCGCTGCGTCCAGACGGTTGCGATGTCCGTCGTCGATTGCGGGTAAGCTTTTGTGCCGGACATGTCGTGGTCCACGCGGACCCAGTCGGCCGTCTTCCACACTTCCTTGTCGAGATTAGCGTCGGGAACAAAATCCCGAGGTGAAAATTTCGAAATGATACGGGCGTTGCTGGTGTAACTCATGCTTTCTCTCCCTTCAGCCTCTGTCAGCAGTGCATTCACTTCCCGCCGCGAACGCCCGGGACTGGGAATGCCGTGGCACGTGTCCAGAAAGGTTGCGCGGTGCTCGGCCCCCATCATTCTTCGTTCGAGACTTGCCGCCTGGTCCTCATGCCCCGGAGTCTTGCGCAGGTCTGCGATCTTCTGCTGCAGCAATTCAAGCGCTTCATAGTCCTGAATGCCCTGCCGAAGCAGCTCCCAGCGGGTGCTGTCGATGGGGCCGTCATCACCTGGATAGACCAGAAAACTGTCGCCCGAATGCCAGCGGCTTTCGGGATCTTTCCACACATCTTCCGGCCACGACTGGTAGGCCCAGCGCGCATAGCCGGCAAGGCCGTGCTGGAAGGAGATCCAGGGCAGCAGGCGGGATTCCCATTGCGGCGAATAAATAAAAGTGTTGGGCGAGGCGGTGCCGCAGGCCGTGTAGAAAGTGGTCGGTCCCACCCCGCGCCGCTCTTCCAGCAGCTTGCGCACGACGTCGCGGCGCCTCAGCGCGCCATAATATAGAACCAGGTCGCCAACCGTCGCGGATTCCTCGCTGGAGCTTCCTCCCGAGAGCGAAACTTTCAGTTCGGGAGCGTCATCTTTGAGCACGCTGAGTATTCCGTCCATGATGGCCTGCGGCTTTTCGTCAAAACTGATGTAGGTGCGGGTGAGCCAGCCATGCTGCTGGAGATGGCGCACCAGCGCCGGAAGAAATGCTCCCCAGACGTCGCGGTAAGCCGCATCGCCAACGTGAGTGGGGCAGACGCGCATCTTTCCGCTTTGGGTGTCCGTGTATCCGATGTTGCAGAGGGACGTCCTCCCCGGGCCGTCCACCATCGAGAAGCACTGGATATACTTGCCGATTCCCGCTTTCATCATCATTTCCACGTAGCGGTCGAACACGGAAAAATCGAATTGAAACCGTGATGCCTCGCCTTCCTTGTAAACGCCCGGGAAGCTCCACTCGACCATGGAAGGATAAACAAAGCCCGTCTGCGAGCGCCAGGGATCGGAAACGATGCTGGTGGATATGGCCTTCTGCCCGTGCGCAGCCAGATCGCGCGTGTAGGCTTCCAGCAGCTTCCAGTGCTCGGGTGACCACAGCGGCACTTTGGCCGCGCGGGCCACGGCTGCCGGGTCCTGCCAGATGTTGAGATCAAAGTTTCCCTGGACCATGCCGGGCAGGGTGAAATCGAGCACGCGCAGCGAAAGCTCAAGCTGTTTGCTCTCCGCCCCGGCGCGAATTTCCAGCCCGCCCTCGTAGTCTCCTGCGGCGGCATCGCGCGGAACGGAAATGGTGAGCCAGACACCCTGCGTCCAGTTTGCTTTGATTTCATCTGGAGGATACGGAAACAGCGGATCGGCCATCGGTTCTCCGCGCTCCACCACCGGGACGTAACCGGGATAGCGGACCTCGACCCAGGAGCAGGGAAGCTCTCTGGCGCCGGCGGCTCCGCTTGCCTGGCAGGACGCAGAGAATGGTTTGAGCTCGCTGGCGGAGCGGACGGCAAACTGCATCGAGACGATTTCATTTCGGAAGGCTTCGGCGCCTGCTGCAGCGATTTGTTCCTCCGGCATGGTGGCAGGCGTGAGCCGCATGCCGGTGCTCACCGGCCAGGCCTGGAGGCCGCTGCTTTCAGTTTGTCCTTCCGCAAACGGCAGGGCGAGAAACATTCCTGCCAGCAGCAGAGTGGCGAGCGCGAGAACTTTTGGGCGAGTCATGGCAAATCTCCTGTGCGCAATAATACCGAACCTTCGGCCGCGGGATTTTAATCTTCCAATGCCGCAGGCCTGATTGACGAAAGCTTTCCAAGTACTTCGTTGACGTTCTTCCGGGGCCGGAGTAACCTTCAGATTACTCTGGAAGCGAAATTCTACAACAGAAGAGAGGCTACGGCACCATGGATCGAAGACAGTGGCTTGGAATGATGGGGGCATCGCTGGTTGGAAGTTCCGCGCCATCGGCACGGGCCGCCGGACCTCGCGCGGCGCAGGCCCCTCCAAAAAAGAGGTCGCATATCTACCTCAGCGAGTTCCAGCCCAAAAGCATGCTGACTGTTCCGGCCACCCACATCGAGCGCGCCAAATTTCCGGTGATTGACGTCCACACGCACTTGTCGTTCGCTGCGGTCAACACCAACGGCGTGCCCATGAGCGAGAAGATGCAGTATCTTGCCGAGCCCGCCGACGTGCTGGCCGTGATGGACCGGCGGAACATTCACACCCTCATCGATTTGACGGGCGGCTTCGGCCAGGGCCTGGTGGATACGGTGCAGAAATTCCACGCGCCGCACCCCGACCGCTTTATCATTTTCACCGAGCCGTGGTATCCGAAAACCCATCAGCCGGATTACCCAAAGTTCCAGGCCGACGCCATCGAGAAGGCGCACCAGGCGGGCGCCCGGGGATTGAAGGTCCTCAAAACGCTGGGCCTCTACCTGCGCCAGAACGTCACTACAGGGCCGCTGGTCAAGCTCGATGACCGCCGCTTTGATCCCATGTGGGATGCTTGCGGCAGCCTGAAAATGCCGGTGCTGATCCACACCGCGGACCCCGATGCGTTCTTCCTGCCCACGACGCGCTTCAACGAGCGCTTCGAAGAATTGAACAATCATCCCGACTGGTCTTTTTACGGCAAGGATTTTCCCCGCAAGCGCGAACTGCTGGAGGCGCGCAACCGCGTTTTTGCGCGGCACCCTCGAACGCAGTTTGTGGCGCTCCACATCGCCAGCCTCGCCGGAAATCTTGCGGAGGTCGCGGAGTTGCTCGACCGGCTGCCCAACGTGCACGTGGAAACGGCGGCGCGGATCAATGAGCTGGGCCGCCAGCCGCGCTATGCCCGCAAGTTTTTTGACAAGTATCAGGACCGCATTATGTTCGGCACCGACGCCGTCCCGCCGCCCTACGGCAATGAGACTCCGCAGCAGATTTTCGGCGACAAGCTCTATCAGATCTACTGCCGGTTCTTTGAAACTGAAGACGAGTATTTCGATTACGCACCGGCGCCCACGCCGCCGCAGGGCCGCTGGCAGATTTACGGGATCGGCCTGCCGGACAGCATTGCGCGCAAGGTTTATTACCAGAACGCCGCGCGCTTGCTGAACATCAAGATCTAACTGTTCGCTGAGACGAGGCCACCCGTCATGCTGAGCGAAGCGAAGCATCCCTGTATTTCGCCCGAAAATGCGGTGGTTCTTCGCTTCGCCCCGTCTCATCCGGGACAGGGCGCGCTCAGGATGACGAGGGTGTTCTAAGGAGAGGCTGATGATTCGAATGAAAATTCCTGCTGTTGCCGCGGCGCTGATGTTTTCCGCTGGGCTGATGTTTGCGCAGAACAACGACGTCACCGTGCGGCCCAAAGAGATTGACACCGTGCTGGTGAATCCAGGCATGGGTGTTCAGACGTTCCAGCGTTTCAACGGTGATGCGCTGAACGCCGGGCTACGATGGTCGGAGGCTGGGCCGACCGCAATCGTGCAGCCCGCGGCGGAAAAGCCGGACTTCCCGGAAAGCACTATCTCCTACTGCCGGTGGTTCTGGAATGTGCTCGAGCCGGAGCAGGGCAAGTTCGACTGGAACATTATTGACCTGGCCCTCAAGGAAGCGCGCGAGCACCACCAGACGCTCAACATCCGCATGATGCCTTATGACCAGCGGCACCCGCTTCCCGAGTGGTACCGCAACTCCGGCGCGCGCCGCGATAACAAGCCCACCGACAAGGACGGCAACATCTGGCAGCCCGATTTCAGCGACCCGCTTTATCTGAAATACTGGGGCGAATTGGTGGCGGCCGCCGGCGCCCGCTATGATGGCAATCCGAACCTCGAAATGGTCGACATCTCCTCGGTGGGCTACTGGGGCGAGGGTTGGAGCAATTACATGCCGCCTTTCAAATACCAGAAGGCGCTGATTGATATTTACCTCGATGCCTTCAAGCGCACGCCACTGCTGATGAACTTCGATGAACAACAGGCGCTCACTTACGGGACGGAGCACGGCGCGGGCTGGCGGCTCGACTGCTGGGGCGACATGAGATCTCCCTGGGGCGCGATGCTCGACGAGTATCCCGAACAGATTGTTCGCGCGGGCATTCAAAACGCCTGGGAACGAAGCCCCGTTTCACTTGAGAGTTGTGGTGTTCCGGGAAGCTGGTTCAAGCGCGGATACGATTTGAACTATATTCTGGCCCAGGCGCTGCGCTGGCACGCCAGCTCCGTCAACATCAAATCGTCGGCGATCCCGCCGCAGTGGAAGGAGCAGTTCGAGGAATTTGAGAAGAAAATGGGCTACCGCTTCATTCTTCGCCGGCTGGAATACCCGAAGGAAGTCCGGCCCGGCGAGATGATGCCGGTCGGCATGTGGTTTCTCAACGCCGGCGTCGCTCCGGTTTATCGAGATTATATTCTTGCCGTCGAGCTTTCGTCTGCCGATGACAAGGCGATTATCAAAACGCCGGCCGACGTGCGAAAGTGGCTTCCGGGCGATGCGATGTTTGATGGAACGCTTTTTGTTCCGCAAACACTCAAGCCCGGCGAATATCACTTCCGCGTGGGATTGCTCGACCCGCGCACCGAACAAACGGCCATCAAGCTGGCCATCGAGGGCCGCCAGCCGGACGGCTGGTACGACTTGGGCACAATCGAGGTGCAGTGATCCGGCTGTGCAGTTTTTTGCGAAAGATGGGTAGCGCGGTTGCTGAACATCAAGCTCTAGCCGGTTGCTGAGACGAGGCCACCCGTCATGCTGAGCGGAGCGAAGCATCCCTCTATTTCGCCCGAAAATGCAGTGGTTCTTCGCTGCGCCCAGGATGACGTGGGGGTTCAAAGGAGATTCTGATGATTCGAATGAAAATTCCTGCTGTTGCCGCGGCGCTGATGCTTTCGGCTGCGCTGGTGTTTGCGCAGAACGACAGCGTGATTGTGCGCCCGAAAGAGATTGACACCGTGCTGGTGAATCCCGGCATGGGCATCCAGACGTTCCAGCGCTTCAACGGCGATGAGCTGAATTCGGGACTGCGATGGTCGGAGGAAGGTCCGACGACCGTCTTGCAGCCTGCGGCGGAAAAGCCGGATTTTCCCGGCAGCTCCATCTCCTACTGCCGGTGGTTCTGGAATGTGCTCGAGCCGGAGCAGGGCAAGTACGACTGGAGGATCATTGACTCGGCGCTCGAGCAGGCGCGTTTGCACCACCAGACGCTGGCCATTCGCATGATGCCTTACGACGAGCGCCACCCGCTTCCCGAATGGTACCGCAACTCCGGCGCGCATCGCGCCAACAAGCCCACGGACAAGGACGGCGACATCTGGCAGCCGGATTTCAGCGACCCGCTTTACGTGAAGTATTGGGGCGAAGTGGTTGCGGCGGCAGGCGCCCGCTACGACGGCAATCCCTACCTCGAGATGGTGGACGTTTCCTCCATTGGTTACTGGGGCGAGGGCTGGAGCCATTACATGCCGGCGTTCAAGTACCAGAAGGCCCTGATTGATATTTACCTCGACGCCTTCAAGCGCACGCCCCTGCTGATGAATTTTGATCAGGCCCATGCCCTGTCCTACGCGGTGAAGCACGGCAGCGGCTGGCGGCTCGACTGCTGGGGCGACATGGGCATGCTCGAGGGCGAGAAGGAATCCGGGCGCTCGCTGATGATGGACCGCTATCCCGAGCAGGTTGTAGAGGCCGGCATCGAGGATGCCTGGACGCGCAGTCCGGTGTCGCTCGAGAGTTGCGGCGTGGCCGGGACCTGGCTCAAGTTTGGATACGACGTCAACTACATCCTCGACCAGGCGCTGCGCTGGCACGTCAGCTCGGTCAACATCAAGTCGTCGCCCATCCCGCCGCAGTGGGAAAAGCAGTTCGACGAATTTGAGAAGAAAATGGGCTACCGCTTCATTCTTCGCCGGCTGGAATATCCCAAAGAGGTCCGGCCCGGCGAAATGATGCCGGTCAGCATGTGGTTTCTGAACGCCGGCGTTGCTCCGGTTTATCGCGATTATATTCTTGCCGTCGAGCTTTCGTCTCCCGATGGCAAGGCGATCATCAAGACGTCAGCCGATGTCAGGAAGTGGCTTCCGGGCGATGCGATGTTTGATGGAACGCTTTTCGTTCCTGAAACTCTCAAGCCCGGCGAGTATCACTTCCGCGTGGGTCTGCTCGACCCGCGCACTGAACAGCCAGCCATCAAGCTGGCCATCGAGGGCCGCCAGCCGGACGGCTGGTACGACTTGGGCACGATCGGGGTGCAGTGATCCGGCTGTGCAGATTTTTGCGATAGATGGGTAGCGTGTACATCCGCGGTTAAGGTCCGCGGTTCTTCCGACGGGATCAAAAGCCGCAAACCGCGACCCCTGTGGTCTGATGCTACCCCTCTCACGATGGCGTGGCACATCGGACGTTTTCAAAAATTGATAGAATCCTCTGAGCCTCGGCGGCGCGAAAGATATGTCCCATAAATTCGCAAACATCTCGACGCACGCCACTCGACGCCGGGTGCCCGTCCTGCTGGCTCTGGTGGCCATGGCGATTGCGGCAGCGGTCCTTTCGGGATACGCCGCGGGCGCGCCGCGCGGCCCGCAAGCCATCAACTGGGCTGCGACGAGCATCTGGGGCGGCCAAGGTTTGCCGGAAGTTGCGGACTCCGGCGACACGGCGGCAACGGAAGTAGGTGTCCGTTTCAGCGTCCACGAGGACGGCTGGATCACCGCCATCCGGTTTTACAAGTCGGCTGCAAACACCGGCCGCCATGTGGCGACGCTCTGGTCTGCGGCAGGGGAGAAGTTGGCCCGTGCGGCGTTCACCAATGAGACGCCTTCAGGCTGGCAGCAGGCTGACTTCGCGCGGCGCGTGCCCGTTCGCGCGAACACGGTCTACGTTGCGTCGTACCACACCAACGCCGGGCACTATTCCGCCGATCCTTATTACTTTGTTGCCGGGCGCGACGACGGAATGCTCGATTTTCTCGAGAGCACACGGGCCGGCGGCAACGGTGTTTATGTGCACAGCGCGCAGAGCGCCTTCCCCACCAGAAGCCGGCTTGGCGCCAACTACTGGGTGGACGTGGTATTCGAGCCCGCGCAAGCCCGTCGTGGCGACCGCTATCTGCCCTGGGCGGACGGCCCGGCCTATTACAAGCGCTGGACGAACGGCCCCGCTCCGAATGGCGATCCCACCTATTTCCCCATCGGCGTCTGGTACCAGGAGCCATCCACGGCCCGGGCCTACAAAGCGCTGGGCATCAACCTTTTTGTGGCGCTTCCGGAAGGCGCGCAGCCCGGGCCGCTGGCCGCCGCCGGCATGGGAGTTTTTTATCTGGACGCCTACAAACAGGTGGCGAATCCCGGTGAGGGCAAATCACTGCTGGCGAAGTGGGGAAGCCTGACGCGCGCCTGGGGCCAGATTGACGAGCCCGACAACGCGCAGGAGCTGCCGGGCGGCAAAGGTTACGGGCCCTGCGTGCCGCCGCCGGAGGTGATTGCCGTCTACCATCAATACCGCGAGAGCGACCCCACGCGGCCTGTCTATCTGGGCGTGGGGAAATCGGTGGACGACAACAAGACGCACATGCGCGGCGTCTGCACGGGCCATTATGAGGATTATCCGCAATACCTTCGCGGCTCCGACATTATTTCTTATGACAGCTATCCGGTGAACGTCCACAAGCCGCTCTGGTACGTGGCCAAAGGGATGGACGAGCTGAGAAACTGGGCGCACTACCGCAAGCCGGTCTATGAAGACATCGAGACCACGGCCATCGGCGCCCACGCCGGCAAGCCCACGCCGGACGAGGTGAAATCAGAAGTGTGGATGATCATCATCCACGGCGGCATGGGCATTATTTATTTCTGCCACATCTTCACGCCCCGGCTCGACCCCGCAGGCCTGCTCCATGAACCCGCGATCGCGCGCGAAGTGGGCGCGCTCGATCGGCAGATTCTGCGGCTGGCGCCGGTGCTCAATACGCCTTCGGTTGCCAACGGCTTGCGCGTGGCCTCGAGCAACGGAATGACTCCCATCGACACCATGCTCAAGCGCTGGCACGGCAGCACGTACCTGTTTGCCGAGGCCGCGCGCCCCGGCGGGCCTGCAACCGCCAGCTTCACTCTGCGCGATTGCCCCGCACACGCCACTGCCACTGTGCTGGATGAAAATCGCAGCATCCCGATTACAGATGGCACTCTCAAGGATGACTTCGCAAAGCCCTACGAGGTGCACATCTACCGCATCGACTTCAGCCCGGCGCACGCGCCATAGCGCACATTCCGCCGTAAAGGGCGCCGCCAGGGGAACCGCCCGGGGCTTCGGCGGCCGCGGCATCACCGGCTGATTCCGGCGATTTAGCCGATTTCGCTTGACTTTCGTGGCCTAGTGTGGTAGTCTCATGAGAGCCTGGGGAGGACCCGTGGATCACATTTTGGGGAACGTTAAGGGTTGCTGTTGGGCCCCGGACTTCGGGCTCGACGAGAGGCGACTTCAACAGATCAACGGTCCCGGTTGCGGCCGGGCGGGAGGGCTAGTTAGCTGGCTTTTGGAGATAAATGGGACAAAAAAAGATGTTATTTGCAGAAACGAAGCCGAGAAGTTGTTGAAAACAAAGGCAAAGGCTACACATGTTAGCCGAAACGAACCCGAAAACGAACCCGGGAAGTCCTTTAGATTCGCACCTGCGGAAAAAACGAACCCGAAAACGAACCCGAAAAGTCCTTTAGATTCGCACTTGAAAAAAACGAACCCAAAACGAACCCAAGCCTTTCATGAGGCTAGGGCCCTGCCAAAAAGCGCTGCTGTGTTCAGGCCCACTCCCATGCTGCCGGCTTCAATCCCGCGATGACCGCATTTTTGTGGTTCCCCAATGGCGGGTCCAGTGTATGATGCCTGCTCAGCCAATCAATAAATTTTTCGCCTGAGAAACGCTGGAAAGGGGGCATATCAATTCATGAACGTACTGGTGAAGAGGTTTGGATATTTGCTTTCTTGCATATTTCTGCTGGCCAGTGTGGGCTTTGGACAGTTGCCGCAGGCTCCGCCGAGTCCGGGCCCGGACGCGCGCTATAAGGCCGACATTCTGGTGATGGTGGCGCATCCAGACGATGAGAGCGAGATCGCCAGCTACCTCGCGCGCGAGGCGGTTGACGGTCACAAGCGGATCGCGGTGGTTTTCGGCACCTGTGGCAACTCCGGAGGCAACACGGTTGGATACGAACAAGCTGCGTCGCTCTGCGCGGTGAGAGAAATCGAATTGCGGCGCGCGCTTGAATCGCTCGGGATTATGAACGTCTGGTTCCTGAACGGCGAGGACACGGCCAGCCAGAGCCCCTTGATTTCACTCGAAACGTGGAACCACGGGGCGGCGCTGTGGCGAGCCGTCCGTTACGTTCGTCTCACCCGGCCTGAGGTGATGATCACCTGGCTGCCGGACTACGCCGACGGCGAGAACCATGGCGACCACCAGGCTTCTTCCGTTATTGCCAACGAGGCGTTTGACCTGGCAGGCAACCCGCTGGTTTTTCCGGAGCAGGTTACGGCGCCTTACAACTACAAACTGATTGGCAATCTCACCGAGGGATTGCGGCCCTGGCAGCCCAAGAAGATTTACTTCTTCACAAACGCCAGGCACCACTCCTGGATTGCCGGGCAGGGGCCTGTGTACCCGTCCACGACGATGTCTCCCTCGAAGCACATCCCTTACTACGAGCTGGGCGCAACGGAACTGAGCTACCACCAGACGCAGGAGAATGCGGGGCCCGAGGGCAGGGAAGCGGTTTACAGGGAAGCGCTGGACCACTTCAAGCACCCGGTGCAGTTCATTCTGGGCAAGTCGCTGGTGGGTGGATCGACGACAGGGGACGTTTTTGAAGGCATTACTCCCGGACCTATTCCGTACCACGCGCCCGCAGGCTACCAGACTGAGTCGCATGAGGGAGTGTCGGTCGAACTGGGCGGGCCCTATCTCTTCTATCAACAGTTCTGGAAGGCCCACGGCCTGGGCCATCTGGCGTCTCTATACCCGCCGGAAGCAGGCGTGGGGCCGGGCATGGAAGTGAGCGTGCCGGTGATTATTCACAACGATACGGAAACTGAGCAAAAAGTGAGCCTGACGGTGGACGCTCCTTCAGGCTGGAAGGAAGAGTCGGGTTCGGCTGTCTATCCCGTTGCACCGCACGATGCCTATCCCATCAGGGTCATCCTGGAGGCTCCAGAGGGCACGCGGCCGGAGTGGCAGGAGATCCATTTCAAGGCCACGGCCGGCGGCGAGGCAGTCAGTCCATTGACCCTGCGGGTCAGCGATGTTCCAAGCGGGCCGCGGGCCACGCTGCGCAAATAAGCGGGCAGGGCGGCGGTCGCCAGCTTCTTGTGCAGGCCAGCCGCTCTTGCTCTTCACTATGAAGTTAAGAATCGATGGCGGTTGCCGGGCGTCTCGGTGCCGCAACCGTCTGTTGCCGGGCGCTGCTCGACCGCCTGAATGCGGGCGTTCGACCGCTGGCTTCATGTTGCATTCATGCCGCAGCGTTGCGGGGCTGGAGGTGGGTTGTCACAGCGTGCTTCATTTCCCGCGCGGAGAGCGGTTTCTCGAGATAATCAACCGCGCCCAGTTGCATCGCTTCGATGTAGCACGCAACACTATGGTGGCGGCAAATGATGACCACGGGGCGGTAACGGTCCCGCGCTACAGAGCGCTCCAGAACTGTGCGGCCCTCAAACCTCGGTCCGCCCTGGCTGGCCACGATGCAATCGAAATTTGCCGAGTCAAGGAGCCGTGCCGCTTCCATAAAATTCGCGCAAGGCTTCACCTGAAATCCGCAATCGTGCAGCATGCGGCGATAGTGGTCGAGGTCCCGCGTGTCTTCGTCGACCAGCAGGATTCTGGCCGGGCGCGACAGCCGGGCATCACCGGATATGCCCTTTTGCGAATTGATCGCGTGCATGTGCAGCTCCTTTCAGGCTGATTGTTGGAGCTATCGTGGAGCTCCAGAATCCCTGGTAATCCTGACGGCCGGCGGTGAGAGGGCTGTTGTTCTTCTCAGGAAAACCTGGCCATCCCGGGTACGGTCCTCGATCGTCAGCAGAATGCTATGAATTGTTCAGACGCTGGCTTGCGACGTAGCAGATGGACGCGCTGAAGTAATGCCGTTCCGGGAAGAATCCGGGAGGAGTGAGGAAGTCGGTATTGAGCGTTGTACCCATTTCCAGCCACGGCGCATTCCTCGAACGAGGACCAAATTCAAACAGCTATTGAAGCTCCACACCAGTTTAGACTCATCAGGGCTGCTGAAGGATGTACAAAAAGTGCAGAGCGTTGTCAAAAAAATTGCGCCGGCACTTTACGAGCGCGACTGGAGCGGTCTTTTCAGGCGTTTCAAGACACGCCCGCAGAGTCGGCCATACGGGTTGACTCTGGAATCGACGGTGGCAATCGTCTTGCTCGGTATTTGTGCGTAAGTGCTGTCTGTCGGCTGGTGGCAGCACCCGTTACGGGGAATGGGGTCCCGGAGTTGCCTTGCGCCGCGGCATCAGCAGTCTGCGAAGTTCTTTCCGCAGCCTTGCCCGCGAGCGGCAGGCGTAGGCCTTCACGGAACTCCGGCTCAAGTCCAGCCGCTTGGCGGTTTCTTCGATGGAATAGCCCTCAAGGTATCTCAGGTGCAACACCTGCCGGGCGCGTGCGGGCAGCCGCCGCAACGCCTTGTGCAGCAAGCCTCCAGCTTCTGTGCGGACGATGCGGGAATCGGCCTGCTCCTTTTCAGCTTGATAGACCACAGGTGATGGTTCAACTTTGCCCGGAAGGCCAGCTTCGGGCTCCAGCGGAACATCACGGCGGCGCTTCCGCAGCGTCATGATGGCTTCGTTGAGGCCAATGCGCACCAGCCAAGTGGACAACTGGGAATCTCCGCGAAACTCGGAGAGATGGGTAAAACCTTTCAGCAGCGTTTCCTGAAGCACAT
>DATEKC010000136.1:0-7348 GCA_035277665.1 Terriglobia bacterium
TTTTCGGCCGCCCCTGAAGTCCCCGCAGCGCCCCCGGAATTGCCCGCTCAGCGACCTGCCACCGCCTGATACAATGGCTGCAGAATTCAATCGGCCCGACACCTTCACGACCAGGGAGGAACGCCCGTGCTGTTTCAAAAGGGCCAGCTCGAGAAGCTTGACCGTTACCGCTGGCTGGTGCCGCGCGGCGCCAAGCCCGGCATGCTGACCGACGCGGTGATTTACGCCGACGAGCATCTGCTGGAAGACCTGCTGAAAGACCTCTCGCTGGAGCAGGCGGTGAACGTGGCCATGCTGCCGGGCATCGTGGGCCGGTCGCTGGCCATGCCGGACATCCACCAGGGGTACGGATTTCCCATCGGCGGCGTGGCGGCCACCGATCCTGCGGAAGGCGGCGTGGTGTCGCCGGGCGGCGTGGGCTTTGACATCAATTGCGGCGTGCGCCTGCTGGCCAGCACGCTGGCGGCGGACGACGTGCGCCCGAAAATCCGCGAGCTGGTCAACCAGCTTTTCCGCGACGTACCTTCGGGCGCGGGCCGCAAAGGTTCCGTGCAGCTTTCCTACAATGACCTGGAGCGCCTGATGGTGGAGGGCGCCGGCTGGATGGTCCGAAACGGCTACGGCGAGCCCGCCGATCTGGAACACTGCGAGGAAAATGGCGCGATCGATGGCGCTGATCCCGCGGCCGTGGGCGAGAAGCCCCGCAAGCGCGGCCTGGCGCAGGTGGGAACGCTCGGTTCCGGCAACCATTTCCTGGAAGTGCAATATGTGGAGCAGGTGTTTGAGCCGGAGGTTGCCCAGCGCCTCGGGCTTTATGAAAATGAAGTTGTGGTGCTCATCCATTCCGGCTCGCGCGGATTCGGCCACCAGGTATGCACCGATTTTCTGCGCGACATGGACCCGGCCATGCGGCGCTACAAGCTCGAACTGCCGGACCGCCAACTGGCCTGCGTGCCGGCGAATTCGCCCGAGGGCCAGGCTTATCTGGGAGCCATGCGCGCCTCGGCCAATTTTGCCTGGGCCAACCGCCAGGGCATCACGCACTTCACCCGCGAAGCGTTCAAGCGCATCTTCGGGCAGAAAGAACATCTGCGCGTGGTGTACGACGTTTGCCACAACATCGCCAAGCTGGAATGGCACCGCGTGAACGGCCGCGACCGCCGTGTGCTGGTGCATCGCAAGGGCGCGACGCGGGCCTTCCCGACGGGTCGGCCGGAAATTCCCGCGGCCTACAAAGACATCGGGCAGCCGGTGCTGATTCCGGGCTCGATGGGGACGGCGTCGTACGTTCTGGTGGGTGCGCAAGGCTCGCTTGATGAAACTTTTGGGACCACCTGCCACGGCGCCGGGCGCGTGATGAGCCGCACCGCCGCCAAAAAATCTTCCTACGCCGCCAATGCCAGAGAGCGACTGGAAGAGCAGGGCATTATTGTGCGCTCCGAAACGCGTGACGGCATCTCGGAAGAAATTCCCGAGGCCTACAAAGACGTGGACGCCGTCATCAACGTGGTCCACAACGCCGGGCTCTCGCGCCGCGTCGCGCGCCTGAAGCCGATGGGGGTGATCAAGGGGTGAGTGCTCAGCAAATGGAAGGAATGGATCCGGGAAAGAAGGGTTTTCGTTTTGAGGACCCGCGTCAGGCACGGATTTTTGAAGGGCTTCTTCGACTGGTTGGGCCGGGCCCAGCTGCATTCTTTCGGGACGCCTGCCGGATTATGACCGAGGAGATTCCGTATGACTCGACCAGCCATTTAGTCGGCCACATGGTGCGCGAAATCGAGAGCGCCCTTCGAGAAATGTTACGACCCATCGCCAGCAAGTCGCCGGCTGATTGCCAAGTGGTACAACAGAATGAACGCCAGAAGGAGGCTATTAGGGAAATCCTCAGAGCGTTAGAAATACCAAGCGACCACCCGCTCGCCGTGAAGTGGATTGGTCTGGCTGGGGGACTGCACCCTAGGGCCCACCGGCGAGGGTTGTTAGCTCCCCGCAAGGTAGATGACGAATACAAGGAGTTCTGGGAAGACACCCAGGTCGTTCTGGACCAAATAATCGCAAGAATTGAAACTAGGTTTCTTGAGTTTGAGAAGCTAATGCGACGAATGTTGGACCACGAGGTGCCGACTCGAGATGACCTCAAGATTCTCGGGACCAGTATTCCCCACAGCCTAGTCACGCACCACTATTTTTTCACGAGGCTGGAGAGTCCACTCTGGCTTGCTCCCTTGAGAAAGGCGGGGTTCTTCAAAGAGATACCACCCCCCGTACAGGACGAGAGGGGGATTGCCTTTCGAAGCTGGCCCGCGGGAGAGTATTTAGCCCGAGTAGCTGCGGCTGGTCCTGATGTTGCGTATCGCGCACTAATGGAGGCGCCGGAGACGGAGAACATGCAGGCGCATAACAACCTCGCTGAAACGGCCATTTCTCTTCCTGCAAACCTTGCTGCCGAGTGGGCGCGTAAGGAGAAGCAGTGGATTGCCCGGAAGAAATGTCTATTCTTCGGACTCCCTCGGGAGGTTGGAAAACTCATAAGCCATTTGGCAAATGGCGGCGAGGTTGATGCAGCCCTAGAGCTTGCCGAGTCTTTACTAACCATTTTGCCCGATCCTGAAGTGGAGAAAAAGATAGGGGAAAAGGCGTGGTATGTACTTGAACCGAGAGCACGCTTCGATTTGTGGGAATACGGGCAAGTCCTCAAAAATAATATTCCCGACCTCGTAAATGCAGCAGAAGGTCGCGCATTTTCGTTGTTGTGCGACCTTCTCGACCTTGTTGTCCGGTACTCGCAGCGGAGCGACATCAAGCCTCCTGAGGACTATTCTTACGTGTGGCGTCCCGCCATTGAAGACCACGCGCAAAACCTGAACCTTGGACTGAAGCAAATTCTTGTGACTGCAGTAAGAGATTCCGCACAGCAATTGGTGACGAGCAAGCTTGCATCTGTTGCCAAACTCGTGGGAACTCTAGAAGGACGCGGTCAAAAGCGGAGAATTTTCACGCGCATTGCTCTTTTCCTTCTGCGAATATTCCCGGGCGAAGCGCCTGAAGCGGTTGCACGGAGACTGACAAGCCACGAACTGTTCGCCGATCACGGTTTCCGCCATGAATACTTTCTACTCGTTCAAGAATGCTTTGGACGCCTCCCCGTAGAACAACAGTCCGTAATCCTTGGGTGGATCGAGGACGGTCCAGACATCGAATCCTACAAGAAATGGCGGAAGGAGGAATCCGGGTACGAAACCACGGCGGAAGAGGCAGCACGATATCGAGGATATTGGCAGCTCGGGCGCCTGAAGCCAATGGAGCCATACCTCCAAAGGGAATGGAAGGATCTCTACGCCAAACTGGTCGACGAACTTGGGAAGCCCGAGCACCCTGAATTTAGCACCTATATCTCAGGTGGGTCTTTCGGACATATCAGCCCAGAGACAGAGGAAGACTTGGGGAAGATGAATGTCGAAGACCTGGTCGCTTACCTGAGGTCATGGCAGCCGTCCGGAGACCCCCTTCACAACGCGAGCCCAGAGGGTCTTGGCAGACAGATCAGCTCGCTGGTTACGTCCAGGCCCGATTTCTATTCTGAGCACGCGCAAAAATTTGAGCTAGACGAACCAACGTACGTGCGAGGCTATATACAAGGCCTTTGGGATGCAGTGAAGCAGGGTAGCTCGTTCAACTGGGAACCTGTCCTGAACCTCTGCAAACGGGCGGTTGACCACCAAAGGGAAATTCCCGGACGTAAGGCCGCACCCTTCTTTGAGAAGGACACTGACTGGGGCGGGACTCGGACTGCCGTCGCGAGGTTGCTTGCTGACGGTTTCCTGAGCGACAAGAACCCGCCTCCATATTCGTGTAGACACCTCATCTGGGAGATTCTTGAAGTGCTAATAAGCGATCCAGAGCCAAACCCGAAAGACGAACAACGTTACATTGGCGGGGGGATAGAAGAGGAATATGCAGGCACAGGGATGAACGTCAGCGGCTACGACCCCGTGACCTACGCCATGAATACGGTTCGTGGCGAGGCTATGAACTGCGTGATTAAGTACGCCATGTGGATCAGAAAATACCTAGAGACGCAGCCAAACAAGGACGAATTGATTGCCCGTGGCTTTGACGAAATGCCGGAGGTTCGCAAGATTCTGGAAGCGCACTTGGACGTGAAGATCGACCCTTCGCTTGCCATCAGGTCGGTTTACGGAGAGAGATTTCCCTTGCTTTATCACCTCGACCCACGCTGGGCAGCTGAGAATGCGAAAAGAATCTTTCCCCCGGAAAGCGACTTGCAGGATTATTTCGACGCAGCTTGGGAGACTTACGTCGTCTTTAATCGCCCGTTTAATCCCGTGTTAGAGGCACTGAAGAATGAATATGCAATGGTGGTCGAACGGATAGGTGAGTCTGACGCGAATAGTGATCATGTTGGCAAGCCCTATGGCAGGCTGGCCGAACACTTGATGACGTTCTACTGGTGGGGGACACTTAAGTTGGATTCACCCCTGATAGTCCGCTTCTACGAAAAAGCCGACCCAAAGCTCCGGGGCCATGCCATCGAATTCATTGGCCGAAGCTTTCGTAATGCCGAGAAACCGATCCCTGCTGAAGTAACTGGCCGAGTCAAAGCGCTTTGGGAAGCTAGGGTGGAGGCACTAGAAAAAGCAGATTCTGAGGAATCCGCGCGCGAAGAACTCTCCAAATTCGGCTGGTGGTTTGTGTCGCGGAAATTTGACGAAAGGTGGTCTATGGATGCACTTGCCAGCTCACTCAGGGTTGGCGGGCGCACAGATATGCCGAATATGGTCATTGAATACTTGGCCGAACTCGCTTCGGGCATGACGAGCGAGGCCATGGACTGCCTTTACATGATCATTAGGGGAGAAAGTGATGATTGGAGGGTCCTTGGTTCCGACGAGAAAGCCAAGGAGATCATTCGCATTGCTTTTAAGTCCGAGAAAGAGGACACGCGGCAGCAAGCGAAAGACCTTGTCAACTTGCTGGGCAGCCGAGGTTATTTTGATTTCGGCGACCTTTTGAAGGAGGCATAGGGGCGAGAGAACGCTCGCCCCACGCGGAGGATCAGCCGTGCAATTGCTGGGCGAGGTAATTCTGCAGGCCCACTTGCTCGATCAGGTCGAGCTGGGCTTCGAGGAAATCGACATGCTCCTCTTCGTCTTTCAGGAGAACCTCGAAGAGGTCGGCCGAGGTGTTGTCGCCTTCCTTGCGGGCAAGGGCGATGTACTTGTTGTATTCCTCAACAGCTTCTTTCTCCAGGTTCAGATCGTTCTGGAGCTGCTGTTGCACATTCTTCCCGATCTTGAGTTTCGGGAAGTCATTCAGGTTCGGGAGTCCTTCGAGGAAGATAATGCGCTCAATGAGGACTTCGGCATGTTTCATTTCGCCAATCGCCTGCTTCTTGATTTCGGCATAGAGGCGCTTGTAACCCCAGTTGCTCTGCATCTCACCATGGAGGAAGTACTGGCTGATGGCCATCAATTCTTCACTTAAAGCCTTCTGGAGAGCGTCGATAACGGCTGATTTTCCCTTCATGTCAGGTGTTCTCCTTTCACCCACTAATCTATCAAGTTTTCGAGGGTACATCCAGAGTGTTTCAGCGAGCGGCGCAAAGAGAGGGCCGGCTTCAGGACGGTGGCGCATCCGCATCGCTCTTCTTTTCGCGGACGTAGCCAATCAGGCCCCTCACACTGTTGGCAAGCTGCACCACCTCGCCCTTGCCCTGAACATCGAAGTCGATTTCATAATTGCCCGCCGCGGCGTGGTCCACCGCCGCCTTCAGATCGAGCAGCGGCTGAACCACTTCCCTGGGCAGGGTGTAGCTGACCCAGATACTGATCAGCAGGACCAGCAGCGAGACGCTGCCCAGCACCCATTCGGAGCGGGTCATCAGAGCGCGGGCGTAATGGTGATCGGCCTCGACGCGGTTCCAACTGCGGTGTTCCAGCGCCGTCGCCCCGGCGAGAAACGACCTGGCCGATTGCTCGACGTCAAAGGAAATGGACTGGAGGACAATATCTTCTGTTCCGGCGGCTGCAATCTCGGAATCAAACCTGCTGGTTCGGTCGTGCAGTTCCCTCACCAGGCTGGCCCGGCTGCCACGGTGCGCTCCCTGGAGGATCTTGTTCAGGTCCTGTTCGTAGGAGAATACGGCGCCGCGAAGGCGGTCAATCCGCGGCTGGCCTGTTTCGCCGATTCGCTGGGCCGCCTTCCGCATGGACTGCTGATAGGATTCGAGATCCGCCTGCATTTGCGTGATCGCAATCGCTTCCTGGGGCTGGACCCTGCCAAACGATTGAACCATCTTCCGGAGGTTCTCAACGGTCTGCTGGTTGGCCTTGAGGTCGGCGGGGTCGTGAAGCAAAAAGTAGTTCCGCTCCGTGCGCTGGGCGTCGAGCATGACAATGGACGCGCGCTCCGCCTGCATGGCCACGGCTGCGTCGACGCTCACAATGCGGTCGACAATCCAGCCCATTCGGAACAGGTAATAGACAGCCAGCAGGATGACCGGAACCAGAATCAGCCGGACAATGGCGAGGCTGTAAGCGACGCGGCGCCGCATGGAATTCGACCGGGCAAATACTCTGGGCAGCCGCTGGCGTCTCCAATCCATTCTACAGTCTCCCAAGCCGTATCTGGCGATCCACCCGAAGTCCGGGTCACTGGGGCATTCCAGAGGAATGAAGCCCTGAGCGGGGCAATCAAAGGCATCTTACCTGAAATGAGTGCAGGATAGGAAGAGTTACCGGTTTGCATCCCCTTGAAAATGGCTTCTTCAATTGTGATCGCGGTCCGGCAAGGAACTTTGCGCTCATCCCGCGCGTATAACTTTATGAAGGGTGCTTCCCCCGGATGGAAAGGAGGTTTTTGTCATGTTTTGTCCCAAGTGCGGAAAAGAATATACGCATTCGGTCAATTTCTGCTCGCAATGCGGAACTGAAATGCATCCCCCCATAAAGCCGAACAGGAAACTGATGCGCTCGCGCACCGAAGAAAAGATTGCGGGCGTGTGCGGTGGCTTCGCCGAGTACCTGGAAATTGACGTTACGCTGGTGCGGCTGATCTGGCTCGCGGCCCTGTTCCTTGGAGGCTGGGGTCTGATCGCCTACATCGTGGCGTGGATTGTGATGCCTCTCGAACCTGAGCCGCAGCGCGCCAGCTCGCCGGCGCAAACTGCCACGCCGGTGTCACAGCCCGCCACGAATGCATAAAGTGTTGCGCGATTTGAGGGGTTTTCAGATCACCAGAAACCGGACCACAAACAACGCGGCAAAAATGTAGGTGAGCGCCGGGCATTCGCGCCACCGGCCGGTTGCTACTTTCGCAACGCAATAAG
>DATEKC010000137.1:0-36511 GCA_035277665.1 Terriglobia bacterium
GGCGGAGAACTCGGAGTCGCACCCCGGCTACGAGCGCGGGACGTGCCCCGTGGCCGACAGCCTCTTTGAACGAAGCATCATTATCGCCATCCCCTCCTGCCTGACTCATCAGGACGAAGACGAGATCATCCGTGCGTTCGAAAAAACGCTCAGTATGCCTAAATTCAAATCCATTCAAGGTGCGGCAGGATGAGAACCATCACTAAAAGCGTTCCGGGATGGACTTCCGGTGAATAGAAGGCAATTCCTTGGAGTGATGGGCATGGCCGCAAGCGCTGGCTTGCCTGGCCCGCACCTCTTGTCCCAGACAGGCACGGCAGGAGTCGCAACAGCGCCTTTGCCGCGGTTCGTCGATGTTGCCGCGAAGGCCGGAGTATCCGCCAGGACCGTGTTGCAAGGAGATCCGACAAAAGACTTCCTGCTTTCCACCACAGGCGGGGGCGTGGCGTTAATTGACTATGACAATGACGACTGGCTCGACATTTTCGTTCTGAATGGCGGGAGTTTGCACGGTTTTCCTGAAGGCCAGGAGCCCACCAATCATTTGTACCGCAACAACCGCGACGGGACCTTTACCGACGTTACCCTGAAGGCGGGGCTCACTCACCATGGCTGGAGTCAGGGCGTGTGCGTTGGAGATTATGACAACGATGGGTTCCTGGACCTGTTTGTCACTCAATACGGGCAGAATCTTCTCTACCACAATAACCGCGACGGAACCTTTACAGACGTTACCCGTCAGGCCGGGCTTGTGGCGCCGCAGGATCTCTGGAATTCAGGTGCCGCCTTCCTCGATTACAACCGCGACGGGCACCTCGACTTGTTTGTTTCTCATTATGTGGGCTACAAGTACGGACTCACACTCTACGGAAACCATCCCGATCTGGAGGGGAGCCGGTCTCCGGTCCTCTACGGGGTCGCGGGACTGGAAGGGTCTCGAAACACCCTGTATCGAAACAACAGTGACGGCACCTTCACGGACGTGTCGGAACAAGCTGGGATTCTGAAAACGCTCCCAACGTATGGTTTTACTCCGCTTGTCGCTGATTTTGACAATGACGGCTGGCCTGACATCTATGTTGCCGATGACTCGACCCCAAGCCTGCTTTTTCACAATAACCACGACGGAACTTTTTCCGAAATCGCCTTGCTGGCCGGCGTCGCGTTTGACGCTAACGGAAGAACGCAGGCCGGCATGGGCGTGGACGCGGGTGACTACGACGCCGACGGACGGTTCGATATTTTCAAGACAAATTTCTCCGATGAACCACCGACTCTTTATCATAATGACGGCCACAGCTTCTTCACGGACGTCACTGCTCAAGCCGGGTTTGCCGGGGCTGTGCAGAACGTCAAATGGGGAACATCATTCCTTGATTTCGATAATGACGGCTATCTGGATCTCGTGATTGTTACCGGGCCGATTTATCCTCCTGGTATCAGCCGGAGCCATCCCCTGACGAGTGAGAACGGCAGGAATCTGCTTTTCCGCAACTTGCGCAACGGGCGCTTCGAAGATATCTCTGCGGAGGCAGGGGCTGCTTTTGCAGAGTCGCGCTGCGGTCGCGGGCTGGCGGTAGGCGATCTCTTCCACACCGGACGGCTTGATCTGGTAGTGAACAATATCAACGACCGGCCATCCCTGCTTCGGAATGAAGTGCCTTCACCCAATTCATGGCTGCTGGTCAAGCTGGTGGGCGCCCAAACCAACAAATCCGCGATCGGTTGCCGGGTAATGGTCAGTGCCGCATCGCTGCGGCAGATGCAGGAGGTCAGGTCCGGCGGAAGTTTTTGCTCACAAAATGATTTGCGGCTGCATTTCGGCCTGGGACGGGAGGTCCAGCGGGTGCGGGTGGAGATACACTGGCTGAGTGGGTCAACGGAGATTCTGGAACGCGTGCCAGCCAATCGTTCGGTCACGATTGAGGAGGGAAAAGGAATCACGAATGAGGAATCGTGGTAATTTGGGTTTATGTTGTGCCCTCATACAATTTGCAGCCCGGTGGCCGGGCCGGAACTGTGTTTTTGGATGCGACGTCACACATCCATACAAGTCCCTCTTTTCTGCAAGAAGGGTTGGTGTGTTCTGTGGATATTCTTGATGGCAGTGCCGCTGATATTCGGACAGGAAACGAAACAATCCTCCAGGAACAACAGCACCGATGGTTCTGCCACCTACCGGCAAGCGCAGACTTTGCTGAAGAATCAGAGGCCTGCTGAAGCCCTCAATATTATTCGCACAGGTCTGGCCGGGAACCCCTCCGATTGGAAACTTTACGACCTGAGAGGGCGTGCCGAGAGTTCACTCGGAAACTCCCGCCAGGCTGAAGCCAGCTTCCGAAAAGCCATCGAGCTGGCACCTGAACACGCGCTCGGCTATGCGGACCTTGGCGTGCTGATGCTCCAAACGGGAAGAACGGAAGAAGCCGAACAGCTATTCCACGCGGCACTCAACCGCGATCCCAACAATTTTATAGCACGGCTGGGTTTGGGTACTACGCTGCTCGATCTGAAACAGACTCAAAAAGCGGCGACGAATTTAATGGCCGTATGGGATTCGGATCCCGGAAACTTCCAGGCTGGCTACGAGTATGCCCTCACTTTGCGGGAGCTGAAACGGCCGAAGGAAGCCCGCAGCATTCTCTCAAAGATAGTCCCTCCGGCCTCGCCTGCGTTTGCCGCTAAATTCTACGCATTATCGGGCGCCGTGGCTGCAGACCTGGAGGACTGGCACGGGGCCGTCCGGGATTATTCACGGGCGTACCACTTTGCCCCGGAGGAAACTCAAATCTATTCATCCTGGGTTTGGGCAGCCGTCAAAAGCAAGGATTCCACGACTATTCGGGAACTTCCGCCGTCTCCGGCAGGGTTGTCACCAGAGCAGCACTTCTCCTTGGGTATTTTATTTGCATCGGTGGGATCTTTTGCAAAAGCCGTTCCTGAATTCAAAACCGCTCTAAAGGCCGATCCTGCCAATGATGCTGCAGCATATAATTTAGCGCTTTCCTATCAACAACTGAAGCAGCCGCTGGAAGCCACTGCGGTTATCCAAGCCGCGCTCAGGCAAAAGCCTGGGGCGGCACTCTACAATCTGCTGGCGACGCTAGAGGAAGGAGCAGGCGATTACGTGCAGGCAGCACGCGACTTCAGGCAAGCGGTCGACCTGGACTCGGACAACGAGGAATATTATTTTGACCTGGGTGTCGAATGTCTTTCACATTATGCTTTTCGGCCGGCGTTGGATGTTTTTGAAGTCGCCAACCAAAAGTTTCCAGGCTCCCTGCGCGAGAAAGTTGGGCTGGGCTACGCGCATTATGGCCTCCACCAGTATCCTGAAGCAGAGCAGGCCTTTCTGGAGGCGCTCGAGATCAATCCTTCTGCTCCAGCCGCGTTCGCAGCATGGAACACATTGATGTCCTTCCTCACTCCCTCCGGATACCAGGAACTCAGCGCACGCCTCCGGCGCCTCGCGGAGGGGCACCCCGCCAGCCCGGAGTCGCTTTATTATTGCGGAGTCAGCCTGTTTCGATCAGGTGAAGGCATGGCCAAACCGGCCGATCTGAAAATGGCCCAGGATTATCTGGAGCGGGCCCTCAATCTGAAGCCCGAATTCTCCCAGGTACACTTTGAACTCGGCCGGCTTTATTTATTACAGAGCGCTTACGAAAACGCGGCTCACCAGTTTCTTGAAACGATTCGCATCGACCCTCAATCCGCAAACGCTCACTATCAACTTGGGGTGACCTATCGAAAATTAGGACATTTGGCAATGGCGCAGCAACAGCTTGCGCAATACAGTGCCTTGTCGCAGGAGCACCAGTCACAGATGTCGCATTACCAGGGTGAAATCAAAAAGTTTATCGTGGCAGAAAAGCCTGGACAAAAATAAGGGGTGCCCGTCAGATCCCAATCGGATCGTCAACCTATATTTCTGCCCCAACCAACCAGGCCCTTCGATTTTTTTCTGTTAAGAACAGATAAGGACAGTCAAATGGAAAGCAGATGAAATTCAGCTCCATGTGGCCCACCTCTGGGTTTCAATGAAATGGCGAGACCCGCCTCTCGGCTCAAGCCGTAGCATATCCATATCGATATGCTATAGAAGAACTTATGCTCTCTGGCCCAGCGAAATTTTGTGCCAGATCCATGTTGTCATGATAATTACTTCTTACAGAAATTAATAATTGACAAAATTCCCAACTGCCGGTATACTCCCGGACACTCCCAAGCAATTTTCTTTAATTAGAAGTGGAAAGAGCTAAAGAAATCAGGCGGTGGCTCAAATCAGCTGAAGAGAAAACCGGCTTTTGCTGAAGTGGTTGTGTTGCCTTGCCAAAAGCGCCTTGACTAGAAGCAGGTGTCGCTTGATGTTATGCCGTAGAGTGCTTTTCGATTGAGGTCAAGCCGATTTGCAGGGGCGTTCCGTACAGGCAAAAAGAAATTGAATTTTACAAAACGGGAGGGCCGGGCGATGAAAAGGCACATCTCGCAGGTGGGGGAACTTACTCTCGTCATTTATTTGGTGGTGCTATTCGGAATTCCGAGCTTGAAAGCACAGGTTGACAGGGGCAGCATTTCGGGCACGGTGAAAGACACCAGCGGGGCTTTGATACCTGGCGCGTCGCTGACCATTATCAACACCGGAACGCAGCAAACAACCAGGCTTTCAACCAACAACTCAGGGATCTACGTTGCAACCAACCTGCCTATCGGTAAGTACACCATCACGATACAAAAGTCGGGATTCAGTCGGAGTATCCACACCAACGTCACCGTAAGTGTGAACCAGACCGCCCGTGTCGACATTGTCCTGCAGGTGGGCCAGCTAACCCAGACCGTGCAAGTTTCGGCAGCGCCCCCGCTTGTTCAAAGTGAAAGCTCCTCGCTGGGTACTGTGGAAACTGAGCGCCGCATCGTTGACTTGCCGCTGAATGGTCGCAACTTTATTTCCCTGGCCTACCTGGGCCCAGGAGCTAATACCGCCCCTCCCGGGGCCAACGTCAGCGGGGGAGTGTTCGAGGACGTTCGGGCCAATGAAGGGCTGACGGTTAACGGGATTTCGGCGTCCCAGAACAATTTCCTGATGGATGGCGTCGACAATAATGAATGGGGTCTTGGGGGCGTGGTGGCCTTGCCACCGCCGGACGCAATTCAGGAATTCCGGACGGAAGAAAACGCCATGAGCGCCGAGTTCGGACGGGGCGGCGCCGCAGTCAATATCGTGCTCAAATCCGGAACGAACCAGCTTCACGGCGATTTTTGGGAATTCGTTCGAAACGACAAATTCGATGCGCGAAACTTTTTTGACGACACCCGGCCCGCATTTCGCCGGAACCAGTTCGGCGGCTCCGCGGGTGGCCCCATCATCAAGGACAAGCTCTTCATTTTCGGCGACTACCAGGGAACACGCATCCGTCAGGGGCAAACGTTTCTGTCGACGGTTCCAACTCCGCTCGAGCGCACGGGCGATTTTTCCGAAATGGGCACGGCGCTTTTTGATCCCTATACTACGGATCCGAATACCGGCGCGAGAACGTTTCTCAACCCCTCCGATCCGTTTGTAATTCCAGCGGACCGCATCAATTCAGTGGGGCAGAACGTTGTCAACCTTTACCCGCTCCCGAATCGGCCGGGCGTTGTGAACAACTATCTTTTGAACCCGAAGTACACACAGGATGAAGATTCTACTGACATCAAAGTGGACTTCCCCTGGCGCGCACAGGATCAGTTTTTCGGACACTACACATTTGATGATGTCCGGGCGCACACGCCGGGTCCGCTGGGGGCTATCGGTGGATCTGATTGCTGTCCGAGCGATGGTATTAATCGAGCACAGAATGCGGCTATCGGCTGGACGCATACCTTCAGCCCCACCATGCTGGCTGTTGTGACGGGAGCCTGGGAGCGATATCTGGTAGAGGCCAATCCGCTGGAGCTCGGCAATAATCTATCTGACCAGTTGGGAATTCCCGGGGCGAATCGTGGTGATCTGACCACTTCTGGCCTCACGCATTTCGACGTCTCAGGCTTTGCCCCATTGGGAGATTCGCTCTGGACGCCCGAGTTTGCGGCCGAAAACATGGCCGACCTCTCAGGTGTCCTCACCAAGATGATCGGTAAGCACACCCTGAAGGTGGGGGTGAGGTACATCAAGATGCAGCGGAATTTCTTCCAGTTGCAGTCTTCGAAGGGGCTGTATGCCTTCGACGGGTCGTATACCCAGGACTTATTGACGGGAGATGGCGGGAACGCGCTGGCCGACCTTTTGCTGGGCGTGCCGAACCACAGTGAACGTGACGCCCTCCAGGGAAGATATCCGACCCGTTACTGGGACCTTGATGAATTTGTTCAGGATGATTTCCGCGCCACCTCGGACCTTACCCTGAATCTGGGGCTGCGCTACTCCATTTTCTCGCCCGCTTCAGGACGCATTGGGAATTTCGATTTCCAGCGGGCCCTCGTGGTGAATGATCAGGACGCCGGGCCCAACACGATTTCGGAGCCGCATGCCGGGGTCGCCTTTGATTACGGCGATTGGGGGCCCCGTGTTGGTTTCGCCTGGACTCCCTTCGGCCATAAAAGCACTGTGGTGAGGAGTGCCTTTGGAGTCTTCTACTCCCCGCAGGGAAACATCTTTGATGATCTGGGATTGAATCCGCCATTCCTGGACTTCGCCAGCCATGATTTTTCTGCCGGCACTATTCCTGCAGCCAGCCAATTGATCTCATCCGGTTTTCCTTCGACAATCGTCTATCCTGATCCATTGGATCCCGCCGGAAACCTGCGGGTCCAGGGCCCCAAGCGCTGGATGCCCAAAATCATGGAGTGGAATTTCACTCTCCAGCATCAGCTTGGCCAGAACTGGGTTGCGCAAGTTGGTTATGTGGCCACGCGAGGTTACCGCCTCTGGAATCACGAAACCGGTGACCTGAACTCACCCACCCAGCCTCTGGATTCCAATTTTTCTGATCCCACAGGAAACATGGGACGGCGATACTTCAACGTCCGTCCAAATCTCGTTTCGCTCCTCCCTTTCGATTACGCACAGTTGTCGATGTTTTACAATTCGTTTCAGGCCAAACTGGAACACCGATTTTCAAAAGGAATGTCTTTGCTGACGGCCTATACCTATTCCAGGAATCTCGGCACGTCGGATGGCTACGTTTCCGGAAGTTTTCAGAATATTTTCGATCCAGGGGCAAGCCGCGGGCCGATTGGGTCTGATAGGACCCATCAGCTTTCCGTAAGCTACCTCTATGATTTGCCTTTTGGCCGCGGAAAGAGCTACTTGACAAACGCCGGAGCAGCCTCCGATGCGATCCTGGGGGGATGGGAAGTCAGTGGGATTGTCGCGGCCCAAAGCGGGTTGGCTATTACTCCCGGTCTGTCGTTCGACCAGACCAACACCGGATCTCCGAGCCCGAGGCCGGACATGATAGGCAACCCGAAAGACTTCTCGATTGGCACTTCCACCCAGGCTGCCATGGGTTGCAGTCAGCCTGGAAAGCAGACCCTGGATTGTTTCTACAATCAGGCGGTGTTTATCCTGCCCCCAGTTGCTCCCGGTCAGAACTTCGCCCGATTATTCGGGAACACGGCCAATGGCGTTCTCCGTGGTCCGGATCTGGTCAGCTTTGATTTTTCAGCGATGAAGAATTTTAAGTTCAATGAACGGTGGACGCTGCAGTTCCGCGCCGAGATGTTCAACATATTCAACCATCCGAATTTCGCGAATCCCGATACCACTGTCGATAATCCTGGTGGTGCAAGCATTTCAAGCACGATACCCGACAACCAGCGCGAGATTCAATTTGCACTGAAGCTTCTATTCTAACCCGGGAGATCTGCTTCGACCCCGCGCAGGAAGGTGATCTTCCTGGCCGAGGCGAAGCCATGGCCGGCAGCCTGTTTCACGATCAAAGAGGAAGATCATGATGCGAATCGCGCTGATACTTGTGCTCATCCTTAGCCTCAAGCCTGCACTTTCTATGGCACAGGAAACAAAACTCGAGGACATGACTGGAAAGACGGTTCTGGTGTTTTCGCCGCACCCTGACGATGAACTGTTCGGTGCAGGCGGCACGATCTCCCTGCTGAATAAGAATCATAACAAGGTCATCATCGTGCTTTACACGAATGACGACAAAGGCAGCTACGATCTGGACATGAGCTCGGTACGCCTGGCCCGAATTCGGAAGAGCGAAGAAGAGGCGGCGGAAGCTGTTCTGGGGACGCCCAAGGAGAATATCATCTGGATGGGCTACCACGACGGCATGCTGGAGTACGCGCCGCAGCCCAAACTGACCGAAGAGGCCACCGCGATCATCCGGCGAGTGCGCCCCGATGTTCTACTCAGCATCGACCCGGGAGGCTGGTACGTGCGCTGGCACAAGAGCGACCACCGCATGGCCGCCGTTAACACTATTGATGCCGTACGCGCCGCCGAGTTCTGGCTCTACTTTCCGAACCAGTTTCTGGAGCAACATTTGGAGCAGTACCAGGTGCCCTTGATGTATTTCTATTACACTGCGCCTCAGGATACGAACTACAGGGTCAACATCGACAGTGTCATGGGCCTGAAAATCGAGGCAGCTATGAAGCATGTCAGCCAGTTCGAACCTTCAATCCACCATTACCGTCCGGACTGGGATCCTGCCGACGAAGCAAAAGCCGAAGCGGAACTAAAAAAGGCGCAACCGAAAAAGGATGGGCATTACGTCGAGAATTTTCGGAAGGCGACCGGATTCAACCAGGAATGATTCGGTGTACACCGCGAGCATTGAGTTTGGCGCTTGTTTCCAGTTTCTGACGGCTGGGTCTGCTCTGGCCGCGAGGTCAACCTGCCAATGACCATCTCGGAGATAGGACTCTTCCAGGCATAGAGTTGCAGTAAGGTTCGCCTGGAGAGTCTGTTTGTTTGCGGATGATTACTAAGCACAGGAATTCAAGCATTCGGGTCTCAATTTGCCTTGCATGTGTGTATGGGCGGAAGAGCCAACTCGCATGGCCGGCAGAATAAGTTCTGCAAGCCCGCGAGATCAGGAGAGGGGATCGATTATGCAGCGCGGTTTCAAGCCTTCAATGGGGTCCACGAGTTGTTGCCTGGTTGCCTTGTTATTTCTTTCTGCAGTATTTCCGTCAGTTCTGGTTGCAGGGCCGCAGGACCCAGCCGTGCCTTCGCACATCCCGCCCAGGCGCACTTCCCAAATTCACGATGGCTTTGGGATCAACTCCGACATGCCCCGAGCGCCCTACTTGCCCTGGAATCGCTGGTGGTGGACCCGAATGGCCGACGCAGGCGTTAAGTGGATCCGGATCGGCCAGTATGAGAACAGTTCTGATTACACAAGCTGGGACTGGATCGAGCAGAAGCGCGGCGTCTATGCCGCGCCGCCGGGGCTGGACGATTATGTCGACTGGCTGGTGGACAATGGGGTGGACATCCAGGTCCAGCTGATGTATGGCAATCCGATGTATACATCGCCGGCCGGCAAGCTGCCGGATTCCATCATTCCGGAGCCAGGCACCTTCCACAACGATGACCGCAGCCTCTACTCGGTTTTCTGGGCCCCCAGCACGCGGGAGCAGATTGCTGCGTTCATCAAGTATGTCAGGTGGATGGTTGGCCACTTTCGCGGGCGCATCCATTATTGGGCCTTGTGGAATGAGGAGGACATTGGTTACTGGAATCCCTGGGGAAATCCGGAGGAGTACGGCCGCCTGCTGAAGGCGTTCGTCCACTCCGTGCACGAAGCCGATCCCGATGCCAAGGTGATCTACGGCGGACAAGCCGATCCCATCCGGGATTTTGCGAAACGCGCGCTTGACGTCTGCCAGTGCGCTTCCGGGATTGACGTCTTTGCCTATCACACTTATCCCGGCTATGGGCAGAACATGAACCCGGAGACGATGGATTACGGGGCATACGGAAACGAATCGCCTGCCAAACTTCGAGCCTTCATTCGGCACTATCCAGGCATCCGGCCAGACATTCAATTCTGGGACGACGAATTCAATTCCATTCCCTCATGGACAGGGTCTGATGAATCGGTGCAGTCGAAGTACATTCCGCGCGGCATGCTTTATAACCTGGCGGCGGGCGTAAAGACCTTCCTGTGGCTGCTCACGGCCGGCACCGACGGAAACGAATATGACGATTTTGGCCTGATTCACGGGCTGAGGTACCTGCCGTCGGATTTTACTCCCCGGCCGGCGTTCTTCGCATATGAGCATACTGACTGGCTTTTCGCCGGCACCAGGCTTGACCCGTCCATCAAGATCGACAATCCGGACATCCCCGCATTGCGGCGCAAGAGCGGTTTCCCGTTCCTGGCTTATGGTTTCCGTTCGGACCATGGGAAAGCCATTGTTGCCTACTGGCTGGCGGCGCACAGCCTTCCAGGGAATGACTTCCCGCCCTTTTACTCGCCGTTGACGATCAAGAATTCTGGTATCAGGCACCCAGTTCTGATTGATGTGGTATCCGGAGAAGTTCGGCCGATGAGGTGGGAAAAGGGAACGACGGACACGCTGGAGTCCGTGCCTGTGCGCGACAGCGTCATGGCGATTGCCGACGCCAGTTATTTTGACTGGGCCGTTCTGCCGGAGGCTCCCAGTTCGCTGAACGCCAGGACCTCGGGCAGCACGATAAGCCTTACCTGGAAGGTGCATGGTGGGGATCCTACCGGAATTGTCATCGAACGCCGCATCAGTGACGGGACGTGGGCCCGGAAGGTAAAATTGCCACCGACCGCCTCGCAGTACGATGATTCTTCCGTCCCCGCCGGAACGGTCGCTTCCTATCGCGTGCGTGCAGTCAACGGCGCAGGCGAGTCGGCGTATTCGAACATCGTGCACGTCAAGCGATAAGGAGACCATGATGGGGAACCTCGCAATCACAGGTGGGAAGCCCGTTCGCACGAAGCCATTTGCAGGCTGGCCGGTCTATACCCGGAAGGAAGAGCGCGCGCTGCAGAAGGTGCTGGCCAGCCGCAATTGGGGCGGCTATCCGTTTCCCAACGCCATTGCCGAGCGCTTTGCGCAAAAGTTTGCAAAGTTCCACGGCGCAAAATACGGCCTGGCGGTGGCGAACGGCACGGTGGCTATCCAGGTGGCGCTGAAGGCGGCGGGCATCCTGCCGGGCGATGAAGTCATCGTACCGGCGTATACGTGGGAAGGCACGGTGGGACCGGTGTTGCTGCTGAACGCCGTGCCGGTCTTTGTCGACGTCGATCCTGGCACTTACTGCCTGGACGGCCGGCTCATCGAGGCCGCGCTGACGGAGAAGACGCGCGCCATCCTGCCCGTCCACCTGGCCATGAGCTTCGCCGACATGGACGCCATCATGGAGATCGCGCGCAGGCACAACCTGCTGGTGATTGAAGATTGCGCTCACGCCCACGGCGGCAAATGGCGAAACAAGGGCGCCGGCGCCACGGGCGACTTCGGATGTTTCAGCTTCCAGTCAAGCAAACTGATGACCTCCGGCGAAGGCGGCGGCGTGATCACCAGCAATCTGGAATTTTACGAGCGGGCGCAATCCTATGTGAACTGCGGCCGCGCCAGCCAGACCGACCGCTTTGGCCACCGGCTGATCGGATTTAATTTCCGGGTGACGGAATTCCAGGCGGCCATCCTGGAAGCGCAGCTCGAACGCCTTCCCAAACAGGCAAAGACTCGCCAGGCCAACATGGCGTATCTGGAAAAGCGGCTGCGCAAAATTCCCGGCCTCGATTTTCTCAGGCATGACAAGCGCAACACGCGCGTGGCGGCTTATCAGTACGTTTTCAAATACCGCGCGGAAGCTTTCGGCAACACGCCGCGGGCGGCGTTCCTGGGCGCCCTGGAACTGGAAGGCATTCCCTGCGATGGTCTGTTCTACGAGCCCGTTTACAAGAGCGCGCTGTTTCCGCTGGACCCGGCGGAGTTCCCGGCGCTTTCCTGGGGGCGCGCGGAACCGCTGAATCCGCGCACAAAATACCGTTGCCCGGTTTCAGAACGCGCCGCCTATGAGGAGTCCGTCTGGCTGCCGCATCATCTTTTCCTCGGCAGCCGCAGGGACGTTGACGACATCGCCGACGCGGTGGAAAAAGTCTGTGCCAACATCGGGGAATTGCGCGGCATCAAACATCCGGCGATTGAAAAAGGAGCGATGAGCCGCGTCGAGCGCCCGCGCATCGAAAAGCGCCAATACTAAATCGCATCCGAAACGTGCATTTTCGTTCTCCATTCGAAAGCTTCGCCATCCCGGGGAACAGGTGAGTTGGGAGTTCTTTGACTGAGAATCACCCGTAAGGTCCAAATATTCGATCCCGTTCTAAATCCAGGAAATCCAATAACCCGGCTGGCGGGGATGCGGCCTGTCCTGATGTGCCCCAGAGTGGTACCCTCCCCTGTTGCCCTTACCTTGGATACCTTTCGTCTGGGCTGGCTCAATCAGCTTGATAAAGTTGCAGACCAGTGGCTCGGCGGCAAAAATCAGGTGATCGAGAACCCCCAGATCGATCAAGTGCTGACAATCATTGAAAGTTAAGCTACCCAACAGGAAAGTCAGGCAAGTAATGGATTATGCTTTCCTGCCTTGCCGAATCATTTTGGCCAAGCACACAATTGAATAGGCGGGAGTATGGCAAAAATGAAGAGGCAGCCTCTTGTTGTTTACACGGTCGGGCATTCCACCCGGGAACTGTCCGTATTCCTTGAATTGTTGAAGGGTCACGGAATCAAACAGCTTGTGGACGTTCGTACCATCCCTCGCTCTCTGAAGAATCCACAATATAACGCCGAGGCACTTGCACAGACTCTCCGTGCTGCCTCCATCCGCTACGTTCACCTCGGCGCGTTGGGCGGTTGGCGACGCCCGGTGCGGGATTCGATCAATGCGGGATGGCGGAACGTATCCTTCCGCGGGTTTGCCGATTACATGCAGAGTGCAGAATTCGAGAAGGGGCTGGAGCGGCTTCTGAACTTAGCTTCGGCGCGCCCGGCTGCTATCATGTGTGCCGAGGCTGTTCCGTGGCGCTGTCATCGCTCGTTAATCGCTGATGCACTTGTGGTGCGTGGCGCTCGCGTCATGCACATCTTCAGCCCTGGTACAGCCCGCGAGCACACTCTGACATCGTTCGCTCAGGTCAGGGGGACACGAATTTCGTATCCCAAAGCTACAGAAGACACGGCCACTCTTCTCGTAAACTGAAAATGAATGAGTGACGAATCAGAGCAAGCACGGTCGCCCATCCTGATGCTATGTTCTATCTCAATAACGTGTGATGCCGACGTCGAACACCCAGAGTGGAATGAGGAGTGGGGAAGCCTCAATGAAAAATACCAGGGGTGCCGGGGTCCAGCGAAATTGCGGACTCCGAACAGTTATTTCAACAACCTCTCAGGGAGCCTTCGAGGGAGTCAATGCGCTCAAAATATTTGCTCCAACCGGGCTTCCCC
Source organism: Terriglobia bacterium (assembly GCA_035277665.1). Taxonomy (GTDB): domain Bacteria; phylum Acidobacteriota; class Terriglobia; order UBA7540; family UBA7540; genus SCRD01. Next base: position 13,444 of record DATEKC010000137.1, read on the forward strand.
ATCCGGTGCACGCATCCCACCCCGGCCGCGCTTGGTATGCCCCGTTATTCCCAAGCGTAATGTCGCGGAAGGTGCCCGGGGAAATCGCCACTTTCTTGTAGAGGCCGGGATTGAAATATCCCACAGGACCCGTGAGAGCCTGGTTGAGCAAGGCAATCAATCCGGCCAGTAGCGGCGCGGCTGCACTTGTTCCTCCCACCACGGCATTTGAGCCATCCACCTCCACCTGATAGCCGGTTTGAGGGTCGGCGTCACCAGCCAGGTCGGGCAGCCCACGTCCTTTGCGGTTTCCCGGGTTTACGGAAGGCGGCACGTTGGCGCCATTCTGCCACGACGGGAGCGGAAATGTGTCGCTCACTCCGCCCCCCGTCGCGCCATTATTGGGCAGATTGTTCCACACCTCCTCGTCCGTTATCGAGCCGCCGCTGCCTACAAGATGTGTCCCTCCACACGCCAGGGCATAAGGACTTGAGGCCGGGAAGTCCGCATGGGCCATTCCATCGGTGACCCCATCGGAAGACCCGTTGTCCCCGCAGGCAACGCAAACGGTGACACCAATAGCCGCGGCTGACTGGAGGGCCGCATTATAAGACTTTAACGACTGCGAGGTCCATGTGGATTCCGGACCACCCCAACTGATGGAAATCACCGAAGGCTTGTTTTGTTTGTCCATCACCGATTGATTGATGGCGTCGAGGAAGCCTGCATCCGTATTCGGGGCAAAATAGACCACAATCCTTGCCGCAGGCGCAACCGCTCCGGCCACTTCAATGTCGAGCATCACCTCAGCGTCCGGACCATTCGGGTCACCCGTCGGCTGGTTCTTCCCACTATCCACCGACACGGACGAGACGGAGGGTGATGGAGAGATGCCAAGAGCTTTGAAGTAAGAATCCAGGTCGAATTGAGAGTAGCCTCCTCCAAGCTCGATGATTCCAATCGTTTGGCCCTGCCCGGTCAAACCGCGCGGAAAGTCGTACAGCGTGGCCACCTGCTGGGGTGTGTAAGAGCCGGCAACGGCCGCCGATGCGATCCGGCAGTGGGCACGCGCCTGAGGTCGATTATCCAACCCATGGACCGCTTTGATGATGTTTCTCAGGGCAGCCGGGACTCGCACGGGCCCTGTCCGGCCGCGGAATGCTCCTTCCGGACGCTCGTAACGATCCAGACGAACCTGAAAGGCCCGGGAAAAATCGCCGGCTGTCCCAGAAAGGATTACGGTCCTTGCGCCGGCGTTCACTTTAGAGACCTTGAGCTTGTTCTCAGCGGCGAACGCCGTCACTCTTTCGACGTCCTTGGGATCGGCGCCGTACCGTGCCTCGAACTGGGCCCGCGTCAACCGCTCGCCACGGGCTGCAAGCTGGGAAACGGTTTTGAAGTGTTTGCTCGACGGACGCTGCCGCAACACAACCGTCACCTGCATTCGCTCGCTGGGGTCGCACGGACCTGTACTGATTGCGCCAGGCATTGGCTCACGTTTGCTGCCCCGTACTGCCAGATAATGTTTCGCCGGCATGATTCCTCCTTTTTCGATAGCGCACCCCTCATGACCACGTTAACCCTCTGCGCCAGGAGACGCAATCAGCCATCGAAGGACGGAACCCAGAGTTTGCAATTGGCCTTCATTTTTGCAGTTCGAAAAAGGGACCAGGCCACTCCGTAATACGGGTCGGCAATCATCCATGGCAGAAAAGAATTCACCGGAAGCAGCAGGCTCGAATTCTGCGAAAGCCCATCGAGGCGAGGGCGACGCAGCCGTGAAGATTCCGCCATAGTCTGCTATATTTCAAACGACCCATCAGGAGGATTTCTCTGAACCGCCGTAAGTTTGTGGAAACTGTGGGAATTTTCGGCGCCCTCGGCGCCCTGTCGCGGACGGGAGGCGCGCGACCGGCTTCACGCGCTGCTCTCGACGCGACATCAAAATCCATCAATGCTCCCCTGCGGGCCCTTGCCACGAATTCCCGTTACTTTACGGATGGCAGCGGCAAAGCAATTTATCTGACAGGATCCCAGACCTGGAACACGCTGCAGGATTGGGGGGCGAATGGCCATGTGCGGCCGGCAGACTTCAGCGCGTTCGTAAAGATGCTTGTGACCCATCATCATAATTTCACATTGTTGTGGACGACCGAGTTGCCACGGGTCCATGGACTGCCCTCGACTACAGGTTCGCCGCCGGATATCACTGTTTCGCCGTTCCCGTGGCTCAGGACGGGTCCGGGCAAAGCGTCGGACGGCGAACCGAAGTTTGACCTTACGAAATTTAATCCGGCATTCTTCGGCAGGCTGCGCAGCCGCGTGCAGCAGTTGCACGCCGCGGGGATTTATGCCGGGGTCTATCTCTTCAGCGGCGAATTCATCAACGTGTTCCGATCTCCTCATGACGGATATCCGTTTACCGAAGGCAACAATGTAAATGGAATTGACGATGGCGGCGGGACCGGGTCAGTTACAATGGCCGCGCCGAACGCCGTCACGGCTTATCAGGACGCCTACGTAAAGAAGATGATTGGCACGCTCAACGATTTGCCGAATGTGCTCTGGATGGTCTCCGAAGAAGCGCCGGCAAAATCCGTGTGGTGGAACAACCACCTGATTGCCCTGGCGCGCGCCTATGAGGCTGCAAAACCCTTCCAGCACCCCATCGGGTACGCCGTTCGCCAGGACAGCGAGGACGCTTCCATTATCAACAGCGACGCCGACTGGATTGCGCCCGCCGTCCGAATCTCTCCCGCCAGCAGCTGCGGCAGCGGCCGTCCGCGATGCAAAGTGACGGTCAATGACTCCGACCACAGTTACTTCGGCATGTGGAACGACTCTCCGCGGGTCAACAGGAATTTCTTTTGGGTGAACTTCACCCAGGGTAGCCAGACGCTCTTCATGGACCCCTACGTGCTCGACTATCCCCGCCAGAAGCGGAACCTGCCCCAGCCGCCCGTCATCGACGGGATCGGTTCAGGGCCCGACCTCCGCTGGGAAAATGTGCGAAATACCATGGGCTATATCCGGAGTTATGCCGAACGCATGGACCTGGCCGCAATGGCTCCGCAGCCGGGCCTCTCTTCCACCGGGCACATGCTGGCCAGTCTCCGCGCGGCCGATCCCGAATTCCTGGTCTATAGTCCCTCCGGCGGAAAATTCACAGTGGACCTTTCACACAACCCGGGGCGGTTTGCAGTTGAATGGATGAACCCTGCCACCGGCAGGAGAATTGCGGGCGAAAAGGCGGCAGGTGCCGCTGTTCGAACATTTATTCCGCCCTTCAGTGGCGACGCTGTCCTGTATCTGCGGCGGGAGAAACCAGGCGCGAATCACTGAGCGCCTGCAAAGTACGCCGCCCTTGAAATGATGTTTGCGGGCGTTTTTCAACAAACTTCAGAAGACAAATCCTGCCCATATCCACTGTGCTATACTCCCGAAATTCACAGTCGCGCTTCAGGCTTGGAGGAATGATGAATCGCAGAGATTTTATGGGAAGTGTTGTGGCAGGAATGGCAGCGTCACAGATTGGGAATGCTGCGTCAAGCGATTTTCCCGGCACCACGGAGCGACTTAAGGGCGCGAGCTGGATCAGGAACGGACTGGTTACGGCGGGCGGGTTGCACGAACCGTACATCTTCGTGCTCAGGCGCGGAGGCGAATCGCTCGCTGCCAGAAAAATCCACGACTGGAACCAGAGTGAAACTCTGATCCGCCAGCTGAAAGACCAGGGCGTCGATGTGTTCCACACGCATTTCTACAAGGGGTTCGGCATGGCCGCCGAAATGCCGGAGATGCTGGAGACCAAGCGGGCGGCGGAGATTGCGCATCGCTACGGGATGAAGGTTGATACCTACCTTCAGTGGAACACCATGATGTATGAGACGTTTTTTGCGGAGGAGCCGCGCGCCAAAGACTGGATCCAGCGCGATGTGAGCGGGCTGCCCATTCTGCTGACTTACGGCTATCAGCAATCGTTCCGCTACCGGCCATGTTTTTCAAACCAGGAGTACCTGGCATACCTCAAGAAGTTGGTTCGCTTTGCGGTCGAGGAGGTCAAAACCGACTTCATCCATTTTGACAATTTCGACCTGAGCCCCGAACCCGATTCCTGCCACAGTCCAAGTTGCGTGAACGGGTTCCGAAAATATCTCAAGGCGAAGTACTCGCCGGAAAAACTACGCGAACGGTTTGGATTCGAGAACGTCGAGCACGTCAATCCGCCCCAGTGGAACCGTGGCAATCCGCCTGAGAAGATGGCCATCATCTTTGACCCGGCCATCCAGGAGTGGATTGATTTCCGCTGCCAGGTAATGGCGGACGCGCTGCGGCAGATGTCCGTATACGCGAAATCACTGAACCCTGAAGTGGCGATCGAAATCAACCCCCACGGCATCACTGGCGGGAACCGCGCCTGGATGAATGCGATCGACCATTGCCGGCTGCTGACTTCGACAGACGCTTACGTGACCGAAGAGGAGAACTTCGCCGAATACTTTCCTGAAGACGGCCGGCTGGTTTCCAAAATTCGCAGTTACAAGCTGGCGCGGACCTATGACAACGTTCTGATGACCCAGTCGCCTGACGACGTGGCTACCGCGGAAAAGCTGGCTTTCAACCAGACGATTGGGACCGCGGGGAGCGGGGAATATCCCGGCGGACAGCTTCCTGACTACATGCTCCGCTACATCGCGTTCTATAGAAAGCACCGCGACCTCTTTGTGGGAACGCATGACGTGGCGACCGTCGGCGTGTTGCGGTCGTATCCTTCAATTACCTATCACAACGCCAGAGCGCAGTTGAGCGCCATCCTGGTGGAGCAGGCGCTGATCCAGTCGCGCGTCCCTTTCCATCTGATTCTTGACGAGCCATTGCCGGACATCTCGAAGCTGAAAGTTCTGATTCTTCCCGATTCGGAATGCCTGTCGGACAGCCAGATCGCGAAGATCAGGAGCTTTGTGGAGGGCGGAGGCGGATTGATCGCCGCTGGTATGGCGGGCCTCTATGACGAATGGCGCCGGCTTCGCGTCGAGCCAGGATTGAAGGGACTGGTTGATGGGCAACAACCTGCCGGCGCCTACGAAGAGGAAGTGGGAGCGTTGCAGATCTCCTCAGGGTTGCCGCTCAGGAAATCGGTTGGAAAGGGCCGGGTGGTCTACTTCCCGGGAATTCCATACGATGGGCCGCTTCCTAAAATGGAAGAGTACTTCACCATCGACAACAGGTTCTGGAAGCGCCCGGCGAATTGGGAGGAGCTGATCGGCGAGATTCGATGGGCGGCCAATTCGGAAATGCCGGTTGATATTTCCGGGCCGGAATTCCTGGCGGCCAATCTGGTTGGACAGCCCGAAAAGCGGCGGGAGATGCTCCACCTGGTGAATTATAATGCAAAAAATATTCCTTCGATTACCGGTATCGACCTAGTGTGCCGCTTGCCCGAGGGCGAAACCGCGAAGAGCGTAAGACTTTACGGACTGGAGTATGATGCGGCGGTCGACCTTCCGTTCAAAATTCAACGTGACGCAGCCTCCTTTACTGTTCCGGAAATGAAAACCTACGCTCTTGTTGTTATCGGCTGGTAAGAGACTGCGCGGTCAGGTTTGAACTCACGGGGAGTTTGCGGGTCCTGCCCATCATTGTTTTGCGCACAAGTGAAGCGGGCGGCGCGCTGGGTGCTTATTCCGTTCTATAATGGCTGCAACGGATGGTGATTCAGGCGCTGCTGGAGCTTGGTGTGAGCGGTGGAAGGCTGTTGCCCTTTAAACCACGGCTGCAATAATTGTCGTCACTCCGTTTTGTACCCATCGGTGGGATACCCGCGGATTGGGCCAGAGGGTGTTGGGAAGGGTTTCGCGATTCGTAAACGAAAGCGAATCGAAATTCGGGGTGTTGTGCAGGGGGTGGGTTTTCGCCCCTTCGTTTATCGGCTGGCCCTCCGGTTTAATGTGTCCGGTTTTGTCTGCAACACACCCGCGGGGGTCCTGATCGAAGTTGAAGGTGGAGACTCCGCACTGGCCGGGTTCTCAAATTGCCTCACCCGCGAACATCCCCCGCTGGCAGAGATCCGCGAAGTGGTCGACTGCGACGTGAGTCCGTTGCAGGAGACGGATTTCACCATCCGCGAAAGCCTCGAGCGGCCGTTCGAGAGCGTTCTCGTTTCTCCGGACGTTGCAACCTGCGACGATTGCCGGCGGGATTTCACCGATCCGGCAAACCGGCGCTTCGCTTATCCTTTCACCAACTGTACGAATTGCGGGCCACGTTACAGCCTGATCGAGGACGTTCCATACGACCGGGCGCGCACGACGATGCGCGAGTTCCGCATGTGCGCAGACTGCCAGGCGGAATACGACGATCCCGGCAACCGGCGCTTCCACGCGCAGCCGAATGCCTGCCCCGTCTGCGGCCCCGGCATTTCGCTGGTTGATGCCGGAGGAGCAAAGCTTCCCTGCGTGACCTGGCAGGAAAGCGCGGCGAACCCCAATTTTGACTTGATCCGCGAGGTGCGCCGGCTGCTGCTGCAGGGAAGAGTGATTGCCATCAAGGGTCTGGGTGGGTTTCATCTTGCCTGTGATGCGGAGAACAACGAAGCTGTCGCAAGGTTGCGGGCGCTGAAGAGACGCAGCGACAAGCCTTTTGCCTTGATGTCGGCGAAGGTTTCTTCGGCGGCTCGATTCTGTGTTATTTCAGAAGCGGACCAGAAAGCGTTGTTAAGCACCCGGCGTCCCATTGTGATTCTGCCCAGGCGGCCGGGCACTCGCATATCTTCCGCTGTAGCGCCCGGCAACAACACTCTGGGCGTCATGCTGCCCTACACGCCCCTGCACGCACTGCTGTTCGGCGACAACCCGGAAGATTCTCCTGCCCTCAACGCCCTGGCGATGACCAGCGGCAATTTGAGCGAGGAGCCCATCGTCACATCGAACGAAGAAGCCCTTGAGCGGCTGGGCTCGGTTGCCGATGCGTTTCTGCTGCATAACCGCCGCATCCACATGCGAGAGGACGATTCGGTTGTGCGAGTGTTTCAGGGTAGAGAGCGCGTTTTGCGAGGGTCGCGCGGGTACGTGCCGGCGGTGATCGATCTGGGATCGCCGCTGGCTGAGATTCTCGCCTGTGGCCCGGAACTGAAGAATACGTTTTGTCTTACCCGCGGCTGTAATGCCATCGTGAGCCAGCACATCGGCGACCTGGAAAATCACGAGACTCTCAAGTTTTTCGAAGAGACTCTGGCCAATCTTAAAAGGCTGTTCCGCGTTGAACCCGAAGTGGTCGCTTACGACCTCCATCCGCGTTACTTGAGCACCCAGTACGCCCTGGAGCAGCCGGGCGTTCGCCGCGTGGGCGTCCAGCACCACCACGCCCACATCGCCAGTTGCATGGCCGAAAACCGGCTGGATGAAAAGGTGATCGGCGTGGCCTTCGACGGGACAGGCTACGGGACGGACGGCCAGATCTGGGGCGGCGAATTTCTGGTTGCCGACTTCGAGCATTTCGAGCGGCGCGCGCACCTGCGTTATTTTCCACTGGCCGGCGGCGACGCTGCCGTCCGGCAGCCGTGGCGTTCGGCGCTAAGCTGCCTGCGTGAGGTGTTCGGTGGGGATCTGCCCAACAGCTTGCCACTGTGGGAATTCGTTTCCACAAGAGAAAGAGATTTGATCCTGAAGATGATGGAAAAGGGCATCAATACTGTAATGACGTCGTCCTGTGGACGCCTGTTTGACGCCGTAGCTTCCATTCTCGGCTTGCGCCACGAAATCACCTTTGAAGGCCAGGCCGCCGTTGACCTGGAAATGGCCGCGGTGGCCGGGACGGAAGGTGTCTATCCCTTCCAGATGGAATTCACCGACCCGTGGCAGGTGGACACGCGCCCAATGATAGAATCGATAGTCAGCGAGCTGCAGCAGGGAGAGGCGGCGGGAGTTATCGCTGCCCGGTTCCACAGCACGCTGGCGGTGATGATCGCGGAGGTCTGCCGGGAGTTGCGCCGCCGGGAAATGCTGAACAAGGTGTGCCTGAGCGGCGGCACGTTCCAGAACATGTTTCTTTTGGAGCGGACGCTCGCCGCTCTTGCCGATTATAACTTTGAGGTTTATCTGCACGAAAAGCTGCCTCCTAACGACGGTGGCATTTCATTGGGCCAGGCGGTGATTGCCAACGCCAGGGCGAAGAAAGGAGCCTGAAGATGTGCCTGGGAATTCCGGGACAGGTCGTTTCCCTGGAAGATGCCGGCGGACTCCGCATGGGCAAAGTCCGGTTTGGCGGAGTTGTCCGCGAGGCTTGCCTGGAATACGTGCCCGAGGCCGCTGCCGGCGACTATGTAATCGTCCACGCGGGGTTCGCCATCAGCTGTGTGGATGCGGAGGAAGCTGCCCGCACTTATCAGCTTCTTGAAGAAATGGGACAGTTAACGGAGCTTGATTCTTCGGATGGGGAGACGGATTCCGGGCAGGGAGAGCGGCCAAGTGACGAACCGCATTGACGGAGCGCACGCGGAAATCAGGGTTCACTGATGAAATACCTGGATGAATATCGCGACGCGGAGCTTGCGCAGGGATTGCTGGAACAGATCCGGCGCGTGCAAAAGCGGCCCTGGGTCCTGATGGAGGTTTGTGGCGGGCAGACACACTCGATCGTCAAATATGGGATCGATGATCTGCTGCCCAAAGAAATCGAACTGGTGCACGGGCCGGGCTGCCCGGTGTGCGTGACGCCGCTGGAACTCATCGACAAGGCGCACGCCATTGCGTCGAGGCCGGAAGTTATTTTCTGCTCCTTTGGCGACATGCTGCGGGTGCCCGGCTCGGAATGCGATCTGCTGACAGTCAAATCACGCGGGGCGGACGTGCGCGTGGTTTATTCCCCCCTCGAGTGCCTCAAGATCGCACGCAAGCACCCGGACAGGCAGGTCGTCTTCTTCGCCATTGGTTTTGAGACCACCGCCCCTGCCAACGCCATGCTGGTGTGGCGCGCCAAACAGGAGGGCTTCAAAAATATTTCCATCCTGGTGTCGCATGTCCTGGTGCCGCCCGCACTCGAGGCCATTCTGGATTCACCCTGGAACCGCGTGCAGGGATTTCTGGGGCCAGGACACGTTTGCGCCATCATGGGATATGAGGAATACGAAGGAATATGCGCGAGATATCACGTGCCGATTGTGATCACCGGGTTTGAACCAGTAGATCTGCTGGAAGGCGTCTTGATGGCCGTGCGGCAACTGGAAGAAGGAAAGGCGCGAGTTGAAAATCAGTACTCACGGGCGGTGAGCCGGGAGGGAAACCTGGCCGCCCGAAAAGTTGTCTCCAGCGTATTTGAAGTATGCGCGCGAAAATGGCGGGGCGTGGGCCCGATTCCGCAAAGCGGTTATCGACTGCGAAAGGAATTCGAAGCCTTTGACGCTGAGCGGCGCTTCAACGTGGGGGCAATTGATACGCGCGAGCCTGCTGTCTGCATCAGCGGTGAGGTTTTGCGGGGCGTCAAGAAGCCGCACGATTGTCCGGCATTCGGAACAGAGTGCACTCCGGCGCACCCGCTGGGAGCAACCATGGTTTCTTCGGAAGGCGCCTGCGCCGCGTATTACCTCTACGGCCGGCACCAGAAGGCTGAAGTTGGAGGTTAGCCGTTGGCAGACGAAAAGAAGCGGCGCAACATGCCGGGTGAAAGCTGCCCCACGCCCGTCATCGATCACGAGCAAATCGTTCTGGGCCACGGCAGCGGCGGTAAACTGACGCAGGACCTCATCGAAAAGCTGTTTCTCCCGAACTTTCGAAACGATTACCTGGCCAGGCTTGACGACCAGGCGGTGCTGGAAGTGAATTGCTCGCGCCTGGCCTTCACCACCGACTCATTTGTGGTCACTCCCATCTTTTTCCCTGGCGGCGACATCGGGCGCCTCGCGATCAACGGTACGGTGAATGACCTGGCCATGAGCGGAGCGACGCCGCGATTTATCGCCGCGGCCTTCATTCTGGAGGAAGGCCTGGCGACTGACGACCTGGTTCGCGTTGTGGAATCCATGCGGCACGCTGCCGCCGAAGCAGGTGTGCTGCTGGTGACGGGCGACACCAAGGTTGTCAATCGCGGCAAGGGCGACCAGGTTTTTATCACTACAACGGGCCTGGGAGTGCTGGAACGTCCGGTGAAGATTTCCGCGGACCAGGCGCGCCCCGGCGACCGCATTCTCCTCAGCGGGAACATCGGCGACCATGGAATGGCCATCATGTCCCGGCGCGAGGGCCTGGAATTCGAAGGGCCGATCGAGAGCGACACAGCGCCGCTCCACACGCTGGTTGCGGCCATGCTCGAAGCGAGCGAGCAGGTCCATTGCCTGCGCGACCCTACTCGCGGCGGCGTAGCCACTGTCTTGAACGAGATTGCAGCCCGTTCGCGGGTGGGCATGGAACTCGACGGCCCCGCCATTCCGGTCAGTGAAAGCGTGAAAGGGGCCTGCGAGATTCTGGGGCTCGACCCGCTCTACGTTGCCAACGAAGGCAAGCTGGCGGCTGTGGTGGCGCCGGAGGCCGCTGATGCCGTGCTCGGCAGGATGCGCGCGCATCCGCTGGGCCGCGACGCCTGCTGCATTGGCGAAGTGGTTGCAGAACATCCCCGTCGGGTGCTCCTGAAAACCGAGATCGGCGGTTCGCGCGTGCTGGACGTGATGCTGGGCGAACCGCTGCCGCGCATCTGCTGAAAGGCCGGCCCGCTCCAGATTCATTCCGCGATTTCGACGCTCTCGAGCACAATCTCCTGCGCGTGCGCGTCGTTCACGTCCTCAAGGACACTGATGTGCAACTCGGCGCCCTCGGCAATCGTTCCATGAGAGGCCACCGCGAAGTGCTCGCGAAAATGGCTGGCCGACATGTGCGAGAGCGCGCCCAGGCGGACGCTGATTCCCACCACCTGGCTCGCCTTCTGTTCCTGGGCCACCGCTTCGATTTTTCGCATCAAATCCTTCATCAGCGACGCTTCATGCATGGCGAATCAGTCTCCATCTTCGAATGCATTCTGGATGTTTGCCGCCTCTTCGAGCACCCGGCGCACCAGTTCCGGCAGCGCGTTGCTCACTTCGGGCGAGAGTTCAGTCCCGGCCTGGAAATCTCTTCCTTCAATTCCGAAAACGATCACTGCAGCCGGGAGATCATCCAGCGCGCGCGCCATCTCAATGGCTTGCGGAAGGCTGAAAGCATGGGTGGAATTTTGAAACATCCGTGCCGGGAGCGGCTGCCGCGCGGGCTCCAGCCGGTGGATGGTTCCGGGCGGGCTGCCGGAGCTCACGGCATCCATCAGGATGACGGCATCCGCGCCTTTCCACGTTTCCATCAATGAGGCGCCTTCGCCGGAATGCTCGAGGACGCTAAAAGATTCGCCCCCGGCATTTTTCAATTGGCGCGCAGCCAGCACTCCCGCGGCGTCATCGCCGCGATAAAGATTGCCCACGCCGATCACCAGCAATCGCGGAATTCCTCGCTCCATGGCCGGATGGCCCCCTTCGCAGGTTGTAGAAAAACCGAACCGTCATGCTGAGCGCACCGAAACAACTGCCGGTCCTTACTCAAAAATAAATAAAGCAGATCCTTCGCGAAGCCTATCCTGAGCCCCTTCGCTTCGCTCAGTGCCGTTCGCAAGTTGAGGGCGAACGGACTCAGGATGACGTAGCCCAGTGAATTTTTCAACAACCTGTCAGGTGCGCTCGAGATCGAGCTTGAGAAAATGGGTTGCGCAGGAGATGCAGGGATCGTAATTGCGGATGGCCTGCTCGCAACGCCAACGGAGTTCGTTCTGGCTGTCCTGGACATGTTTGGGGATAAACTGCCAGAGGTCCTGCTCGATGGTCTTCTGGTTTTGCGAGGTCGGCGGAACAATCTTCGCCTCGCGAATGGTGCCGCTCTCATCGATGCGATAACGATGGTAAAGAGTGCCGCGCGGCGCTTCCGTGCAGGCGTAGCCACGGGCAGCACGGGGATGGACGGCCACACTCGGCCCGCCAGGTGGCTGGTAGCGCTCGATCAGTTCGATGGCCTCATTGCAGGCCTGGAGAATTTCGACGCTGCGCACGATTATGCTCTGGAAAGGATTCCGGCAGACAGGGCCGAGCCCGGCGGAGCGCGCGGCTTCCTGCGCAAGGGGCGAAAGGCGGTCAAAGTTCAGGCTGTAACGCGCCAGCGGTCCAACGTGATAGGGCGTATGCGGGTTGAGCACGGAATGCAGGGCGTTCGAATGGGCCACGTGCTCTTCTGTGAAGTAATCATCATAGTCGTGGACGGAGATGTCGAGCCCGCGGTTTGAAATCAGCCGGCCCTCGTTGAAGGGGTATTCATCCGGATGGCTGAGTGATACGAAAACGTAATCCTGCTCAAATTCCGGGAAGGGGAATTGCGCCACCCATTGGACGGTTTCAAGCGCCGCGTCGCGCGCCCATTTCAACCGCTCGAGCAGTGGAGCCAGGTCGTTCCGCCGCGGCACGCGAAAGAAGCCGCCGACTTTGACGTTGATGGGATGGATTTCCCGCCCGCCAACGAGCGCCACAATTTCGTTCCCCGCTTTCTTCAACTGGAGCCCGCGCTTGACGATGTCCGGGTGCTGGCGCGCCATCTGGATGGCGTCCTGGAACCCCAGGAAGTCCGGCGCGTGGAGCATGTAGACGTGCAGCGCGTGGCTCTCAATCCATTCACCGCAATAAATCAGGCGGCGCAGGTCGCGCAGCGGCCCCGCCACCTTAACGCCGAAAGCATCCTCCATGGCATGGACGGCGCTCATCTGATAAGCAATGGGGCAGATGCCGCAGATGCGGGCCGTGATGTCCGGCGCTTCGCTGAAGCGGCGGCCCCGAAGAAAGGCCTCGAAGAAGCGTGGCGGCTCAAAGATCTTCAGCTTGACGTCGACCACCTTGTCGCCGTGGATTTTCACATGCAAGGCCCCTTCACCTTCCACGCGAGCCAGGTAGTCGACCTTGATGGTCCTACTTTTCATGGGCCTCGCTTTCTTTGCGGAACGGGTCGGCGTAGGCGTTGAAACTTCGAAACGCCAGCGCCAGATCATTTCCTTTCACTCCCAGGCGGCTCCATCCCGCGCTCATCGACTTCGTGTTTGGGGATTCCATGGGGCCAAAGCAGCCGAAGCAACCGCGGTCATAAGAGGGGCACAGCGCGCCACAACCAGCGTGCGTCACCGGACCGAGGCAGGGCGTGCCCTGCGCGACCATCACGCAGACGTTTCCACGCAGTTTGCACTCTATGCAGACACTGTGCGCCGGAGTATTGGGTTTTCGATGGTTGAGAAATGCGCTGATCACTTCGACGAGCTGGCGCTTGTCAATGGGGCAGCCACGCAGCTCGAAATCCACAGGAATGTGCTCGCTGATGGGCGTGGACTTGCTGAGAGTTTCGATGTAGGCGGGCGTGGCATAGACGATGGAGGTGAATTTCCTGACGTCCGAAAAGTTCCGGAGGGCCTGGATGCCGCCCGCCGTGGCGCAGGCACCGATCGTAACCAGAAATTTTGACGCGCGCCTCACCTGATGGATCCGCTCGGCATCGTGCGGCGTAGTGATGGAGCCCTCGACCAGAGAAAGATCATAAGGCCCTTTGGCAACGGCCCGCGACGCCTCGGGGAAATTGGCAATCTCCACCTCGCCCGCCACCGCCAGCAATTCATCCTCACAGTCCAGCAGAGAGAGCTGGCATCCGTCGCAGGAAGCGAATTTCCAGACCGCGAGTTTGGGTTTTTTGCCTGCCGCCATGCTTAAATCTCCCGGATCTCGAAAAAGGGCTGGATCCTGTCGTAGCGAAAAATAGGGCCGTCTTTACACACGAAAGCGGGCCCAAGCTGGCAGTGGCCGCAGAAGCCGATGGCACACTTCATATTGCGCTCGGTTGAGACATACATCTGGTCAAGCCCCACGCCGCGCTTCTGGAGCTCGAGGATCGTGAATCGCATCATGGCTTCCGGGCCGCAGATCATGAACAGGGCGCTCGGGGGATCGAACCGCGCACGGGGAATAATGGTGGTCACAACTCCCACGGACCCCCGCCATGAGGCCATCGCGCGGTCCACCGTGACGTGCACACTGAGGTCCAGGCGCGCCCGCCAGCTCTCCAGCTCTTTCCGGAACAGGATATCGTCAGGGGTCCGGGTGCCGTACATCAGAACAACGCGCCCATATTTTTCGCGATGGGCGAGAATGGAGTAGAGAGCAGGACGGAGCGGTGCAAGTCCGATGCCGCCTGCGATGATCACCACGTCGCGATCGTAGCCTTCCTCTACCGGCCAGGAACTGCCGAAAGGCCCGCGCACCCCCAGAGGGTCGCCACGCTTCAGCCTGCGCATGGCGCGGGTGACCGCGCCTACCTCACGGATGGTGTGAATCAGGCTCTTGGTGCGGTCAGGATCTCCGCTGACGGAAATTGGGACCTCGCCAACGCCAAAGGCGTAAAGCATGTTGAACTGCCCCGGGGCAAAGCGAAGCATCCCAGCCCCGGCGGGCGGTTCCAGGTCAAGCGTAAAAGTATCCCGCGTCTCCTGCCGGGTCCGCAGAACACGATAGAACACCGGCGTCATGGGTTCCGGGACTGCCACAGCCGTTGTCTGTTCAGGCGCTGACTTCATAGATATTCAGAATCTGGAGCCGTGCGGCGTCCAAACCCTCCTGGACCACGGTGGCAAACCTCTTCAGAAGCTGATAGCCGAGGTCGTGGTCCTGCTCAGATTTATTTCGCAAGCATTTGCCGTCCAATGCAATGGCCCGTGTCAGTTCCGTGGAACGGGCATCAAACATCCAGCGATAGGGAGGGACCAGCCAGGACCAGCCCAGGATGTCGCCCTCCCCGATAGTCTGGACCTTTACGGGTCCGCGGCCCGTTACAAACATCTCTAGCGATACCATGCCTTCCCGAATCAGGTAGAACTGGTTCGCCTCCTCGCCGTGCCGGAAGATGAAATCGCCGGCATTGAAACGGACGTTGGAGGCGCATCCTACGATCAATTCCAGGTGGTGTTCTTCCAGATCCCGGAAAAAAGGGTGTTCGGCCAGAATAGGTCTAAGTGTCTCCATGGTGCCCCTCCGTTAATTCCGCAGTTTTCTCTTCGGATTGCCGAATCGCGTGAACTTCTTCCGTTATGTCAATGGCCACGGGACACCAGGTGATGCAGCGGCCGCAGCCCACACAGCCAGAAGTCCCGAACTGGTCAATCCACGTGGCGAGCTTGTGCGTCATCCACTGGCGGTAGCGGGCCTTCGTGCTGGCGCGGACGCTGCCGCCGTGGATATAAGAAAGGTCCATCGTAAAGCAGGAATCCCATCGTTGCCAGCGTTCGGCATGATCGCCTTTCAGACTGGTCACGTCCTCGACCGTCGAGCAAAAACACGTGGGGCAGACCATGGTGCAATTGGCGCAGGTCAGGCAGCGGGAAGCCACGGTCTCCCAGCGGGGGTTTCGATAATTACGGTAGAGCAGATCCTTGATGCCGGTGGTATCCATCTGCCGGCCCATCTGGGCTGCTGCCCGGGCAACCACGGCTTCAGCCTCCGCGCGTTCCTTTTCGCAGGCATGCCGGGTGGGAACTTTTTCAATGATTTCCTGCCCTCTTTCGCTTCCAACCTCGACCAGAAAGTAGTGTTGTTCACCCTCGATGATTTCGGTGAGGGCCAGATCAAACCCGGTGGTGGCTCGGGGGCCGGTGTTCATTGATGCGCAGAAGCACGTTCCTCCGGCCTGACCGCAATTGACGGCTACAATAAAGGCCCCTTGGCGGCGTGCCTGATAGGACGTATTGGCTGCCTGAGGCTGGATGAAAACACGGTCCTGAACGGCGATGGCGTGCAGGTCGCAGGAACGAACCCCAATGAAGGCCATTTTCTGCGCTTCGTTGGTCTCGTTTGTGATTTCCGGCGCCTTGCCTTTCAGGTCCGCCTGCCAAAGGCGAGCGCGCGGAGGAAAAAGGAATTTCTTCCAGGAGTGTGGCCCAACGTTGTAGCCGAAAAGCGCCCGATCCTCGCGCTTCAGCGCCCGGTAGACGCCGGCCTCCTGCAGGTCGGTCCAGCCAGCCGGCAGATCATCCACGCAGTTCAGATCATCGTAAATGATGGCGCCGTCCCGGATGGTGGGACCGATGATCCGATGGCCGCTGTTGCTGAGTGCATCGATCAGCCTCTGCAAGTGGCTCAACTCGAGGATGTATTGCTGCTCACAGAACTGGCCGCTCAATCTCGCTACCTCGCTTTATTCCTCCATTAATCACTGCCTGCTTAAGCAATTTCTAATGTAGTCAGCAAGGCGCCTTATCGAGGGGCGCACTCGCAAGATGTAAGGGTAACTGAGTTTCGGTAGCGTTGTATGTGAGCACGCTCACATTTGAACTCCGGGTCGCCAACTGAAAGGGCAGGGTTCCCGCTTTAGTCCTGAATATGGCCGCCTATGCCTCGCCCTATGCTTTTCAATCATTTGCTCAATGGATAGGCTTCAGGATGACTTTGTAGTATCTCCAGTCCTCCCCGGTGGGACGGATGCCCAGCTGCGATTCCCCGCCTGGCGTCTGGCTAAAATCCATTTTCACCCGAAGTATCAGTTCGTGATTTTCAAGTTTCGCAATTCCTGAGGCAAAGGCATATCTCATTCCGTCTTGCACCAGCGCGACACTATAAGTTCCAGGCTCATTTTCCCGTCCAAGGCGAATCGCAAGCTGGAGCGGCGCACTGGGAATAACGGAAGAAAAAGTCGATGGAAGGCTGAACCGCCCTCGCACCAGGAGTTGGCTGCTGAAATCAATCGTATATTCCTGATATTTCTGGGTTGGGACCGCGATCCCTGTCCACACGAGGACAAACCAGATTATCCCCGCAAGAATTGCAACCCGAACCGAGACCTCGGCAATTTCTCGCGGGCTCCGCAGCGCAAGGCTCGGCCTTCGGGATTCTCGCTGTGGAGTTCCAGTCAAACTTTCCAGTCTCTCACCCGCGGGAAAAGAAATTGGGGGTAGGACCACCCCCGGCCGTTGGCGAGGCTGTTCAGAGTAGGGGAGCATTGCGGGGCAGGCTGCCGGATGCGCTCTGCCCCTCCGAGATGGATACGGCGTGGCAATGTTGTTATACCGGTCTGTGGCTCGCTCAAATGCTTGTTCACGTGCCATGGCTTCGATCCTCTGGTTCCCGAGCCCTCAGGTTGCATAAGCACCCTGATGGCCTTCCAGCCAGACCTACATCAGAAAGAATTCACGAGTCAGTTCGGTCCAGCCCTGGGCTGATACAGGGAGCGGAAGTGGATGGGGCTCCCTTCCGTTATCTTGCGCCGCTGCGGCAGGCAGATGCATTCTGGAGCTTAATCTGCTCTCCTCTTCCGCCATCCACTGCCGCGCCGTATCGCCTCCCAGCAGATTCCGAAAGTTCGTCTCTGCATCCGGCGATATCACGGTCAGCAGCCAGCCTCTCCCGAACGGGTCTTTGCTGAGCAGTTCCGGGTTTTCAACCACCGCCTCGTTGACGCCCGTCACTTCTCCCTCGATCGGCGACACCAGTTCGGATTTTCTCCCGTCCATCAGGATGCTGACGATTTTTTGCCCTTGCCGAATCCACTGTCCACGCCTCGGGAGCACGACGGCCTGGGCCCTTCCAATCATATGCGCTGCGAGCCCATCGATCCCGACCCGAACAAGCGTTGGGCTCTCGCGAAGCGCCCAGGTGTGTCCCAGATGATATCTGACATTCTCAGGAAGCGGATAGTCGTGCGCGTGTTCTGATGGAGCTTTGGGGTTGACGCGGCCGATCGCGGCGGCCTTCCCTTCAGCTACCGTCACCTTTTTCCGGCTCACCACATAGTCAATGAGGATCAGAATCGTCAGGGTCAATACAACCGTTAAAACAGTCATGACATGCCTCCGCCTGTGTGAATGTGCGCGGCCCTTGAAGTATGGGGAAGCGCGCGTGTATCGGTCCGCTGCCCACCGTGGGGTGGCTCATGCGTGCGCGGCGCAATCCATGACCAGGCCTTTTTCCCGAGCACGGAAAACACCATGGCGAACCCGATCAAAGGGAGAAACAGATAGAACGCCAGGCCCAGAATCAACGCCAGAGGCGCAAATAGTGTGCCGGGAATGCGAACATACTCAGTGTCCTCTGCTCCTGGGAGCGTGCCTTGTTTCCCTTCTACTGTTACTATTTCCCACTCACTCTTCTTCCAGTACAACCCGCCTTTTGTCTTGCTTCCACCTTTGAGTGCCATGCCGTTCACCTCCTCTCGCTTCCACGAACAATAGCGCACGTTTCGTACCAGCACCCGCCGGGCGTATCAAAAAGAGATAGCCCTTTTCCTTTGTTGAAGATCCGTAAGCGGCTGGTTACCTGATCAATAGGAAGGGATGCTTCTTACTGTTGAGAAATTCATCTCCATTTAAACCCTGGATGTTCAGCCTTTTTGCAAGCCACTATAAACATGCGACTTAGTTTACGATTACAAGGTGATGCATTTCGCAACAGTGGTGCCTAATGGTTCATCAACGAGGTAACGCCTGCCAACCAGGCCGGCTTTTCGTTCCACAGGCAGGCATCAACCTGCTTGACCCGCAGTGGGTGGGGGTGAGCCAAGTCACAGGCACAGGTGATGTTAATCATTGTTCATTTTTAATGCAGGGCGCAGGCTCAAATCAGCTTGATGAAATTCGCATCGGTGCCTGATGAAAAGGCCGTATCCGAAGGTGGTAATTGGTAACGCCAGCGCAGATCCCCAAAGTGCGGCCTGGATGACCCATTGCACCCTCTCGCAGTTGCCGACGCGCGTTCAAGCAGCCATCGCAGCCGGCCGGCACCGAGCCAATCCTGCCCTACAATTTCCTAGAGAAGCCATTCCTGAAGGGCCAGGCGCCCGCGCCAGGAGACAATCGCATGCCGAAAGCCATTCTTTACGATGCCACGATGTGCATCGACTGCAAGCTCTGTGAGAAGGCTTGTGCGGAGCGAAATCATCTTCCTTACGACGACAAGGTTGCCGCTGAAGAGCAGATGTCCCCGCACAAACTCACTTATGTAACGGCCAAAGGGGGTAAATTCATGCGGCGGCTCTGCATGAATTGCGAAGACCCCACGTGCGCGTCGGTCTGTCCTGTGGCGGCGCTGCGCAAGACGCCCGAAGGTCCGGTGACTTACGACGCCTCGCGCTGCATTGGCTGCCGCTACTGCATGGTCGCGTGCCCATTCGATGTTCCCAAGTATGAGTGGAGTTCTCTTCTGCCCCGGGTGCGGAAGTGTGACATGTGCGCGGACCGCGTGGCGGCCGGAAAAAAGACGGCCTGCGCCGAGGCCTGCCCGACGGGCGCGACAGCATTCGGCGAACGCGATGAGTTGATTGCGGAAGCCAGGAAGCGCATTGCCAAGGACCCCAGGCAGTACGTCAACCACATTTACGGCTTGAACGAAGTGGGTGGAACTTCCGTGCTGCTGCTTTCCAGCGCGCCTTTCGCGGAGTTCGGCCTTCCTGTGAACCTTCCCAGCCAGCCGCTGCCGATGCTCACCTACCGCGCGCTTTCCAAGATTCCCGACCTGGTGGCCCTGGGGGGTATCTTCCTCGGCGGAATCTGGTGGATCACCCACCGCCGCGAGGAGGTGGCTGCGGCGGAAGCAAAAGAACGTGGGGACAAAAAAACCGGGAGTGAGGCCAGAGATGGAGACAAAAGTTTTTAAGCTGACGCCCTGGAAGGCGCTTCTCGTCGTCATTCTGCTCAGCGGGCTTTACGCCGCTGTCATCCGCTACACACGCGGCCTGGGCGCGGCCACTCATTTGAGCGACGCTTTCCCCTGGGGATTGTGGGTCGGCTTTGACGTGCTATGCGGCGTGATGCTGGCGGCGGGAGGTTTTCTGCTGACGGCCACCGTTCATCTCTTCAATTTGAAGAAATTCAAGCCCATTATTCGCCCCACTCTGCTCACTGCTTTTCTGGGTTACTTGCTGGTTGTGGTGGCGCTGTTGTTCGACCTCGGCAGGCCTTACCGCATCTGGCATCCGCTGGTGATGTGGAACCCGCACTCCGTCATGTTTGAGGTGGCCTGGTGCGTGATGCTCTACACCACGGTCCTGGCGCTGGAGTTTGCGCCCATCGCTTTCCAGGGGTTGAAGTCGGGGCGCTGGACAACCATCCGGCACGCCGTGGCCATACCGCTGGTTATTGCAGGAGTCATTCTTTCCACCCTGCACCAGTCGTCGCTCGGCAGTCTGTATCTGATTGTTCCCGGCAAGCTCCACCCGCTCTGGTACAGCAGTTTTCTCCCCGTATTTTTCTTTGTCTCCGCAGTGGCCGTAGGGCTGGCCATGACGATTTTTGAATCGTGGATGAGTTCAAAGGCCTTCCACAAGCAATTGGAGTTGCCCCTGCTGCAATCGCTTGGGCGAGTGCTGCTGGTGGTGCTGGGCGTTTACGCCGTCATGCGGTTTGAGGACCTCCTCAACCGGGGCGCCCTGCCCATGCTGCTGCATCCGAACTATGAGGTGGGCCTTTTCTCCCTGGAAGTTGCAATCGGATTGCTGCTTCCCATCCTGCTCCTTTTGAATCCGCGCGTCCGCGAGACGGCGGGCGGGCTCTACCTCTGTTCCGTGCTGGTCCTGCTGGGATTCGTCACCAACCGCCTGAACGTGAGCATCACCGGCATGGAAGGCGCGGCGCACGTTCACTACATCCCCAAATGGACGGAATTTGCGGTGACGGCGAGCATCATCGCCGCCGGATTCACGATTTTCGCCGCGGCCGTCAAATATCTGCCCATCTTCCCGCCGGCCGCCGCCAGGGAGGCCGTGCCCCAGGCGCCTCCGCGGGCTCCTGCGCTGCCCGAGATGACCCATGCGCCTCTCTGACGCCTACAGAGCGGTTTCAAGACGCTGGTTACGGGTGGCCCACAGCATCAGCGCCAAGCTTGTGATTCTGCTGGTGGCGCTGATGGCGGCCGTCTTCGGATTTCTCGGCTATCTCAACATCCGCCTGCAGCGGCATCAACTCGAGCGGAGCACGCTGGCCAGCGCTGAACGCGTGAGTGATGTTATCAAGAACAGCGCGTCCTACTACATGCTCCGCAACCAGCGCGACGGCCTTTACCACACCATTCTGGATATTGCCCACGAGCCCGGCATTGTGCGGATCCGGATTTTTAACAAGGAAGGGCGTTTCAGCTTTTCGTCCGACACGGCTGAGATCGACACCCTGGTCGACAAGCGCGCCGAGGCCTGCTACGGGTGCCACAGCCAGACCGAGCCGCTCACGCGCCTCAACCGCCCGGACCGCTTTCGCACTTACCGCCTGGCCAGCGGCCAGCGGGTGCTGGGCATCATCAATCCCATTGAAAATTCTCCGGAGTGCTCGAACGCCTCCTGCCACGTCCATCCGGCCGGCATGAAGGTGCTGGGCGTGCTGGATACCGATCTTTCCCTCGCCGCGGCCGACGCCAGCATTGCGGCGGGCACGCGCCGCATGCTCTTCTACACGCTGCTCGCCATTGCGATCATTTCTTCGCTCAGCGCGTTCTTTGTGTGGCGGGTGGTCAGGCGTCCGCTGAAGACGCTGGAAGATGGCACGGAGCGCCTGGCTTCCGGCAATCTGGGCTACCAGTTGGAAGTCCGCTCGCACGACGAACTCGCGGACCTGGCCCGCTCCTTCAACACGATGAGCCGACAGTTG
This sequence comes from Terriglobia bacterium, assembly GCA_035277665.1. Classification (GTDB taxonomy): domain Bacteria; phylum Acidobacteriota; class Terriglobia; order UBA7540; family UBA7540; genus SCRD01. The sequence goes on from DATEKC010000137.1 coordinate 35,071, forward strand.
AAAGACGCGCGGGAAGAGATCACGGAGTGGGGCCAGACCCTGGAACAGCGGGTGGAACAGAAAACGCTCGAGTTGAACCGCGCCCACGAACAGATGATGCGCGTGGAAAAGATGGCCTCCATCGGAAAGCTGGCGGCGGTGGTCGCGCATGAAATCAACAACCCGCTGGCGGGCATCCTGACTTACGCGAAGCTGCTGAAGAAACAATTTGCGAAAGAGAAGGACAAGAAATACGATGGGGCGATCGCCTCGCTCGACCTGATTGAATCGGAAAGCTGGAGGTGCGGCGAAATCATCAAGAACCTGCTCACCTTCGCCCGCACCGGTTCCGCGAAAAACGATCTTGCGGACCTGAACGCGGTGATCAAGCGCTGCGTGCAGCTTGTCCAGCACCAGTTAAATCTCCAGAATATCCAGGCGCAACTGGAACTGCCCGCCGATCTGCCCATGGTCCCCTGCGATCCCGCGCAGATTGAGCAGGTGATCCTGGCGCTGGTGATGAACGCCATCGCGGCCATGCCGCAAGGCGGAAAACTGGTTCTGCGCAGCCGCAAAAACGAGGGCCGGCAGCAGGTGGAAATCGATGTCGAGGACAGCGGCGTGGGAATTCCGCCTGAATTGATGTCGCACATGTTCGAGCCGTTTTTCACCACCAAGGAGCGCGGGCACGGTCTCGGGCTGGGATTGGCGATCTGCCGGACGATTGTTGACCGCCACCAGGGACGCATCGATGTCGAATCCGAGCCCGGGCGTGGAACGAAGTTTACGATCACGCTGCCGCTCGAAGTCGCGGAGGCGATGGCGCAAGAGCCCACGGTCATTAACGGCCGCGACAGTAACCGCGGCAGGCCGCACGGGCCTGTGCCACGGCGGGCAGCGGGATAAGTCTACGTCGTCGGTTTTCGGAGAAATTTACGGAGTCGGCGCGATAGGGTAACCAGATTTTTCGTTTCACACTCCCAAACGACCAAAGGCTTCCAGCCCAATTCTCTGAGCTTTGCCAAGTTCCTCGCATCCCGTGCTCTGTTGCCCTCCAGCTTCGCCCGCCAGAAGGCGATATTGGATGCTGGCATAGAACCCCTGCTACATCGGCGGTGCTGATGCCAGAAGCAGCCATGCACAAATATCGCTCTCCGAAGGGATACAAAAACCACATCAGGAGTACCCGGCAGGTCCCTTCGATGCAAACGGAAGCGATAGCCGAGCCGATGTAGAAGCCGCCGGACCGCCATTTCCGGTCCCGTTTCATGGCTTCGCACGGCGCGCATATTCTTACTGCGCTGTACCTTGGATACAGTGTCCGTCACTCTCCGAACTTCTTTCGCAGCCACTCAAACGCGGCCCGCTGCTCATTAAGCCCGGCTCGGCGGATTTGAGAAAGAAGCCAGACTGTGCTGGGCTTTTCTGTGGTGATGTTCTTTGCGCCCTGATTGCACGTTGA
>DATEKC010000138.1:0-17281 GCA_035277665.1 Terriglobia bacterium
ACTGTCTGGTAAATGGTCCGGATTTCATGGAAGCCGTCCGGCCGCCTGGAGAGGATTCTGAGCCCTATGTTAACTTTGGCAAAAGCGCGGGCTTGGACAGTTTTCTGCACGGGACGTGGCAGGACCCTATTCGATTTTAGACGATGAAGATACTTGTGTAACGAGTCCGATGCCGGCGCTAATGGGTCCCTACGGCAGCTTCAGGCCGGCCGATCTGGTGCTTCAGGTTGTTTACTTGTCTGCGGAGTCTGGCGGCCTGCTGCGGACCAAAATCGGGTGAAGCGCTCTTGTGCTCAAATTTCAAAGCGTGTTCCCATTCCTGCAGCGCCTTTTCTTTTTCGCCCAGCGCCAGGTACACGTATCCCAGGTGCTCGCGAATTGTCGGATCATTGGGAATGAGCTTCACAGCTTTTTCCAGCGGGCCCTGGGCCATATCGTTGCGCTCCATCTTGTGATAAGCCCATCCCAGGCTGTCGAGATAAGCGCCGTTGTTCGGCTCGATCTTGAGCGCATCCTTGATGTATTTGACTGACTCATCCAGCCGTACGCCACGGTCCGCCAGCATGTATCCCAGATAGTTGGCCGCCGCATCGTTCAGGGGATCAACCGACAGGACCTTTTTAAATTGTTCCTCGGCCAGGTCATACTTCTTTTCGCGCTCGTAAACCGAACCGAGCATGAATCGGGCATATTCCTGGTCTTCCGGGCTCTCGCTCAGCGAAAGGGCCTTGTTGATGGCCGTTTCGGCCTTCGGATAAACCTTGGCCTGAGAGTAGATCTGGGCAATAGAAAGATAGACGTCGCGATCATCCGGACTGCCGGTCAGCATCTTTTCCAGTTGCGCCACAGCCTCACCCTGATGTCCCTCCTGCCCCAGCAGCGAAGCCCGCAGCATTAGGAGTTCGCGATTCTGGGGATATTTCTTGAGAGCAGCGTTGGCCTCCACAAGGGCCTTATGGTTCTCATGGTTCAACTGGAGGGTTTCAACAATCAGAGCTTCGCCACGCGGCGCCTGGTCAGTGCCCAGAGCCACAATCTGCTGAAAGGTAGCAATGGCCTTCTCAAAGTTTTCCTGAGAGCGGTAAATCGCGCCCAGCCGTTGCAGATAGATAGCGCGGTTGTTGGCTTCTGCAGGATTATACTTCCCGCTCGTATTCTCCGTCTTCTTCAGAACTTCTTCCAGCAGGCTGATGGCCTTTGTATCATTGCCGAGGGTGTCCTCAAGAACCGCTTCCCGATAAGGGATTTCAGGGTCGTCGGGTGAAAGAGCCCGCGCCTGTTCCAGTTCTTTCCGGGCATCGTCAAAATTCCCCATCTGCATGTCAAGCTGCGCCAGGCGGACGTAGGACATGGGGGACTGAGGGTCTGACTTCACAATTTCCTGCAGTTGATCCCGCGCATCCTGCATCTTGCCCTGAGACATCAGCACTTCGGCATAAGCGCGCCGGATATCATCGCTGTCTGGTTCCTGCTTCAAAGCTTTGCTGAAAACATCTTCGGCCTTGTTGAGATCATGTTTCCGCTCGTACGCGCTCCCCAGCAGGTACAGCAGCGCCGGGTCCATCCTGCCGTCCGGAACGTTCTCCAGCAGGCCGATGACCTTGTCATACTCGCCCTGGTCATAATAGAGTTGGGCCAGGTTCACCAGGACGTTGCTCGAGTCCGGGTTTTCGGAAAGGACCTTCTCAAAGAGGGCTTCAGCTTTCTTGGTCTCGTTGTTGGCCTTGTAAAGTCTGCCCAACATCAGGGCCGATTGCGAATCTCCGGGGTCAAGCCGATGCACAGTTTCAAATTCGCTGATCGTCTTTTGCAGCATCTCCTGGCTCGCCCCGCCTGAATTCGAATTGCCCAGAGAACTCAGGTAAACACGGGCGAGCAGCCGATGGGCCTGCACGTCATTCGGATTCTTTTTCAGCACAGCCTGGGCTTCATTGATGGCGTCCTGGATGCGGCTGGTGCGCCAGTAAAGTTCGGCCAGCTGGACACGCAGGAAAAGCGAATCGGGATCGTCCGCAATGGCCTTTTGATATTCAGTGATCGCGCGTTCTACATAATCGCTGCGATTGTAAATACCGGCCAGGTCCTTGTAACGCTGCGCCAGCATATAGTGGTAGTAAGCGCCCGCGTGGTCCGGACTGGCCGCAGCCTGCCTGGTGTCACTTCCAGCCTTTTTTTGCGCCGGCGTCTGAGCTCCGGCCACGATTGCTGCAAACAGGACGAGGCCGATTCCCGCCGCGCCCAACCTTATTTCTCTTGTTGTCATTTGCACACTTCGCCCTTTTTACACTAACTTTTGAATTATCGCACAGCGTCAAGGAGGTGTCAAAAGCGAGGCCGGCAACAAAATTCAAGCCTTAGGGACAGGGTTGACCTCAAACCAGGCACGAGCGGTTGCCCTGTAGTACTCGCGATTTCAGGGCCCAAAATCAGCTTTCCGGTTGCCAAAGGCTCCTACCCGCTTCTACCCTCTTACGCGGAGCGGAAAAGCCTCGCCCAGAGGAGCCAGACCGCCAGGTTGGTCGCTATGGCAACAAGCAGTCCTAACAGGGAAAGCGAATAGATGCTGAGGCCAGCGGAGGCAAGGACCATGTGGACAACAATCAGGGCCACCATGCTTCCAGGCAGCAGCAGCAGGTTCCCCGAGACCATAAGCCCGACTCCGATTCCGGAAAGAAGCGGGCTGGGACCCAAAGTGTAATTCGACACCCACGCGAAGGCGACTCCCACCGCCTGCACAATCAGAAAAATCCTCCACGCTTTACCGCTCACTGGTTTCCTCCGCCCAATCGCGCCTCATAGAGTGCATTCACGCCTGGAACAAGCCGGAGCATCAACAAGCCCGCGCCGCCGGCCATCCCAATTCTGCATGCTGAAATCTGAGATTTCAAATCCTGCCGGGGGCGCGCAGTCCGCCGCGGTACGATAACGTTGTAAAATAAAACGGCAAGCCGGGGGAAGTTACGAGAATGGCCCGCCAACCGGCGAGCATTTTGAAAACGGGCTCCGCTCCTGCGTGGGAACACAACTCAGAAGCTCTGCGAGTATGCCATGGATGCACTGGCCTACCCTTACGAATTCTACCTGCCTAAGGCCCAGCAGTGGCATCATGCCGGCGGGCCCAAGCCACACGATCCTGACGCCCGTTTTGTCCACGTAAATCCAGCCGTGGCGCCCCTCAGCGTTCTGGATGACTTCAAGGGCCTGCAAGGCGTCTGGTTGGCGGGTGCGACCGATGCCCACCTGGAGTCGCTCGCGCGATGGCCTGCTCTCACCGTCGTAAAACTGATGGAGCCACGCAACACGTCGCTCTCACCCCTGGGCCGCCTGCCCAAAATGCGTGCATTGAGTCTGGAAGACCCGCCAACCCTGAGTGGCCTCGAGTTTCTACAGAGCCTTCGTTGCCTGGCGATGCGCCATTTCCGGCGCATTACGTCGTTGTCACCCATCGCGGCATTACGGGAGTTGGGCGCCCTGTCATTTTCCACCATTCCAAGCTGGGACGCTTCACGCCGCTGCCTCGAGGTGGAATCCTTCGAGCCTTTGCGCAAGGCCGCCGCGCTGGAATCGCTGGCCCTGATGGGCATCTGGCCGCAGGACGGGCGGCTCGACGCGCTGCACGGTCTCGAGAAACTGCAATTTCTGCACATCTCCCACGTTTACGGCTTCAGCCTTAAACAGTACGCGGCGCTTCGGCGCGCCCTGCCCCATGCTCAAGGGCATTGCCTCGAGCCCTATTTCCCGCTCCCCCAGTTGAACCTGCATTGCAAGCGGTGTGGTGAGGAGATCGTCTTTCTCACGGGCCCACCACCGCGCACCCCTCGCCAGCTCTGCCCAAAGTGCCGGGCTCGCAAGCTGGATGAGCACGTCCGGCAATGGCAGGCCGCCGTACAATCCGCACCCGGCACAGAGTGCTAGCTGCCCCTGAGACGCGCTCATCATCGCCTGCTGCTGCCCTGCTGCTCACGCTCCTCTTGCCAGCCTTCCGATCTTTGCTTATGATGGCCTCAATCCCCCGGGGAATATTCGGAAGCAACCATGGGCGGTGACTACCGCACGCAGGGAGGGACGATGAAAGGCAGAACTCTGATTCCCAGTCTGGCCCTTTTGCTCCTTTTTTGCGCACCGATCGTTTCAGCGCAGGAGTGGGCGCGGAGCAAAGTCGACCAATCACCCAGGCACCGCGAGTGGGTCACTGTAAAGCACGACGGCCGCAGCGTGCAAACGTTCGTGGTCTATCCCGAGGTGAGCAACAAGCGGCCCGTGATGCTGATTATTCACGAAATCTTCGGCATGACGGATTGGGTGCAGGACCTCGCCGACCAGGTCGCCGCAGCCGGTTACATCGCCGTTGCTCCCGACCTGCTTTCCGGCATGGGGCCGAACGGCGGCGGGAGTTCCGCTTTTCCCCAGGGCGGGGCCGTCAAGGCGGTCAGCATGCTCAATCCCGACCGGATTACCCGCGATCTCAACGCCGTCGCCGACTATGCGCTCAAGATTCCTTCCGCGAACGGCAAGCTCTACGTGGCCGGCTTTTGCTGGGGCGGCGGGCAAAGTTTCCGTTTTGCCACCAACCGGCCCGATCTCTCCGCAGCTTTTGTTTTCTACGGACCGCCGCCCCCTGCCGACGCCGTGGCTCACATCAACGCTCCGGTGTATGGATTCTATGCCGGCAATGACGACCGCATCGGCGCCACCATTCCCACCGCGCGGGAAGAGATGAAAGCCGCGGGCAAAATCTACGAGCCTGTCACATATGCGGGCGCTGGCCACGGATTCATGCGCGCGGGCGAAGAGCCCGACGCCAACCCGGGCAACCAGAAAGCCCGCGATGAAGCGTGGATACGCTGGAAGCGCATCCTCGCGCGCGGGCATTAGGGCGGCGGATCGCGGCGCAACTTCTGCGACGGTGGAGTGGCTGACATCTGCTATTAAACCGGCACCACCTTTCGCCAAATCCAATAGGCCAACACGCCTGTGGCAATAATCACCAAGGCCATGAATGAAGGCCAGGGCTGTGCCAGGAAAGCATCCACGACAAACCAGACCGACACGCCCACGAAGAGCCACATGGTATACGGATAGCCCCACATCTTGTAGGGCCGCTCGCGACGCGGTTGTTTTCTCCTCAACACAAAAACGGCCGCGACGCTCATGGTGTAGAAAACCCACGCCGCAACGATGGAGTAGGAATAGAGTGTGTCGTACGAGCCGGTGAGGATGAGCGCAGCGGTCCAGACTCCTCCCCACACAATCGCGGTGCCCGGCGTCTGAAACCGTGGATGGACCTTTCCAAACTGCGCGAAAAACAATCCGTCGCGCGCCTGGGCGAAGGGGAGGCGGGCGGCTGTCAAAACACAGCCGTTCACTGCGCCGATAATCGAAAGCAGAACGGCGAGGGACACAAAGGTCCCGCCTATGGAACCCATCGTTCGCGTTGCAAGGTCTGCTCCTACGCGTTCAGTTGTGGCAATTTGTGGTATGGTCATTACCCTCAGATAAGCCAGATTTGCGAACACATACAGGACGATGATCGCAGCCATCCCAATCACCAGGGCGCGCACCAGATTCCGCTGAGGGTTTCGAACTTCTCCCGCCACGAAGCTGACGTAACTCCAGCCGTTATACACCATCAGGCAGGCGGCCAACGCTACGTCGAACTGTCCGATGGTCAAGGGGAGGTGGTGGGGCGACTGCGCAACAGCAGAATGACGTGGAACCAGAAACGCCGCGCCGATCAGGACCAGCAACGCCACAATCTTCAGCGAAGTGAAAACACGCTGGACCCAGGCGCCTTCCTTGACGCCCAGGTAGTTAACTGCCGATAGTACAGCAATCAGTCCAATTGCAACCACTTTTCCCGCGTCTGGCGTGAGCGGTACGAAATAGCCGGCATAGATGGAAAACGTCACCGCCAGCCACGCGCTGCCGCCCGACAAAACCGCCAGCATGAAGGTCCAGCCAGAAACGAATGCGCATAGAGGGCCGTAAGCTTCGCGCAGGTATATGTACTGGCCGCCCGTGGCGGGAATCATTGCTCCCAGCTCGGCGTAAGCCAGGGCCCCGAAAAGCGAGAGGACACCGGCGCCGATCCAGGTGATGATGATGGCATTGCTTGACGGAAGGTTTTTGGCTATCAGATTGGGAAGTACAAAAATGCCGGACCCGATCACGATGCCGATGATGATCGCGGTGGCATCCAGCATCCCGAGGCTGCGGAATAATTCAGGCGCGGTTTCGGCTTTTGACTCCACTTTTAGCGGCTCCCAGGCGCCGCGTCAACACATTGACCCGCCCCTGCCACAGGGGTTTCCGTGTCGATCGATTTTCTCCGCTGCGCGATTCGGTTTGACGCTTGTATTTAGCTACCTCGACGGGAGTATAATTGCCCCCATGCTACGACGCAAATTCTTTGGCAACCTGATCGCTGGAAGCGCCCTGGCTCCGTTGGCAGGAGCTGCGCAGCTATCGCCTTCGCCGGCGGCGCATGAACCTTATCTTGAACACCCCGCATCGGGCCAGCCGCACAAAGGCAAAGTCCTGCTCGCCGTACAGGCGCACTCGGATGATGTCCCATTGATGGCTTCGGGTACGGTGGCCAAGCTCATCGGAGAGGGCTATACGGGTTATCTGGTGCGCGCCACCAATGATGATATGGGCGATTCGCCCGGTCTCGGCTTCGGCACCTCCGGAACGATTGGCGAAAACGTGCTGGGCAACGAGCGGGATACCGCGCAGGTGGCGCGGGCCCTGGGCTGCAAGCAGCACTTTGACCTGAATTATGGCAACCATCGCATGGCCGATATTTCGCTGAACGAGCTGATCTGCCGCCTGATTTTGATCATCAGGCTGGTCAAGGCGGATACGGTAATCTGCTGGGACCCATGGGGCCACGATGAAGAGAATCCAGACCACTACATGGTGGCCAGGGGCTTGGAAGCAGCATGCTGGATGGCCGGCCGCGCACACGACTACCCTGAGCAGTTCGCAGCGGGCCTCGAGCCGAAAGAGGTCCAGGACAAATACTATTTCGCGCGGCGGCCCGAGATCACCCGGGTAGTGGATATCAGCGCGCAGGTTGACAAGAAGATCGATGCGAACTGGGCCAATCGGGCGAAAGGCCCGGGCGGGCACCTCGGATCACGCCTGAGGGCAAGCCTGGCCAGGCGAAATCTGCGCCTGCCCTTGCTGGGGAATGATAATGACACTGCCGATCGCAATTACATCAAGGAATTTGTGCTGAGAGAAAACCGCGAAATGGGCAGGAAATATGGCGTTGAGTACGCTGAGGTGTTCCACTACATTCCGCCAGGCGCGGCCGGCGCCGACCTGGACCCGCGCGTTGCGGCATACGTCAAAGAGCACGCTGTCCCGTTGAGGTAATCAACGTCTGGGCAGCCCGTCACAATTACGCCTGCCATGTGAAGCGGCAATTTCCGCAGGTCGTCGGCTTTCGGCCGGCAAGGAGGGCAAACAGGCCGACGGGAAACAGGCATATGCACAGGATGATCACCCACGCCGGATAGCCTGCACGCTCAGTCAAAGTGTTGCACTTCGGACATGAAATAGCCGCCATCAGCGTCCTCCTCAAATCAATCTCAGTACCCAAACCAGCATCAACAAGCCCAAAACCACCTGTGCCCCGCGCCTCGACACACGAGACACGGGCCCACCGGCCCGTGACCACGCCAACGCGACAGGCCTCGCGATAATTCGGAAACCAAGCAGGAACACAAGGCCTACCCCCGCGGCGTTCGTCCTCAACGCTGTCGAGAGATTCGCATGCATCGTTACTACCATCGCGTGCAGGACCCCGCATCCAGGGCACGGGAGCGCAAGCAAGCGCCGCATCAGGCAAATATGGGGGACGTAAATCAGGATAGGCGCGCCAGCCAACGCAAATAGCGCAGACGCCAGCAGCGCAACGTGAACCCTCGCATGTGGCGGGACGGCGAGCTTTTCGAGGAGCCATTCAGGGCAGACGCTTATCTCCATCGGCGGCCAGCCTTACACAGAAAGAGCACATATTACTAAAATCGAAGAACAGTAACAATCGGTCAGGCACGCGAGATTTATCTCGCCGCGTGGCAGGACTGACGCAATGTCAAGAAAACTCGGGAAGGCGACAGAAAAACCTCACCGCCCGGACTTGGCGGCGGCCGGTTCTTTATATCCCGTATCGCGCAGGTCGTGGCCGGTCATTTCCGCGGGCAGAGTGATGCCCAGCAGTCCCAGCAGAGTGGGGGAGATGTCGGCCAGCGCCCCGCCGTCGCGCAGTTTCGGCGGGACCTGCTCCGCAATCAGGATGAGCGGGACCGGGTTGGTGGTGTGGGCCGTGTGCGGGCCGCCGGTTGCAGGGTCCACCATCAGCTCAGCGTTGCCATGGTCGGCCGTGATGACCATTGCTCCGCCCTTGGCGCGGACGGCCTTGTAAATTTCGCCCAGGCAGGCATCAACGGTTTCCACCGCCTTGACAGCAGCATCGAGCTTGCCGCTGTGGCCCACCATGTCGGCGTTGGCAAAGTTGACGATGATGACATCGCGACTGCCTTCATTTACGGCGTTGACCACGGTTTCCATCACGCCGCGGGCGCTCATTTCCGGCTGCAGATCATAGGTGGCCACTTTGGGCGACGGCACCAGGATGCGGTCTTCGCCCGCAAAGGCCTTTTCCACGCCGCCGTTGAAGAAGTAAGTGACGTGCGCGTACTTCTCCGTTTCCGCCACCCGCAGGTTCTTCAACTGCGCCTCGGCCATCACCGCGGCCAGGATGTGGTTGAGCGTTTGCGGAGAAAAGACGTGGGGATTGGTGAATGTCTTGTCGTAGCGCGTCATCGAGAGGAAGTGCAGCTTCTCGGGAAAATTGCGACGCTCGAAACCGTCAAAATCGGAGTGAGTGAGGGCGCGGGTCATCTGCCGGGCGCGGTCGGCGCGGAAATTGAAGAACATCACCGCATCGTCACTGCGGATGGTGGCCGTGGGATGGTCCTCCTGGTCCGTTATGACGATGGGAACTACAAACTCATCCGTAACGTCCTGGTTGTAAGAGTTCTTGATAGCTGCTACGGGATCGTGGGACTTCACGCCCTCGCCGTTCACTATGGCGTCGTAAGCCTGTTGCGTGCGCGGCCAGCGATTGTCGCGGTCCATCGCATAGTAGCGGCCTGAAACGGAAGCCACGCGGCCCACGTTGTATTCGCGCATCTTCTGTTGCAGCGCGTCGACGTATCCGGCGCCATTGGTGGGCCCGGTGTCGCGGCCATCGAGGAAAACGTGGACGAAAACTTCATTGACGTTGTTTTCGCGCGCCATTTTCAACAGCGCGTAGAGATGTCGCTGGTGCGAATGCACACCGCCGTCACTGAGCAGTCCCATAAAGTGCAGGCGCGTTTTGCGCCCCGCTTCCAACAGCTTCAGCAGTTCGGGCTTCTGGAAGAACTCGCCGCTCTCGATCGAGGCGTCAATGCGGGTGATATCCTGGTAGACGACGCGACCGGCGCCGATGTTCAGATGGCCCACCTCGGAATTGCCCATCAGGCCGTTGGGCAGGCCTACCCGCCCGCCCGAAGTGTGAACCAGCGTGGAGGGATATTCCTTCAGGAGTCCAGTGTAGTTGGGCGTATGCGCAAGCGCGATGGCGTTGTTCTCGCGCTCGGCACGATACCCCCAACCATCAAGTATGACGAGTACTACGGGTTTCGGTATTTTCATAGTCTTTAGAAGGGAATAAGGGACCAGCGATTAGGGGTTGTTGGTTACGCTATCAGGATCAATCCTCATCCGCAAGCACCTCACCCCAGATCCCTGGTCCTTCGACTTATGCACAGGCGACGGCGGATTTGCCCAGGAATTCTGCTGACTCGCCGAGTTCCTCTTCAATGCGCAGCAGTTGGTTATACTTGGCGACGCGGTCTGTGCGGCTGGCAGACCCGGTTTTGATCTGCCCGGTCTGAAGGCCGACCACAAAGTCGGCGATGAAGGCATCTTCAGTCTCGCCGGAGCGATGAGAGACAACGGACGTGTAGCCATTGCGCCTGGCAAGGTCAATGGCAGCCATGGTTTCCGTAACGGTCCCGATCTGGTTCAGCTTGATGAGGATGGAATTGGCAACGCCCTCATCGATCCCCTGGCGGAGCCGCTCGGTGTTCGTGACAAAAATGTCGTCACCCACAAGCTGAACCTTGTCATCCAATTCCTTCGTCAGCTTCTTCCAGCCTTCCCAGTCATCCTGGGCAAGACCGTCCTCAATGGAAATGATCGGATACTGCTGTACCCAGTCCGCGTAGAGCTCAACCATCTCGTCTGCGGACTTCTTCGACTTATCTGACTTGAAGAACACGTAGCTGCCATCCTGGTACAACTCACTGGCAGCCGGATCAAGCGCCAGCGCGATGTCCTGACCAGCGGAAAATCCCGCAGCCTCAATCGCTTCAAGAATCAGCTCGATGGCTTCCTTGTTGGACTTCAGACTCGGTGCGAACCCGCCCTCGTCGCCTACAGAAGTTGAATAACCATGCTCCTTCAAAATTTTCTTCAGCGTGTGAAAGGTCTCGACACCCATGCGCAAGGCGCTGGAAAAAGTTTCGGCGCCGACGGGCATGATCATGAATTCCTGGAAATCGACCGTGTTATCGGCGTGGACGCCGCCGTTCAGCACATTCATCATGGGCACGGGAAGTACGCGCGCCGAAATTCCGCCCAGGTAGCGATAGAGTGGCAGCCCGGCCGAACGCGCCGCAGCGCGGCACACGGCCATGGAAACCGCCAGGATCGCGTTTGCGCCCAGGTTGCTCTTGTTGGGAGTTCCGTCGAGTTCAATCAGCCGCTCGTCAATCTCAGACTGATGGCTGGCTTCATGGCCGCCCAGTTCGCGTGAGATCACCGTGTTGATGTTCTCGACGGCCTGCAGCACGCCTTTGCCCTGGTAGCGGCGTTTGTCGCCGTCCCGCAACTCAATGGCTTCATGCTCCCCGGTGGAAGCGCCCGAAGGAACCGCTGCCCGCGCAGAAGCACCGTCGCGAAGGCGGACGTCCGCCTCCACCGTGGGGTTTCCGCGGGAATCGAGAATCTCACGACCTACGATTAGATCAATTTCAGCCACTCAGGTCTCTCCTTTACTGAATATCGAAACTGTTCATTGTAACATAGCCATTTAACAATATTGTGACCAGGGGCACATTCATGGTGGCTGTCGGAAGACGCTTGGACGGTTGCTTCGGAACGATGAATGGCGGAATAATGCCCTTGGAATTCGCATGTACAATCTGAACCCTGAGCAACGGAAAGCGGTCGAGCACGGTGAAGGGCCTCTGCTGGTGATTGCCGGTCCCGGCAGCGGGAAAACGCGCGTCATCACTCAACGGATTGTCCGCCTGCTTGAAAACGTGACAGGGCTTCGGCCGGAGAACATCCTGGCGCTGACCTTCACTGAAAAAGCAGCGGCAGAAATGAAGTGGCGCGTAACAAAAGAAATGCCCGGCTTCGACACCGGCCCTCACATCTCCACTTTTCATTCGTTTTGTTACGGGGTTCTGCTCAAGCGCCATTCTGAACGAGTCCTTCTGGACAAAGTCGATGTCTGGATCTTCCTCCGCCGAAGAATGGAACAGCTTGGCCTGGAGTATTACCAGAAACTGGCCACGCCCGGTGCCTTTCTCCACGACCTGAACAACTTTTTCTCGCAGTGCCAGGATGAACTTGTGGGCCCGGAAGAATACGAGGCGTACGTCCGCAAATGCGAAAGCGAATTCCAGGCGCGTGCGGCATCACTCGACCCTGCTGAACGCCTGCTGCAAGAAGAAGAGCTCCGAAAGCAGCAGGAACTTGCGCGGGTCTTTCGAACCAGCCGGCGCCTCATCGAGGACGCCGGTTATTCAAGCCTCGGCACCCTGATCAGTGAAGTGGTCCATCTCTGGGACCGCGAGCCGGAAACTCTGGAAGAGTACCACCGACAGTTCCGTTACATCCTGGTGGATGAATTTCAGGACAGCAACTACGGGCAGGTGCAACTGCTGAAGCGCCTGGTTGCGCCACCCTTCAACATCACGGCAGTGGGTGATCCTGACCAGGCGATCTACCGGTTTCGTGGCGCCGCGCACGGCACCTTCGACATGTTCAAGGAGGTGTTTCCCGCACCCGAAGAGGTGTATCTTAACCGCAATTACCGCTCCACCCGAAAAATCCTGCGGGCTTCGGATGCCGTGATCGCCCGGAACACTCGCGACGGCAGCAAACCCAGGCTCGTGACGGAGAATCCGGAGGGTGCAAACATTTTGCTGCTCTCCTCTCCCGACTACAAAGTGGAGGCCGCCGGGGTAGCCGGGCTGGTCCAGGGCCTGGTTCGGAAGAAACGAGCTTTCGCAGAAATCGCTATTCTATATCGGGCGCACAGCCACCGCGACCTCTTGGTGCGCGAGTTCCGCCAAAGGAAGATTCCCTTCATCATCCGGGGGCTCTCACTGCTTTCTGCGACGGTCATTCGCGACCTGCTGGCCTATCTGCGCCTTGTCCATTCCCCGCATGACAACGTCAGCCTCACGCGAGTGCTGCTGGCGCGCCGCTGGAAGTTTCCGGAGCGGCTGGCCCTGGACCTGCGCAAACAGGCTGCGCGGGACCGGTGTTCGATCTACGACGCCATCCGGCAAACCGAGCATTCGCTCTTGCAAGCTGATCTCCTGAGCACGGGCTGGCAGGAACTGAAATCGATTCTCAGCGAATGCAGAAAGAAAGCTGAGCACATTTCGATGGCCTCGCTTCTGGACCGGATGACGGAGCTTCTTGAACTGAAGTTCGTCTCCGGCGGCAGCGATGCAGCCTGTCTGGAAGCCTTCAAGAAATTCCTGGAGACCTGGGAGGAAAAGAGCGAGACCCGGAAGCTGCCGGAATTCATGGAATACTTCGGTTACTTTCTGGAAGCAGGCGGGAAAATAGAAGCGCCGGAACCTGCAGCACATGTGGATGCCATCCAGATGATGACCGTCCACGCGTCCAAGGGCCTTGAATTTCCCGTTGTCTTCATTCTGAGCGTTGCCTCGCGGCGCTTTCCTCATGGAGAACAAAGACCTGTCATTGAATTTCCTGACGAGCTTCGCAAAGGGCCGGTGCCGCCCGCCAACCTCCATCTCGAAGAGGAGCGCCGCCTTTTTTACGTTGCGATGACGCGTGCGCAGGAACAGCTCTACGTTTCAGGCGTCGGCATGAAGGGGAGAAAAGCATCCGTCTTCATTGACGATCTTCTCTCCGACAAGGCGGTGGAAGGAAGTGACATCGCAAAGATTGAGTTTGAAGAAGCGCCGGAAACGAGGGAAGCAGTTGAAAAGAAGGAACCCGCCGTTCCACCGGCAAGAAAGAGCGCCCGCAGCAATCATCCGTCACAGCCGGCTCTTTTCGGAGACCCTTCTCCCGCCCCCGACACCATCCGTCCGCCGCTGGCGGAATGGGCACAGGCGGCTCCCGCCGCACCATCCGATGGAAAGCTTCGTCTCAGCGCGACGGCTGTTGAGACCTATATCGACTGCCCGCTGAAATTCAAATTCAGCCACCTCTACCGGATTCCAACCGGCCCACAGGCTACGCTGACGTTTGGCAACATTATGCATCAGTCCGTGCGCCATTATTTCAAACTGCGCAAAGAGGGAAAGGTCGCTTTTGAGGATTTGACGCGGTTTTATCTCGGCTCCTGGAAGGGCGTGGGCTTCGAGGATTCCTACCAGGAAGAGACCTATCAGAAATCAGGCCTCAACCAGCTTCGGGAATTTACGGATCGCCACAACGCGATGCCCATCTCTGCGGACGGCGTGCGAATGGAAGTGCACTTTGAACTTGCGATGCAGGACGTCGTGCTCGAAGGCCGCATCGACCAGATCAATCCAGTCAGGCCGAGTGAGCCGCGGCTTGTGCAGCTTGTCGATTACAAAACCGGACGGCCTCGAACACAGAAGGACGCTGACAAGAGTCTTCAGCTTTCCGTCTATGCTCTGGCGGCAGAGAACCATCTGGGGCTTGAACCTGAGAGCGTGGTTTTCTACAACCTCACGAACAATCAGGCGGTGGCGAGCGTGAGGACGAAGAAAGAACTGGACGCGGTGCAGCAGAAGGTCCTCGGCGTTGCGGAGGAAATCCGCCGGATGATTTTCCCTGCCACGCCGGGCTTTGTGTGCAAATATTGCGAATTTGTTCCGATCTGCCCTGCACACGAAGAAGATTTTTGATCCATGCTGGCTCTAAGATGTCGGTAAAGAGGCGGGAGAACTTATGAATCCTTGGATCCTGTTCATAGTGGGAATTGCTGTTGGAGGAGTGGTCGGATGGCTGGTGGCCGGCCTGCGCCGGAACTCCGCGCTTTCGGCACTGCAAATCGAAGCTGAAGGAAAAACGAGGGCTGCGGAGAGCATGGCAGTCGAGCTTCGCTCTCAGGTCGCGGACCTCCAGACCAAATTAGCCGCAACCGAGCAACAGAACAGGAGTGAAGGCAACCTTCGCGTGGCGGCGGAAACGCGCCTGGCCGAATCGCAGGCGAACCTGGAAGACCAGAAGCGCATGCTGGAAGAAGCGCGTGAGAAATTGAAAGATGTGTTCCAGGCTCTTTCCTCAGAAGCCCTGAAGAGCAACAACCAGGCCTTTATCGAGCTTGCGCGAAGCACGTTTGAAACCATCCAGACCCAGGCCAAGGGCGAGCTTGAAACTCGCGAAGAGGCCATCAAGGGACTCGTCAGCCCGCTCATTGAAACCCTGAAACGCTACGAAGCACAAATTCTGGAGATGGAAAAGACCCGGCAAAGCGCCTACGGGTCGCTGGAAGAACAACTCCGCAACCTGGCGGTGGTGAACCAGCAATTGCAGAAGGAAACAGGAACCCTGGCCAATACGCTGAAGGGCGGCCCTGCCGTGCGAGGCCGCTGGGGAGAAATGACGCTGCGGCGTGTTGCGGAACTGGCGGGCATGTCGGAGCACTGCGATTTTACCGAGCAGGAAAATTTTGAATCCGCCACGGGGCGCCAGCGTCCGGACATGATTGTCCACCTGCCCAACGGCCGCGAGATTGCTGTGGACGCCAAGGCGCCCCTGCAAGCCTTTCTGGATGCGGCGGCTGCGCCTACCGAAGACGAGCGGAAGGAAAAACTCTCCCGGCACGCGCAACTCGTGCGCGACCGGATGAAAGAACTCTCGGCCAAGGCATACTGGGACCAGTTTGATCCCGCGCCCGAAATCGTCGTGCTCTTTCTGCCGGGCGAATCTTTTTTCAGCGCCGCGCTTGAGCAGGACCGCACGCTGCTGGAAGACGGAATGCAGAGGCATGTGGTGATCGCGACGCCCACCACGCTGATCGCCCTGCTGCGCGCGGTGGCGTTTGGATGGCGGCAGGAACAGATTGCCGAGAATGTGCGGGCGATCAGCGCGCTTGGGAAAGACCTTTATGAACGCGTGCGGACATTCCTGGGGCATTTTGAAGGGATCGGCTCAGCTCTGAAACATGCAACCGAGGATTACAACCGCGCAGTGGGGTCGCTCGAGTCGCGCGTGCTGCCTTCCGTCCGCAAGTTCAGGGAACTGGGCGCAGTCACGGGCGGCCCCATTCCGGAACTCGAACCGGTTGATGAAACAACGCGGGAATTGAATGCGCCGGAAGATTACCCATCGAAATAAATGCGTTTCGAAGACAAGCAGAAAGCGGAAGTACGTTGGGCGCGGGGAAAAACTGCCAAAAAAATTCGGGGATGCATCGCTGCATCCCCGAACCTGCTCTTTCAATCTGAGTGAAGAGTGTTACCTCTTCTTCTTTTTCGCCTTGGCTTTCGACTTTCCTTTGGCCTTCGGCTTTGCTTTCGATTTCTTCTTGGCTACTGCCATTCTATTCTCCTCTCGAACGTTGTGAGATCGCGTCAGTATTAAAACTGACGGAGCGCGTGCTCAGTCACAATGTATAGTGACAGTCGACATTCTTGTCAAGAAGAAAGTGAAGTGGCCATTTGGAATTGAAACGAAAAAAATTCTCTTCTCTCTCTTTTTTCGTCGCACAGAAACGATTTTGCATCGCCACCTTGAACTTTCCTTCCGCTCCAAATGGCAATGCGCGAGTGTTTTCCCCTGCATCCAAGTAAACTGAGAGTGAGGGGAAATCTTATGGCAAAACGGGAACAGAAGAATATCGCCGGGTGCCTGGGGGCCGCATCAATAGCGAGCTGCATGCTTCTGCTGGTGTTTTCTGCCGTGGCCGCCGCCGCGGCGCAGGAGGTTCCGCAATCAAATGGGCCGACGCTGAAAGTCACAACGGAGGTAGTGAACGTTTATGCTGTGGTTCGAGACAACCACGGGCGACTCATTCCTGATCTCACCAAAAATGATTTTGAAATTAAGGAAGACAACATTCCGCAACAGATTACCTATTTCAACCGCGAAACAGACACGCCATTGACTCTCGCTATCATGGTCGACACGAGTCCGAGCCAGGAAAGAGTTCTGGACGCCGAGCAAAACGAAGCCAAGGCATTTCTCCATCAGGTCCTTCGGCCCAAGGACCTGACTTGCGTCATCCACTTTGACCTTGAGGTGGAACTTCTGCAGGACTTCACGACCGATCAACGCATGCTGGACAAAGCCGTCGATGAAACCGTTATCAACGGCGGCGGCCACGGCGTGCTGCCTTCGCCGCTGCCAGGCCGCAACATCGGCGGCACGCATCTTTATGACGCAGTGTATCTGGCCGCCAACGAATTGATGAGTCATGAAGTCGGACGCAAGGTCCTGATCCTCCTCACCGATGGCGAAGACCAGGGGAGCCAGGAAAAGCTTGGCCAGGCGCTCGAAGCCGCACAGAAATCCGATTGCATCATTTATGCCATCGATATCGTTGATCGTGCCTTCTACGGATTCGGTAACATGGGATTCAATGGAGATTCCGTCCTGCACAAACTCTGCGAGCAGACCGGAGGAAGCGTTATCAAAGTTAAGAAGATCGAGGATACCTCGGCCGCCTTCGAGGAGATCGCGAACGAACTGCGAACGCAGTATCTCCTCGGGTACACGCCATCCAACGCCAGGAAAGATTCAGGGTTTCGGAAGATCAAGGTTCGCGTCACTCACGACGACTTCAAAGTGCAGGCTCGCAGCGGATATTATCCACACTCGTGAAATGCGGGATGGGACCCTCCGAAATTCTTTATGTGGAAAAGGATCGGGCCCTTTGGTCTTGCCGGAGTGGCACGCTGGCGGCGGAAGGCCTCTTCGCCATCTCACCTGCCGATGACCAACTATGAAGTTTGAGGAGTGAAATGAATGCCCGGCC